>JAFSYM010000155.1 GCA_017450005.1 Clostridia bacterium
ATGACTGAGGGATTGTTTTTGCTTTTCAGATAGCGTCTGATGTGACAACCCCTCCGAGCGCCTTTCGGCGCCCACCTCCCCTTACACAGGGGAGGCTAAGATATGGCGCTTGTGCAAAGGATGCAATCCTATCCCACAAAAATCCGTGATGAACCAAAAAACACCCCTGCCGCACCGACACGGCAGAGGGATCTGTTGTATGCGTATGCAGTTTAGCGCCGGTTCACGTTTCCGCCGGCGGATTCAGGCCGAAAATGCGGCTGAGCCAATCGGTGCACATTTTGATCCAGCGGCTGTCCTCGCGCAGCAGTGCGCGCTGCTGCGGCTGCGGCACAACAACGTGCGTCGCCAGCGAAAAGCCGTGACCGCCGCGGTCAAAAATATGAAGCTGGAACGGTACGCCCGCCGCATCCAGCGCAGCCGCAAAACGCAGCGAGTGACGGATCGGCACACACGTATCGTCCGACGCGGCAAAAATAAAGGTCGGCGGCGTCTGCGCCGTCACGAACGAATCAAGCGTCGGCGCATGGAACTCGGCAATGCAATCCATCTCATCGAGGATGCACGGGTAGCCCAGGATCAGCGCGTTCGGCTTCTCTTCGCCGATCGTGCCGAGTGCGGCCGTCAGATGACCTCCCGCGGAAAATCCGATCGCGGCAATCCGTTCGGGGTCGACGTCCCATTCGGCCGCACGGGATCGGATCAGACGCATGGCATTTTCCGCGTCACGCAGCGGGTTCGGCCACTCGGCCGCCTGCTGCACGGAGTAGCGCAGTACAAACGTGCTGTATCCCTCGCGCAGAAAAGCCAGTGCAACCGGTTCGGCCTCGCGGTCGGAGCAGAAATGATAGCCGCCGCCCGGGATCACCAGCACCGCCGGACGGTGCGTCATATTCGGCATCTCCGGCGAAGGTTCCAAAACGTATGCAGTCAGAGAAACGTCGCCCGCGCCCTGCATCGGGATTTTTTCTACAATCATCTTTTTCATTCCTTTTCTTGATGAGTTTTCAAATGATTGTCATGCATCCCGCGCCTTTCGGACGAAAAACTATAACCGAAAGGAAGCGAAATCATGACGAAAGAGCAGTACCTGCGTTCGCGCATTGCGGACATTGAAGAAATTCTGAGCCGGAAGCATCTGCCGCCGAAATACCGCCGGCATCAGCAGCACGCGCTGCTGACGTATCGGATGGATCTCGAACGGGAACAGTCCGTCGGAAAACGCTGAACGACTTCGCACAATTCAGCAAATCACGGTCAGCGTCACCAATCCGCTGGTCGAGCCGCACACAACCGTCTCGTCCGTCAGGTCGTATGCAGTCGCGGTATAGGTGCACGCATACGATCCCGGCGGCAGGTAGCGATCGAGCTTGTCCCCGTCGATGTATTGACCCGGACGCAGCAGTGCGGACGTATACACAGGCGCACTGCTGCTGCCGTCCGCGAGATAAAACCGGAACTGCAGGGAATACATGCTGCTGTCCGGATTCTGCAGCAGAACGTCGCCGCGTTCATAGCCGCTCGGAAAAATCGGCTCCTTGTTGATATAATAGCGGATCTCGCCCTCGGGCACTTCGCCGATGGCGTCCACGCCTTCGATTTCGAGCATGCCGTCCTGTGCCTTTGCCTTCGGTTCAAAGCGGCCGCGGATAAACTGCGCCGCGCGATTCTCGTCCGCATTGGCTGTGAACAGAATCGAAACGATCGCACAGAACAGCAGCAGCGCGATCGACATAATGACGATTTTCTTTGTGGTAAAGTCGGTTTCTGTATTCCTCGTCTTGCTCATTGCGCACCTCCGAACTGCACGGTCAGGCGTGAATACTGCGTACCGATACAGACATAGCCATGCTTGGTCATCTCATAGCCGGTCACATACGCGCGACAAAGACAATTCCCGTTCTCACGGGATATGGCCGGATTGATCATGGTGATGTATTTGCCCGGCGCCACGCCGTCCGAGCGGTATACGATCCGCCCCTCATCATCTACGATCGTCAGAATCAGCACACAGTCGTTGTCGGCCGGGCTGCCGAACATGATGACGCCGCCCTCATGCGCGGACGGCAGAGCCAGCACGTCGTTGCAGAAATACTTGAAAGCAGTCGTCTGCCCGTGACGTTTGGTGTTCTGCATGCGCAGCCGAAATTCTTCCTCGCCCAGATCCATGTCGAAGATGCAAGTGCGCTGCATCTGACCGCCGAATACAAAAGGCAGCCTGCGCTGCAGCAGTTCGCCGCGTATGGAAAATGCTGCAAGCAGTGTGCCGGACAAGATTCCGGCGCACAGCAGCGCAATCAGCGCGCGCCGCAGCAGTACGCGCGAATCGGTGCGTTTTTCTTTCGGCTTACGATCCGTGTTTTGTTTCCGGTTCGCGCCCTTCCGGGGATTGGTTTCGGGTTTGTGAGCGGCATTTTGTTTGCCGTTCGCAGCCGGTTTTTGTTTCGTATCGGGTTTCTGACCCGCGCCTTGTTTCCGGTTCACATTCGGCTTTGCGGGATTGCGTTTCGGTTTGGCCACAATGACGCTCCTTATCCTATGAAAAATGCCGCAACCCGACAAGCAGAGCGCTGCCCGCCAAATCGCGGCAAAAAACCATTCTGTTTAACGATGACGAATCCGGGCAATCAGGCGGACAGATCCTCCTGCGTCAGGGACACGCCGCCCACCCACGGCAGATGATCCAAGCCCCAGTACTGCGGATAGCGGTTGACCTGTACCACGTCCGCCTCCACGACGACGTGGATATCCGCACCGGCAGGAAGCAGGTTGGTGTTGAAGCTGCCGGCAAGACCGCCGCTGATCAGCGGAATGGTCTTTTCAACAGAGTTCGAGGTGCAGCGCACCGGTGTGGCATAGTAGAAATGCTGATCGTTGTCCCGGTTGTCGAACCATTTTTTTGCGTTGCCGGAGTCCTGGCCGGTGATATAGGGCGAATCAATCGTGTAGGGAAGCTGCAGCTTGAACGGAAGAACTCTGCGGACGCTGTTTGCGGTTGTGCTCCACTCCTCCGCAATGCGCACGCGAATGAGTCCCACGCCCTGGCCTTTGTACTTCACGCTCACGCGCAGCTTGCCGATGTAGTTGGGCGCAAGCGGGTCTGCGGAGGCCTTGATGCCGTATTCGGTCTGGTAATCCGAAACATCCGCGCCGCCGAAAAATGAAATATCCGCGCTCGCCACGAGGTTGGAGATTGAGAAAACACGATTGACCGATTCACTCACACGATAGATTGAAGCGAACGTCACAGCCACGACCAGCACGACCGCGACGATTGCCACGATCAGTACGGTCGGCGATTTGCGAAAGGTTTTGCTTTTCAAAGGTAATTCCCCCTGCTGCACTGTTTTCTATCTGAAGGGAGTCGCTGCGACGCTGCTCAGTCGCCCTGAGAAGCCTGTGTCGCAACGATGCTGTAGGCATTGCCGTGTGTTGACACCGTATCAGTCACGATATGATCATACTGACCGCTTATGGTACCGGTGTCGTTCGTGTTGACCAGGTGCGCGGCGCCGGTATTCGTGGAAAGCACCAGCTTGAACGATGTGCCGACCGGTTGCGGGATATTCACAGTGGCGCCGGCAGCAACAGCAATGTTGCCGCTGAACTGGTTGGCCGGAGACTGCTTATAGGGCGTTTCGCTGCCGTTCAGATAGATAAGGACATTGTACGCTGTCTCCATTGTGTTGGTCACGGAGATATTCTGCGTAGCGCCGGTATACGGCGATGCCGTAAACTCGATCGCAACGGGATAATCGCCGAGCGTCACTGCGTCGGTCGCCGCGTCAAATCGGACGGAGTTCTGTTCTGTACCAACGTTCTCTCCGGCAAGCATCCCGTATTCCGCCCAGAAGACGACGTACACGATCTTTGAAGCACCAGCGTCCACAGCAATCGGCTGCGCGTTGTTCGCATTCAGCGCAGTGATCGCCGTCGCATTATACGTCTCATAATCCGCATCGGATGCGAACGTATTGTAATTTTGCGTGGTAACACCTGCGGTGGTCAACATCGCTTCAATCCTGTTCTTGAAATTCCCCTTTGTTTGGTTTATGGAATTTGTAACCGACGCTTCTGCGATCTCGCTTGCTGACGACGATTCGCACACATACCACTTGAGCCATGACGGAAGATCAGGGCTGTTGTCTCCGTTCTTGCTGACAGAAACCGCTACCTGACCTTTCACTGCACCTGTGTTTGCTACGTCTACCTTGACAACATGAACCACTTCGTCAAAAAGGACTTCGCCCGTATCAGCAAAACGCGTTGCCGCACGCAGCGGAACCGTCGTCTGCGAGACCTGTGAGTGCTCCTGCTCGGTCATGTTGAAATTGCCGAACTCAAACTGGTAGTTCGCAGTAGTATAATCCTGCTCGTAAAACCAAGCTGTGGTAGGCGCAAGCAACGCAAAATAACTGACGGACAGCACAAACAGTACCGTCACTACAGCTGTAAAGATCGTTTTGCTTTTTTTCTGCATAACTGACACCTCAGCTTTCGGTTTTTCTGCGCAGCGTTATGACAAAGCGCAGCGCAATCAGCGCGATCGCTACACCGAGAAGAATATAGATAAGCGTATAATTCTGGATACCAAAAGAAATAAATCCCAGATACGGCAGCGAGAACCACAGCTTGCCGATGATATGCGACGCGTCGGTCGGCATCGGATCGTCGCTCATGTTGTGGTCGCCGCGCGTGTAGACCTGCTGCTTTTTCGCGTCCACACGGACAATGCGGTGCGTAAAGATGCCGTCTTCTTTCGGAAACTGCGCCGAGATCACGTCGCCGACGGCGAGCTTTTCAAAATCCGCATGCCGTACGAAGACAACGTCGCCGCGATGGAGCCTCGGCGCCATACTGTCCGAGGCAACGGCAAACGCTTTTGCCCCGCTCAGCAGCACTACGGCAGTAAACGCGATCACCAGGAGCATGACGATCAGAAACACATTGCGGACGATCCGCAGAATCGAAACGCGCCTCATGAAATCTGAATATCACCGATGGTCGTCCAGTCGACGTAATTTTGCTGCTTGGCCTGGATCTCCACACGAACGGTACCGTCAAAGGCGTCAACTTCGCCATTACTTGTGGGAAGATATGCATTACGCGATGCCTCATCCGTTGCGAGTTCAGAATAAGAAATATTCGTGATCATGTCAACGGGCGTAGTGTTATTCTTGGAACCGGCAGCAAAGGACCGGTAAAAGTAACCGTTGGAATCCGGATTTGACGTGGATTCATTATTGACCACCGTGCCCCAGCCACTGGCCGGAGTAACGGTCAGATAATCACTTGCATCCGCAGTATAATTGACCATACCATCGTTCGCGGATACGCCTGGTTTGCTGTATACGACGCGGAAGCGCACGTCCGTGGCGATCGTCGAGTGATTAACGATGGAGATCTTGCCTTCGTTGTCGGTGATTAGGTTCTGATCCGTAATGATGTATTTGTCATCGCCGGTATCTGCTTTGAAATAATAGGACTGCAGTTTGCCGATAATATCAAAATCCAGTTCTTCGAACACGAGAGAACCGGTCACGGGCGTGCTATCTCTCATCTCAAACCACGCTACACTGTCCCGCATGAGCATAAGGCTGCATGCCGCCGCAATCGACAGCACGATACATAGAATTCTCCGGATCTTCATGTGGGCGTCTCTCTCCTTTTGGATGCGCTGCGGACTTCGATCTCGACAGCGATCCAGATGATATACAGCAAAGCCAGAATCGCTTTGCCCCAAAGCGTATGAAGCCAAATGGACGGATAACCTAAAAACGGAATACAGCGCATCGCTCTGCCGACGACGCTTTTGTACGGAGACGCCATCGGATCGACCGACACGTCAAGCGCCGGCGCCGTGACCAGATACTCGTTCGGCATAAACGCACGAACCATCCGCACAAAGCAGCCGCCGGTATCGGGATCCTGAAAGACCAGAACGTCTTCAACGGCGATCTGCGAGAATGCAACCGGCTTTGCAAGAACCAGCGCACCCGGCGGATAATCCGCCTGCATACTGTCATCATGCACGCTGCACGGAATGTATCCGAACACACGCGGCAGCAGGGAAATGCCGATCAGCGCAACGGAAACGATACACACAAACAGGAACAAGATCCGGCTCAAGCGCTCACGAAGCTTTTCCATCGTCTGCCTTTTCCTTTTCTAAAGCTATTTCCCGCTTTTCCTCCGCGGTCTTTTTCACGCGTACAACCTCCGCAAATATGACCGCGATCAGCGGAACAACCAGCACGAAGAAAAAGAAGTACGGGCTGTGCAGGATCTGTACAAGATTACCGACAGAAAAACTGCGGCAGAAAACACCAATTAGCTGCGCAGGATAAACCGGATAGGGATCGTCCTGCTGCGCGGCATCGCCGCGCGTCGTAAATACAGGCTGACCGTTCTCCTGCCGGACTGCCACAACACGGTGCGTGTTGGGCTTGCCCGCGATCAGCGGATCAGACGAATAAAACGTGATCACATCGCCGACCTGTATGTTCTCTGCGCCGGTCTCGCGTACGATGATCAGACTGCCTGTCTGGATCGTCGGTTCCATACTGCCGGTCGCCACCTGCATGAAACTGTAGCCGAACACCGACGGCACACGTTCCTTGCCGGCGCGCAGCACTTTTACAAATACATATCCTCCAAATACAAGCACCGCGATCAAAAGAATTGTCAGAAGGCGGTTAAGGATATTGACGATTTTTTTCATAAAGTGGTCGATCTGCTGACGTTGCTCAGCGAAATCGATGCGCCGAGCGTGCGCAGCGTCGAATGTGTACTGCTGACGTCCGTACCCGGAACGCCGATGTCGATGACCACGATGAAGCCGCCTTCGGCAGGCGTATCGGACAACACCGCGTCGATCGAAGTACCCACGCTGGACGTGCCCGAATTTTCGTCCACAACCAGCAGCAGGTTATATAACGAGTCGCAGATCGCGCCGACCTGTGTGTAAGTCGTGGTCGTGTTGCCGCCGCTTGTGGTCGTCGTGACCGAGTATGCGCGCGCTTCGAGATAGGTGCTCCTCAGCGCAGTATGGTTGTTGTCGTCGTTGGCACAGGTCACGCTCATGTGGAAAGAGGGCTTGACACTGCTGCCCTTCTCTTCCATCTTGTATGCCCTGTAAACACCGGGATACAGAGAAGAGATCCCCCAAGCCGAGGTCTTGGTCCAACTCGACGACTCGGCCTGATTCTGCATCGCATTCGACACCGCCGTACCCGACGTGTCCTGTATCACAAACTCCTGGTGCTCATTGGCTGTGCCTGTACCGACTGTCGTCACGTTGTACAAAATTGCGGTTTCGGGCAATGCAAAGTATTCCGTCGTCTGCTGCGACGCGATCGTACCTGTGAAAGCGCCCGCAGATGCCGATTTCGCGTACGAGAACCATGCGACAGTCGCAGCAATCAGAATGAGAGCTGATACACACAAAGCAGCAACATTCTTTATTAACTTTTTGGCTGAATCATCGAAGTGCTTCATAGCGTATCAACTCCCGAAATACTCTGAAAAAACTATGCTCAAGAACCGGAGACAGTGCCCGGTAAAGCCGCGGTCAGATCGCGCAGACCCCAACCCGGATCCTTGCTGATCGTCACAATCAAACGTACATTCACCGTATCGCTGTAGTCGTCGGACACACCGCTGATGTCGATACAGTTGTTTGTGCTGTCCCAAACAGCGCCGGACGTTGTATGTGATGTGTTGTTCGTCGGCACGCTGTACGTCGCTGTATAGCCGTCCGGCAGGATGGTGTTCACCGAGATACCGCTCTGGCAGAGCAGCTTCTCAAACTGAACGGAATTGCCGTTATTCACATCCTGGCTCTGGCTGGTCACGGCGTTGGAAGCGTACTTCGTACCGCTTCTGTCCGTAATCAGGCTCAGGCCGATCGTGTTGGCGCCGGTGGCGGTCAATCCGGACGCATAGCCGATTTCGTAGGTAACCTGCACCGTACGCACAACCGGAACTTCTAGATAGCGGTAGATGGTATGCGCCGCGACGCCTTCAAACGTCGCACCGGAAGCGGTGCTCAGTTCGGCGCGGACGTCCGTCATCTTATCCTTCTCGTACGCATTTGAGACCAACTGATTCGCAACCGTCGTCGATCCGGACTGCGGGTTGACGAGATAGGACTTGCTCGGCGTATTGGTCACATAGCCCGTAGAGACAAGCGCGACCGTATCGTTTGCATTTTCACCCACCGGTGAAAGTGCAGAAATCTGCGTGTAGTAGTCGGCAGTGCCGGCGCTTCCGGCGTAGGAGAAGTCGATGCGCGCGAGCGCAAAGCTCAGGCCTGCCTTGAATTCTTCGGAAATCACGTGATCGAGCGTGTCAGGCGAATCCTTTGCCTTGACGGAGACAATCGAAACAGGATTCGGATAATATTCGTTCGCCGTGTCAAACGTCCAAGTGCTGTCCAGACTGTAGTCGCTGCCGGAAATGATCTGATCCGTCATCAAGCCGGTATATGTGGAATCCGAAGCCAAAGATGCTGTATTCAGAGACGTATCGTAAATCGCTGTGGTGATGCCCGTTGTACCGGAACCGCAGATGGTGCTGCGTGCGCCCGTACCGGCGTCGCTCATAGCACTCAGGCTGCCCGCGAAAACCACTCTCGCGATTGTGCCTGCGCTGCGATTGCCGACAATACCGCCGAGCATTGCGCCGTCGCCGCCCTTGACAAAGGCCGTGGACTCTGCGTTATTCAGCGTCGAAGCGCCAAGCATCGTGCCAAACACGCCGCCCGCTTTACCGGCAGGAAGCGTCGTCTGCACATAGCCGGAAGTCACAACGCCGCTCGTGGTCACATTGTTCACATTGCCGGCAAGGCCCCCGACATAGTTTGCATTGCTCGTTACGTTGCCGACTGCATAAACGCTGTCTACCGAAACCTTGCTCAGGGAGCCGGCAAGCAGTCCGACGCCCATGCTGCTGGCGTTGCTGGTAGTACCGGTCACGTCCACGCCGACTACAGCCAGACGTTTGAGCGACTGTGTCGATCCGTCGCCGTCGACAGGAATGCTGCCGATCATACCGCCGGTCTGGTCGCCGCCGGTCACTGTACCGCCGATCACCATGCAGTTGTCGACCTTGCTGTGCTTATCGCCTTTGCCGATGAGCGCGCCGGTAGAATCGCCGCCGGTGATATCGACATTGCGCAGGATCAGGTTGCTGATTCTCAGCGAGTCGCCTGCACCGGTTCCGCCGAGGACGGAGAACAAACCGGTATTGGTTTCGTTGCCGCTGATACCGTCATTGACCGTATCAATATAGAGATTGTCGATCGAGCAGTTGCATCCGTCAAAGCTGAACGCGCCTTCCGAACTGTCGCCGCTTCCGCCTTTATAGTTGGCAATAGGCGTAAAGGAAACGCGCTGATCTGTTTCGCTGCCGGTCGGCGCGGGACGCATCTCGATATCGGCGCAAAGACGGATGTTCTTGTTCGTGCTGACCGCAGAACTGAGCGGTGCGAACTTGCCGATGTCTGCCGACGACAGGGCGCGAAGCTGACGCTCAGTCGCAATATACACTGTGTTTCTGCTGCCGCGCAGACCGATGCGGATCTGACGGAAAATCGGCACCGTGACCGTTTGCGTGCCGCCGTTGTCTTCAACGGTGTGCGAGAGCAATCCAGCGCTCGCCTGAATATAGGGAGACTTCAGATTGCGCGTAACGGCGTTATGCCAGGAGCCGTAATCGAGATAGGTGTTACGCAGAATGAATGTCTTGTCTGCGATGTGCGTATTAAACAGCAGATCCGTATCCATATCCGTGTTTCCGTGCACGACACCGGCCGTCACAGCGCCGTTGCCGACCAGTTTATAGTCGTAGCTGCTGCTGTAGGTGCCGTTGTTGCCGGCAGTGTATGTCGAAGAAGCAACAGAGATTGTCACATTCGATTCCCCGGCGAAGCTCGTCGGAAGATAGGTCGGATACGTAATGCCGAAATAGGTTCTGCTCGCCTCAACGTCGTCTGCCTCACGCTCGTCTACGAAGACAGGCAGAGAAGCGAACTTGGAAAATGCCGTATAGTACGGATCCTGACTTGTGCTGAAGGCGTCATAGGCATCGACGGTTTCACCCTGAGCGGCCACTTTCATCTGCAGCACAGGATACAGACCTTCTGTATAACTCCAGTTGACCGTATCCTGCGAGAAGCCGTCAAAGTCGGCGTCAACCAGATCTGCTGTCGTCTTGCCCGCGCTTGTGACCCATCCCTGATTTGCGGCAGGCGTCGCTGTGCTCGTGTCCCAGCCGTCGTACAGCGAACCGTCCGCACGCAGAATGCTCGGAATTGCCGTACCGTTCGGGATCGTAATTCGGCCGATCGTTTCCGCGTCGTAGAAGATATTGCCGCTGCCGTTACGCAGAACGCCGTCGCCAAAGAGCGTCGGGTACTTCTGCGAGACGGTGGTGCCGCTGCCGAGATTGGCGTACTCGGTCGCATTCAGACCGCCGACAAACACATTCGATGCCGTCACGTATCCGCCAACCGTATGGCTGGGGTCGCCCTTATGGCCGATCACAAGCGGCGTGCCGAAGTCGTCGTATTCCACGTTCTGCGATGCGCCCTGCTTCACCTTTGCGAAGCAAGTCGTTGTCGCTGTGCAGGCGCAATTGTTCAATTCCACAAACCGATCCGCGTCCACGTGACCCAGGAAACCGCTCGCAAATTTCGGAGCAAGAACATCCGAAGAGCTGAAGCAGTTTTCAAAGTAAGTGCTTGCGAGCTGATTTATTGCCTGCGCACCGATCAGTCCGCCGGCGCAGTAAGTCTCGAGAGGAATGGTTGCCGGAATGTCCACTGTATTCAGGTCGTCATACACGCGAACCATGGTCGACGTGAAGCAGTTCACCAGTCGGCCGTGCTGCACAGTACCGACCAGGCCGCCTGCATAATGGTCGGAGCGTACGCAGCCGTACACAACCGAGCAATTCTTGATCGGAAGATTCGATACATAACGGCCGACGAGACCGCCCGTATTCGTTCCGCCGCACACGCTGGCAAGATCATAGGCGTTCGAAGTCGCAGCCGCAGCCGTACTTGTGGTGCCGTCCAGACCGTAAACACCGGAAGCCAGCTCGATATGGAGATTGCGCAGACGATAGTCGCCTGTCTGTTCAGCGACTACGTCGCTAACATATCCGAACAAACCGACATCTTCAATATTGACGTCTGCATTGTTGTCCTTGGTGGAGTAGCGGAAATCATAGATCCGGAATCCGCCGCCGTCGTAGCCGCCATAGAAGCTGCCGCCGGTCGCGGACGAACCGATGGGCGAGAAGTGTGTGCTGCGCGCAGTCGACGAATCCAGCTTGCCGATTTCAATCAGAATATCCGCAAATGAAATGTCGGCCGTTTGTAAATAATGGTTGCCCAGATAGGTGAATTGTGAATCCGCAGCGCTGACGCCAAAGAAGTAGTCCGCAAACGTCTCCGCATCCGGAATCGTAAACGGATGCGCGATGGAACCGTCCTCGGTCGATCCGCTGCTGAGCGGAATGTCTACGAGCAGTCCGTAACCGAGATCCGCAACCAGCTTGTGGTTTTTCGCACGGCCCGGATCTTTCGCGATACTCAGAGAAACCGCTTTCAGTCCGTCGAGCGCTGTTGCAGATATGCTCGCACTGTAATACTGCGAAGTCGCCGGCGTAGCATAAACGCTGAGAGACAGCGTATGCTGCTGCGCTGCAGCGGCGCCGCTCCAGACCAGAAGCGTGTTTGTGCCGCTCGCAGCCGCAAAGTCGACACTGGCCGTATTGCCCGACTTCGTGATACTGACCTGATTGAAGATCAGGTGAGCAGGCTTATTGATCGTGGCCGGATACGTGTCGTCCGCACTCTTGCCGATCATTGCTTCATCGAATGTATAACCCGAATCAGGATAACCGTTGCCGATCGTAAAGGACGAAGGCGGTATTTCATTGTTAGCCGGATTCAGACCTTCCGCCACATCATACAAAATGCAGGCGGTAATGCCGGACGGATCTCCGTATGCGCCGATATTCTCGTTGCCGTTACCCGTATTGCACACGTCGCCGGAGAAGTAATTGTCGAAAATGCGATTCTCATAATTCGCGGCAGTCGCGCCGTCTGCAAAGGTATTCGTATACACTTTGCCGAACAGAATACCGAAATACTTGACCGAGTCATTTATCGTATTGGTGGTATTCCCTGCAGTCTGCTCAAAAGTACAACTGACGATGTTGCCGCTCATGAACGCGTCGGAAGAAGTCGGCGTACCGGAAAGATTCGGAATCTTATAGCTCTTATAACTGCTCGTCAAAGTGAACCGTACAATTCCGACAATGCCGCCGGCATACATCGGCGAATACACCGCGCCGGAACCGACGTTATTGACCATGCGGAATGCCAAAGCGCCGTCATGATAAATCTGGTAATAGGTTCCGACCTCTGAGCCGCCGAATATCGCGGCCGCAGACGTAAACGTCTGGCCATCATCGAGTGACGCACCGTAAACACGGACATTCGCATAGGATTGGCAGCCGCTGATCTCCAAGCCACTGTAGTACGGCTGCATATAACCGAGGATACCGCCGGCCGTATTCTGCTGCTTTGTCGCATCCGTACTGTCCACATTGGCCGTGATGGATGATCTGTTCGCCGCAGGCGTATCGACCGCATCCACCTTGCAATTGGTAATCGAAATTGTACGGTAATCGGAATCGCCGTACTCTGCGCAGCCCAGGATACCGCCAGCTCTGCTCGCGGTCGTTGTTTCAGCAGTCTGAACAGTCGAACCCGCCACGGAACAACCGCTGATTGATGCATCGACCAGCGCCGCGCGCTGCGCAGTATAGCCGCTGTTGTTCGGCCATTCACCGTCCTGCGCCGCCGTGCCGAGATTCATCGTGCCGCCGATGATACCGCCGGCATACTGTGTACCTGTAATCACACAAGCGCCCTGCACGCGACAGTTCGTTACGCTCGCACCGCCGCCGACAATACCGCCCGCGCAGTGCTGCGAGGTCACGCTTGTGCCGGAATCAACCAGACAATCCGAGATCGTTCCAAACGAAACACCGGCAATCGCACCGGCATGGCCGTTTGCCGAAACCGTGGAGCTTTCGACCTTGATGCCGGAAACGGTTGTCGCAGAACTTTCGCCGGTCAGCACGCCGGCATTACCCGCCGAACCGCCGGATCTCGCCGCAGTAGATGTGAACGAGCAGCCGCTGAACGTCAGGTTCTGCACAACTGCGCCGGAAGCGAGTGTCGGGAAGAAACCGACGAGATCAGCGCCGGACGAGACACTGAGATTCTTGATGGAATGATGCACCATGCTCCCGTAATAGCCGGGATACGTGCTGTTGGTGCTGTTATTCTCATCATAGTTTTCATAGAATTCGCCGTCCAGATGTCCGCTGAATGGCGTCGTCATCAGCGTATGCAGCCAGTCATTCGTGACCTCCGGATCTCCAGACGCTTCCTGCACGTCCCATGCGGCAGCCCAGTCAGGTCCTGCCTCGCCCGCAGTCGAGCTGAAGTCCAGATCGCGCGCCAGGATGAAGCATGAAGTCGGATACTTCATGACGAATTTCAAATGCCCGATCTCTTCGATCAGGAACGGGGCGCTCGGTGTACCCTCGCCCTTGATGTTGGAAGCGTTGACGAAGAAGCAGACCTTGATACCGTTCTGATAGTCAAAGACAGCCGGATCTTC
The DNA here is from genome assembly GCA_017450005.1 of Clostridia bacterium. Lineage (GTDB taxonomy): Bacteria > Bacillota > Clostridia > Oscillospirales > Acutalibacteraceae > UBA1425. The sequence continues at coordinate 13,704 of JAFSYM010000155.1, forward strand.
GCCGGAATCGACCAGCGTGAACGTTCTGGTTACAGCATCGTACGTAAACAGTGTTTCGGATTGATTTTCCGGATGGATGCTGTCAAGTACAAATGAAAACGTATCGCCGGAAACGCTTGTCGGCGCCAGAAAGCTCTCGAACAAATACTTACTGTCACCCGAATTATCATCCGTGAACGTGGAGGAAAGGTAAATGCTGTCACTCGCAAGCTGCAGCGGCTCTGCCGTAAGCGGCAGACGCTTGACATACTCGTTTGTACCGGCCTTATACATGATTTGCTCCTGCATATCGAAGCAAGTCGCCGCATAGGCAGTGTATGTTTCGCTCACAGCGCCGTCGCCGCAAAGGTGATAGGCCGTAATGCTGTCTTTTCTTTCGGACATGACGCCCTGCTGATAGCTCGAATAATACACATGGTCGAAGGGGGAATTCGCGAGGTTCGTCGGCAGAACACCAGTCGTCACGCTGCCGATGATCACACCGTGCGACGCAGCGCTGCCCTGCTGTACGATAATCAGCGTGTCGGAAACCAAAGCGGTCACGGAGGATTTGGCATGATTCTCAGCCAAACCGATCACACCGCCGATCGCGCCCTGTGTGGCCTGCGGCGTGCTGCCTGTGATGGTCAGTGAACCGGCTGCCGTGCAGTCGTCGATATGCAGTCCGTCCAGATCGTAGACGCGTCCCGCAAGCGTGCCGACTGCCGCGCTCGCCTGCACCGATGCCTGCGTCTGGCAGTCGTCGATGTCAATTGTACCATTGACAAGACCGCTGCTGCCCAGAATGCCGCCGGCATAATACAGGGCTGTGATGGTCACACCGCTGCCGATTGTGCAGTCTGCAATGTCCAGATCCACGGCGGGTGTAGCGGTGCCGTCATCGCTGTTATCCTTGCGCACTTTGCCGACCACGCCTGCAGCGGCTGCTTGCGCCAGAACGCTGCGCGTGCTGGTAATCGCATATGTGCCGCTGATCGAAGCGTTTTGAATGGCGCACACGCCGTCGCCGGTCTCATCAACCAGACCGACAAGACCGGAAGCCACACTGCCGGTAATGGAGCCGGTTCCGGAAATGGTCGTGGCATTGGCGCTGCCTGTGTCGCCGAGTGTACCGGCAAACTCCGCCGCAATACCTGCCGCAGCGTCAACCTTGCCGTTATATGTCGTTTGCAGTGAGGAAACCGTCAGGTTTGTAATGGTCGTACCCTTGATCGAGTTTTCACGGTTCGCGGTACCGGATGCATGGGCATGACCGAACAGGCCGCCCGTAAAGTACGCGCCGCTGACAGAAACGTCGCTGACCACGGTATTGGTCACTTTTGCATCCACCGCATAGGCTGCGAGCGTGCCGGCATAAACCGTGTTCGTACCGGACACAGTGGTGTTTGTTGTTGTAATTTCGTGGGTATCGGGATCCTCTGTCTGCAAAGCGGTAACATGGATCTTGTCAAATGTCGTATTGGTTACGTCACCGACAACAAGGCCGACCTTGCTGCCGCTCGACGAAATCGTCGCGCCGGAGAACTCGATGTTCTTGATGGTTGCGCCGTTCGTCTGGGCAAACACACCGGTATTGGACGCAGAGCCGCCGATCTGCAGCCCGCTGATCGTGTGAATCACAGCGCCGGTCGAGTCGATCTGCGCATTGGCCGTGTCGTAAGCGCCGGTCAGCGTGCCGTTGAATACGGTATCGTTCTTGCCGATAATGGGCTGGAAGAAGCTGCCGTCTTTGTAGTAGTCGCCGCCGTTTTCAAACACAGACGGATCAATGATGATATCGTTCGCGATCGCGTAATACTCACCGAGCGACAGGTCGCGCGAACGCAGCGAGTCAAGCTCATCCAGGTTATGAATCAGGAACGGATCGGATGATGTACCAGATCCGCTGAGCGTAACGCCCGCAATATTACTACAGGTCACGGGAATGAGCGCGTGGATGAGCGCGACCTCGTTTGTGCCGGGGATCAGGAAGAGACCGTTGGCGTCTGAAACAGCGGTACCCGCACCTGCGGAGCAGGCGATCGTATAAGCGCTGCGCACACCTGCGGAATCGCTCTTTTTACCCTCGATCACAACGGTCGATGTGGTTGAAGTATCCTTCACCGCCACAATGTTGTTAGACGTCGAAGTCCAGCCGGCATACATCGGAACGGATGCGTCGGTGTGATTGTAGCTGGCCAGTCTGGCTACGGAAGCGACATTGGTCGGAGTCACGGAAGCAACCGCACTCACGTCGCCGTCGATCTCGACGGGATCGGTCGAGTTGTGAATATACGGGAAGGTTGCGCTTAGAGTGGGATCCGATGTATTGCGGGTCGGTCTGTTGATGTCCGTCACGCTTGAAATCGTTCTTCCGAGATTGTCAAACGGCGTCTTTGTGCTGGTACCGTAGCTGCCGATATATGAGCAGTCGTCCGAAGCCGGTTCACTCGAGATTACGTTGCCCGGAAGCACATTCGGCAAATTTGTCTGCGCCAAGAAGCCTGTAGCCGCGCCATTAACGTTACCGATGAGTTTGCCGGATTTCTCTGCCGCCGGATTCTGAATGCGGCTGTTGAGCGAGGCCATAACCGTGCAATTCTTGATAAGATCCGTGCAGTTCGTATAAGAGCCCATCCAGCCGATCACGCCGCCGACATAGCCGCCAGAGTTTGAGCCGGTCGAGTCAGGAGCTGCCAGATCCAGCATACCGCCAACGACGCAGTCGCTGATTTTCAGTTTATTTGCATACAATAGAGAATAACCGATCACGCCGCCGACCGCAGATTGATTGATCGTCTTCTCGGTGATGTTGACCGATGCATAGGAAACGCAATTGGAAATGGTCGTAGACCAATAACTGCCTGATGTGCTCGAGGCGGAATAACCGACAATGCCGCCAAAGTATTTGAACGAACCGGACACGGAAACATCGGGACCCACGCCGCATTGCTCAACAACAATCTCTGCGACGCGTCCGCCGGAGACGATACCGCCGCCTTCAGCGTTACTGGAACCGATTTCGCTCGGCGTATTGATCGTCGTTTCGCCGATTACCTTACAGTTCGTAATCTCCAAATGCGTGCCGGCTGCTGACGCCGCTTTTCTGGACGAACGGCCGACAATGCCGCCGGGCGTGCAGGAAGTGATCGTACAATCCTCGACCGTGCAGTTCTGCACCGTGCCGCCGAAATGTCCGGCAATACCGCCGGTTTCCGTGTAGTAGTTTGTAACGCTGCTTACATCATTGTTGGATACGATGCTGGTATCCGAAACCGTGCATCCCGTAATAGACGCGTTGCCGATTGCCACAGTCTCACTGGCAACAACACCGCCAACGCTGCCGCCGTAGCCGTCGCCCGCTCCGGCCGATATCAGGGAATCGCCGTTGGCATTGCCGCAAACGACAGCATTCCGTATCAGAATACCGCTGTTGTCCGAAGGGCTGACAATACCCGTCGTTTGGTTTGCGCTGGAGCTCGGCAGCACGTTGCCCGCCTTGCCGAGAATACCGCCGACCCAGCCAAAGCCGCGGACGGTCACATGCTCCATCACGATAGAACGCGCTCCGGTTCCGCCGATACATACCGTACCGGATGCGCAGCGGCTGTCACCGATCAGACCGCCGATCGCCCACGCGCCGCCTGTACCGTCATTCTTGACGGTCGTATCCTTGACCGTGATATGGTCAATCGTATAGATAGAACCTGTAGCAGCACTCCACAAACAGCCGACGAGCGCACCTGCCTGCGAGACATTGGAGAGTGATACGGTCGTTGCTGCATATTTGGTGCTGCTGACGAGGCAGTTTGTAATGTCAATATTTGTAAACGAGCACTGTGTATTCGTACCGGTCGAGCCGTTATAGTCCGCAAAGCCGACCAGAAGGGCCAGACCCGCCTGTGTAGACGATGCCGTGACAGAATAAGATGCGCCGGAAACGCCGATGCCGAAATTGTCAAACGTCGCACCGTTTGCGTAGCAGAACATACCGGCTGCGACGCTGGTCGACGAAATCGTAAAGTTGTAGATTGTATACTTGCCGCCGCCGGGCTTCGTCGCGCCGCGGAACGTGCCTTCAAAAGCGGTTGCCGCCGAATCAGACATCATCAACGTATCGCCCTGCATATTGATATCGGCACACAGCTCATAGATCGCCGTGCGCGCTGTTGCCACATCTGCAATCAAGCCGGCAAGGTTTTCCATATCCGCCTTGGACTGCAGGCGGTAAACCGTATTGCCGTTTTCCGTATAGGGATCCAGCTCAAAATCATTGAAGCTTGCCGTGTCGAGATTGTCTTCTTCCAGAACCTCCGGAATGATGATCTCTTCCGGCGCAGCCTTGCTGCCTGCGGTTTTCGGTGCATCCTTGATCTCGCGGATTCCCGCTGTGAACGGCGCGGCAGATACTGCAGCGGAGCAGCCGCTTACCGATGCAGCGCGATAGCTGCACCCCTCTGCCGTGACGGTGTTGCCCGCAGCGCCGATCATAATCTTTGCCAGCACATCCTTGACGGAAGCCGTCACATAGACGCAGCCCGTTGCAGAACAACCCACCAGCTTCGCGGAACCGTGAACAGCGGACATATCTCCGAACAGACCGCCGACCTTGCTGAGGTTCTTATCGAGAGAAATCAGGGATGCCGCCGAGCACTGCTGTGCGAGCAAATGATCGGCCGTTACGCAACCGGCCAGCGCCGCAATACCGTCGGACTTCATGGCCGTCACTGCGATCGGTACGGAAACCGAGCAGCCGTACAGGAAATCGTTGCCGGAGAGCGTATCGATCAGGGCGCCGCTCCTGGATGCGGACAGCAGAACAAAGCCGTCTTCGTACTCCGTCGAAGCAGCGTATTTGATATCGCGCAGTGTCGCGTTGCTGACCGTGCCGAACGCACCGCCATCCACACGCGAAACAGGTACAAGATTCAATTCGTAGATATAACCGGAAGCGAGATTGGTGCTCAGGGATATCCAATGATCGTCTGTTACGCGATCGTTGCGGCTGCCCCGGACGGAGGAAAACACGGGCATAGAGATATATAAGGTATGACCGTTGCCGTCCAATGTGCCGGTAAAAGCAACCGGCATCCAGTCGTCGCCGAGCGTGATGTCTGCGCCGAGTCTGTAATGCGCATCGGGCGCGTACTTCATCATTTTCATCTGACTGTAAGAAGTGAGCACGATCGGATTCTTGGCCGATGTGCCGGCACCGTTTCCGGCAGATTCCGTCACATACACCGGTACAGAAACACGCGCAGTTGCCTGTTCGCCGCGAACACCGGCAGGTGCACTGAGCGAAACGCTGTACTGCAAATCGCCGAATGCGCCGGCTTCGGAAGAAGACAGATTAACGGAAGAACCCGAAGCACGGACACGGATCGCGTCAGAAGTAGCCGAAACCGTATCGGACAGGTCGGCGCTCAGAACCGCCTTGCTGCCGCTCCAACGCTGCTGCAGCGCAGATGCCGGAACTGTCGCTGCACCCTTACCGGCAGAAACATGCACAACAGCCGTCGCGCAGGTCAGATCGCCGTCGGCACTCGTCATGCCGGGTGCTGCACCGAGCAAACCGCTCACAGCAGATGACCAATAGTTGGTATGACCAACATACGCAGCAGAACCGTCCTTGCCGATAACCGCGCCGCAATGATCGCCGCGCGCAGGCACTGACACGAGCGCATAGTTGCCGGAGATCGAAGTGCCGCTCTTGACGGTGCCGATCACGCCGCCGACTGAAGCAGCGCTGTCCGCACTGTTGCCGGCAGAGCCGGACGCTACACAATCTGTAATTGTGCCGCTGTTTTCACCGGCAATACCGCCGTAGGCATTGCCGCTGTCCTTGCGTGCAAATTGGAAATCAACATTATAAATGCCGCTGTCCGTAATCGAACCGGCATTCACGCCGGCAATACCGCCGTAGACGCCGACGCCGTACAGATGCGCATCCGAGGTTTTTGCGCCGCGAACCGCGCAGTCCGAAATCAAACCGTCATTGACGCCGGCAATGACGCCGACGCGATGACCGTACATCAGATCCGAACCGTGCTGCAGATCGACAGTTGCCGAGCGAATAACCGATGCTGCGGAACTGCCGTTTTTGCCGAAATTCTTTCCGGCGACAAACCCGATCGATCCGGCGACGCTGCCTTTGCCTGAGATAACCGAGTCGCTGTCCTCACTGCCGAGGGATACAATCCGCATTCCGGAAATCAGGACATCAGCAATCTCGCCGCGGTTCTGTCCCGCGATCACACCGACAAAAGATCTGCCGCCTTTGACGAAGACACCCTTGTTTGCGTCGGATCCTTTTACTGTAAAGTTATAAACCTTGCCGGCATTATCTGCCACAGCAAGGGCTGCGCCGTGATACACACGGCCGGAGGCAAGGTCGGAGAGATAACTCTGCGCGTTGGAATTCTCCTTGCAGACACCGACACGCGCATCGAGCACGCAGTCTTTCATGGTAATATTCTGCAGCGTACCGAAGTTCTGCACCGCCAATACAGCAAAAGCACCGTCGGATTCGTGGTTGACGCGAATCGTGCAATCTTCCAGAACCAGGTTTCTGACAGCGGAGTTTGCATTGATGACGCCGAAAACGGCAGCCGTCGTTTTCCCGTTCGGAACAGCCAGATTCATCCCGTACAACTTGTGATTGCGGCCGTCGAGATCGAAGCGGACATTGGCGTTGCCGGAAAGCGTCGCCTTCGCGGAAACGAGCGAATACACGCCGTCCGAATTGGTAAACTGATAAAAACGCGCGCCGCTCAAATCAATATCGGCAGACAGCGCAAAATATTTGGCATTGGATGATTCAAAGTTGATGTACCGGTTCATCAGCAGCAGGTCCTTCAGCGAACCGATCATATATGGGCTGGACTCTGTACCGGCACCGGAAAGCCCGGTCGGGACTTTTTGTACGTCAAGAGCAGCGCCCTCAACGGAGACAGACTTGGCAGAACCCGCATACTGCGCAGCGCGCGTTTCGGAAATAGACGATGCGTCGGAGACATCGCCGGTCGCAGAAACGCCGGTAGCTTTGGCGGAAACCATACCTGAGGATGCAGAAATCACCATAGATGCTGCAAGCATTGCTGCCAGCATACGCATTCCCATCTTTTTCTTCATAATCTCGATTACCTCCGACGAAATCGTGTGTAAAGTCGTCTGACTTTACATGTTGTAAAGCTATTTGCTTTACGCTTCAGCATCCGCTGATCCGGCTATCTGTAAGTTCAATCCTCGGTCGAAGCGTCCGCTTTCGGCTTCGCTTTTGCGGCGGCTGCTTTTTCTTTGGCTTTTTGCGCCGCCTTCTGCCTGGCAAGACGTTCCTTTTCCTTCAGTTTCTCACGTGCGAGACGCTCTTTTTCTTTTTGCTTCTCACGTGCGATGCGTTCCTTTTCTTTGAGCGCAGCTCTCTCTTTTGCCTGACGTTCCTTTTCCTTCTCACGTGCAGCGGCAGCCTTTTCCTTGGCAAGCTGCGCTGCCCTCTCTCTGGCTAAGCGCTCTTTTTCTCTCTGTTTCTCACGCGCAACGCGATCCTTTTCCTTCTGCTTCTCGCGTGCAATACGATCTTTCTCTGCCTGCGCGGCCTTTGCTTTGGCTTGGCGTTCTTTCTCTTTCTCCTTGGCAAGACGTTCTTTTTCGGCCTGTGCAGCCTTCGCCTTTGCCTGGCGTTCTTTCTCTTTCTCCTTGGCAAGACGTTCTTTTTCGGCCTGTGCAGCCTTCGCCTTTGCCTGACGTTCTTTCTCTTTCTCTTTGGCGGCAGCAGCTTTTTCTTTCTGAAGCTGCGCGGCCTTTTCTCTGGCCAGACGCGCCTTCTCTTTTTCCTTCTCTTTGGCGAGACGTTCTTTTTCCTTCTGCCTGGCGATCGCAGCCTGTCTGGCTAAGCGCTCTTTTTCCTTCTTGGCCTGCAGGGCGGCAAGCTCTCTTTCTTTGCGCTCCTTCTCTTTCTGAATGCGCAAACGTTCTTTCTCTTTTGCCGCAAGCTCGGCAGCCTTCTCTTTTTCGCGGCGCGCCTTCTCTCGGGCCTTCTCGCGCGCGAGGCGTTCTTTTTCTTTCTGCTTCTCGCGCTCGATACGCGCCTTTTCCATTGCCTTGCGGCGCTTTTCGATATCTTTCTGACGCTGGATCTCAGCCAGTCTCTTGGCTTCGATCTCGGCCTTTCTCGCATTTTCCGCTTCGAGAGCTCTGGCGATCGCGTCGTGAATCTTCTGCTCACCGGCAATCTTCTTCTTGCTTACGCGCTTGAGTTCATCGACGAAGACCTTGCGGATCTCGACCTCTTCCATATCGTAGTTGAGGACAAGCTCTTCGGCCAGTCGCTTGAGCATCTTCGGCTTCACCCTGCGCTGGCGGATCTTACCCTGAATATTCTCTTCCTCGACCGTGTTGTTCTTAAGGAGCATGTAGTTCGTCGTAAAGATCCGATACAGATCATCACGGTATTCGTCGCTGACCATTTCATCGGTCTCTTTGGCAATGATCTCATAACCAACCTCGTTATAGGCGGAAATGAACTGCCAAAGATCCAGGCAGGCGCGGAAGTTGACGTCCTTGCTGATAACGTTGGTGCGCATGATGGGCGGACGAACAGGCGTACAGCCCTGCAGGTCGCGCATGAACGCGGAATGTGCAAACTCGTTGACGATGCGCTTGATACGCTCGATACGCTCGAACGCTGTAGCGTCCTTGGTATCCTTGATGTCGCCGTCGCTGTGCTCGTCGCTGGACTTGGTGGAGATCTCCAGTCTGTAGGTGATCTGCTCGCGGCCGTTTTCGATGTCGCTGCTCATTTTCATCGACGCCATAGACTCATCGCTGTCGAGAGAAAACAGAACGTCGTAGCGCTGGTCGACAAACCGCTGCAGATTCTTCAGAAGCGTGAAGATGAAACGGTTTTCGTAGATCTCGAAGCTTTCCTCACGGAACACGTTCAGGATCTGGCTGGGGGTCACGCGGTCGCCGTCGACGCGGGCGATCATGCTGGTATGCTGTGCAAGGTGGCGCACAGACTCCGCCGTGATCTTACGCGCGCGCTCGATCGGCACGATTTCTTCTTCCTGGACGATGAACTTACGGGGATTACGAATGATCGTATCCAACGGAATGATGCATCTTTCAATGGCGTCCACCCAGCGCAGGTCAATCTTTTTTTCAAAGTAACGATTGAACAGGGAGAACTTGTTGTTCCCGGCGCTGATGGCTTCCATCAAATGCCGATAATAGTCGTCGCCTTCCACGAGGGACTTCATCATCAATTGATATTCACCGTATAATTCAGAAACCTTTTCGTTGCTCATGTGGCGCTGTCCCCTTTAGCGTAGTATGGAAAATCACGGAAATAAATCAGATCAGCTTCTGCAGTCTTTCAAGGTATTCCTTGGATTCCTTCATGTTGGACTTGCCGAAGTGCTTGTTCAGATAGGTAATCAAGCCGCCGATTTCGTCGCGGATGAAGGAAAGGTTGAGCGCTTCAAACTTACGCAGAATCTTGTGGCAGAGCACGAAGTCGAGACCGTCGATCTCGGTGCCGCCGCAGCCGACGTATGCAGGAACGAAATCTTCCAACTGCTTGACGATACGGTTACCGAACGCAAGGCGGAAATGCTCGATCACATAGTCGTCCAGTTCAGCCAGTTTGCGCAGGCTCTCTTCGGAGACCTTGTACTTGACCTTGCACTCTCTGAACATTTCTTCCAGATGCTTGTAGCTGAGCGTCAGGTTGTCGGTCCAGGGTGCCTCGAAGAACTTACCCTTTGTATTGATGTCGATCGGGATGGCACGGTCGTACACCTTATCGGTCACGGCGAAGGTGGAGTCGTCGTTATTGATAGTGCCGATGTACCACATGTTTTCGGGCAGTCTCAGTTTGCCGTCGAAGAGGTGCTTCGGGTCAGTGGGCCATACGGACGGCACAAGGCTGACCACCCACTCATCGCGGCTGGGCATTTCGAGGATGGACAACATCTCGGCGAAGTAGTACTCCACACGAGCGATGTTCATTTCGTCGAGGATCGTCAGGAAGATGTCCTCTTTGTATGTAGCTTCATACATCTTTTTAAGCACTTCGGTCTCGTTGAAGCGCTTGGTGAATTCGTTGAAGTAGCCAAACAGCTCGGTACGGTCACGCCAGGACGGCTGGACGGAAGCGATCGTCGCGTCGTTCTGCAGGAACTTGCCGAAGGAGTACGGAAGCGAAGTTTTACCGGTACCGGAAATACCCTGCAGGATGATCAGACGCGTGGAAGCGAATGCAGCAAGGAACAGGCGGATGGTATTGGGTTCATAGTACAGACCCATGCGGGAAGCCGCGAAGTTTCTGTACATCTCCACGATTTCGGGCAGTGTGATGTCGTTGTTGTACACAGGCGGCTGATAATCCGCGAGCTCAAGGTCGACCTGCGTCAGCTTGTAGAAACGGCTGTAATCTTCGTCGAGCGCGGCGTCGCCGTCTGCGGCACCTTCCTCACCCTCGGCGGCCGCTTCACCGGCAGAACCGTCGGGCGCTTCGAGATAGGGACTCTCGCCCGGACGAAGACCGAGCTGGGAAACCTTCATGGCAAGGATCTTTTCTTTTTCAAGCGTGAGTTTGATGACTTCGCGGTTGAGGGTGGCCACTTCGTTGAGCAGCTCTTCCTGATCCACGACAGTCTTGCGGAAGCGGATGTACTTCTTGCAAAGCAGCACGATCAGGAAGATGATGCCGGCCAGAACAGCCAGAACCAGAATGATCGCGAGAATCGCAAGAACAATACCGCCTGCGCCAAGCTCGGAGGAATAACTCTTGAAGATGGTGATGTACTTCGGGATATTGAAGATATTGGCAATGCCCAGGCCAATACCCTTGAGAATACCCCAGAACCCTTTCACGACGAACTGGTTCAAGAAATCACCCATGAATTTTACGATAGCTCCCATACTCAAGTCCACCTTTTCCTTGAATTTTGTTATGGTTTTGTTTACTTATAATATGTATATAAATATCCGCAGATATTCAGCCCTCACTGTCTTCCGGTCCGGAAGGGCTTTGCGGCGGCTCGGCAGAATCTTTCTTTTCGGATGACTCTGACTCGCCCTCGCCCGCTTTCTGCTGCTGCGCCAGGAATTCCGCGATGATCGCCTTGATCTTGGCGGCCTCCGCCTCTTCCTTGGCAGCCTGCTCGGCTTCCTTCTGTTTTTGCAGATACTCCTCGATGATGGCCTGTTTTTTGGCCTCTTCCTGTGCCTGCTGCTGCAGATACTCCTGAATCACGCGCTGCTTGTCGGCATCGTCGATCGGTACGTTCGGATCGAGCTGCACGGGCGGGATGTATGTGCCGCCTGCCGCGCCGCGCTGCGCCGCAACCACGTCGCTGACGAGCTGGATGCGCTCCTGACGCGCACGTTCCTCTGCCTCAAGCAGCATCTGCTTTTTGCGCTTCTGCGCGGAATTCGCGTAACTGACCGCCTGTGCGATGATGATAATCGCCGAAGGGATCACGACGCAAAGCAGAATGCCTGTAGGCGAGTTGATGAAATCCACAACAGCGCCGAGTCGGGAGATTTTTTTGCCGGTATACTCGCCGATGATATTGTTGCTGTACAAGCCTTTTCTATCTTTAGCAGCGGCATTATCGCCCTTGGTAACATATCGATCCCTTGTCTCTCCATGATTCACTTCGACGATACGGTGCGTGTTGATGAACCGCAAACCGGAACTGTCGTATGCGAAAAAGGATACGATGTCTCCGTCCTTAAAGCGCTCGGTCGGTTTCGTCACGCGGATCACGATCAGGTCGTCTTCCTTAAAGACCGGCTCCATGGAGTCGCTCTGCACGGAAAGAACAGCATAACCGAAGATATTTGCAACGCCCGAAGAAGATTTCATCGAAACGATGACGAGAAAGCAGATCAGAATGGCAAACACAAGAACGATCGAAGAAATGATATTGGCTATGGTTGATACCAAATTCTTTTCGTTCTGATTCTTCATTGCAGATCCTCTGTTTAGTTAATTCTAATGCGGTCATTTACATGTTGACCGGAACAGCCCATAAATCACCGCATTTTCCCTCTATGCGGGGCGGATATGGCGTCCGCCCCGCCTGAAAAGGGTTTTGTCAAAAATGGCTTATGTAATAATACAGGATCTGTAAATTACTCATCAACGCCGAAGCTGATGTAGGACATCAAACTCTTGCCTGCAACAGCGCCGTCGCCGAACGCAATACACTCAGGATCATTACCCTCGAGCCAGATGCGGATGGAGACTTCCTTGCCGTTCGTGGAGTTAGCCGGAATGATGCCGAGCGGGATCTTGACCTCAGTGGAATCCGAATTCACCAGAGCGGGAGACGTCACAGCCGAAAGTCCTGCTGCACCGTTGCCTGGATCCGCACTGTCAATGATATAGTTTTCATTGGAGTCCGTGATCGTATCATCCGCGAATGTGGCGGTAACGGCATTGTAATTTTGGCCATCCGTCGAGTAGATGGTCGTCGTTCCGTCCACAGTGACCGATGCTCTCGCGGCCGTCGAAGCGCCTGCATCTTCGTTCTGAACTACTTCATTCGATTCATTGAAGGAATCGCCGTTGAGTTTGATCTTCACATACGCACCGGCAGGAAGCTCGTCACCGACCGACTTGATGGAGAACGTAAAGTTGTTGTAGCAAATATCAGTCTCTGTTACGCCGGCAGACGTCTTGGTCGGAACAACGCCATTGCATATAAACTTTTCGCCGTCCATCGTAACACCGATAAAGCTCGTACCGTTGTTACTGGAAATGGGCTTGTATTTACCGCCCTGCGAGATAAAGCTCAGCGCTGTGAAGTCCGAACGCTCCAGCTTGTCACCCCAGCCGCCGTTGTCCGTCTTGCCGCCGCCGTAAGTTCCGGCGTCGCCGCGCAGGAGGATGCCGCCGCCAGCCTCAATGACGTCGAAACCGATGTCAAAGAGATCTGCGAAGCCGCCGACCAGAAACCATGCATAGGTACCTGAGATCAGCGTAATCGCGGCGATGCAAAGGATGATGATCGATGCACCAAATTTGCGTTTTGCCATAGTGATTACCTCTTTTTCTGTATTTTTGACAAAGCCGTCATTTATAATCTGTCTGTGACAGGTTATAAATCAGGGATTTGCGGATCAATTAGACGTAACATGATTCAATATATCTTCGCATACAGCGTCAAAAGAATGATTGATTTCTGAATTGGAATAACGAAGTACCGTTAAGCCATGCTCAGTCAAATATGTATCACGAATAAGATCGGATTCGATTCCATCCGGTTGATAGTGCTGTGAACCGTCCAATTCAATAACCAGTTTGGCCGATGGAATACAAAAATCAACTATATATCGACCGATAACTTTCTGCCGATGAACAATAACCGGTAGACCTTTCAGAAAATCGTACCATAAATGCCTTTCTTCTCCGGTCATTGTCTTACGTAGTTTTTGCGCGTTGGATCGTAAAGATGGATTGTTTAAAGTATTCATGAACACAATTCGGCTTCCCCTTGAGGGGGAGCTGTCACGCGTCAGCGTGACTGAGGAGGTGGAAACGTCGGATTCTCTGCGCAGCCGATCACGTCTGCTTCCGGAATGGTTTCCACCTCATCCGACCTCGCTTCGCTCGGCCACCTTCCCCTCGAGGGGAAGGCTATAATTACTCGCCCTTGTTCTCCTGTGCCTGTTTGGCCAGGTACTCGCGGATGATGCGGTCTTTTTCCGCGTCGGAAATATCGGCGGGCGCATCAGCCGGGTCTGCGTCATCCTTCGGCGCAGGCGTTTCCTCTGCGGCAGGCGGTGCGGGATCAGGTTCTGCCGGCGCCGTGCTGTCGGGTGCGGGTGCACCGCCGGATGCCTGCTGCTGCGCCAGAAATTCCTCGATCGCCTTCTGTTTGAGCTCAGCTTCCTTATCCGCAACTTCTGCGATCGCTTTTTCCTTCTGGTGGCGCGAGAGCGTCATAATAAAGATGTATAACTGATACATGAAGAACAGAGCAACCGGAAGCACAACGCACAGCATAAAGCCGAGCGAGGACTGCAGGAAGTCCATAACAGCACCGAGTTTCGGCACACGAATCCCTGTCCAGACACCAATGATGTTGAACTGAGAAGTATACTCAATGGTGTTGAGCTGCGTGCGGTCGGCAAGCATTTCATTGTCACCCTGAGTCGTATAGTAACGACGGCCTTCACGCATCCAGACGCCATCCACAATTTCCGAAGGCAACGTCGGTTTGTCCGATTGATGCTCAACAATACGGTGCGTCTCCAGATACTGTTCGTCGCCCATTGAACGGATGAACGTGATCACGTCGCCGACTTTGAGATTATTGGCTTGTTCCTCATCCACCAGTTTGTCGACGATCAGATCGCCGACAAAGAAACCGTTTTCTCCCTCCATGGAGTCTGTCTGGACGGAAAGCAGCGCATAACCGAACAGGTTCGGCAGTTTGGCTTTTTTTCCAAAGGACGACGAAACAATTGCTACAGTCATAATGACCGCAAAAATCATGATGAGCGTTACAACGATATTACCGAGAACATTCAATACCTTTTTCATCCATATTCTCCCTTTTTCTTTTTTAAAAGGCTCAATTTTATTTTATCGTCTGTCAGGGATAAGACAAAATTCAACATTTTATTTTAATGATAGTGGTGTGTGTACGTGGATGGCTGCAGTTTCCGCGGGCGGCAGGATGCCGCCGCAGCGCGGAATGGCACGACCGGCGAGTCCGGGCATTGAAACGACCGGCACAGGGCGGCGGCTTTTGCAAGACGCCGTCCTGCTTTTTTAACAATTAGCTAACTATTAAAGATAAGCGGGGGAGAAATTGTCTCGCCGTTTCCGGGGACGGCCGGAGCCGCCCCCGGAAAGTTTTCTGTTTCAGAACAGAGTCAGATTGCCGTTGTGCTATACCTTTCAGGTATTAGCCGCCCTGCTGCTGCGGGACGGAGAACGTCCACGTCGTGGACAGATCGTCGCCGCTCAGCGTGTTGGGCGTACAACCAGCGTCATTACCCTCGATCCACGTCACAGCTCTGTAAAGCTGCGTGGAGGTCTCGAACTGCGGCACGCCGGTGATGGCGATGGACTGGCCGCTGGTCTTGGTGATGCTCTGAGTCAGCAGGTAGCTGGCAAGATAGCCCGTATCCGCATCCGTCAGATAGAAGTCGCCGTCGTCGACAACGTTCGTCAGCGTGGACTCGTAGTTGATCGCCTTGGGGCTGGACTCGTTAGCGCCGGACCAGAAAGCAACAAGATCCCAACCGTCGCCGTTCTGCTTGAGCAGGACGGAGCGAGCAGCGCCGAGAGCCTGCGTGTTGCTTTGGTAGGTGCAGGTCGCGTTGACGGTATCGCCAGCGGTCACAACGCCCAGATAGAACTCGCAGATGTCGTAGTAGTTGGAGATGGTGCCTTCGTCAGCCGAGAAAGCATTGCTGTTCAGCGTGTAGGCGCAGAAGTTGACGCCGTCAGCGCTGGACACCGGATGATAGGTCTGACCATTGTTGTTCATGATCAGGTGGTCGTTCGCGCCGGTGAAGGCCGTACCTGCAAGAGTACCGGTCCACTGTGCACCGGAAACCGTGGTCTTAACCATGACGCCCTTGCCGGACTCCATGACGTTACCCGTGATGGCACCAACCGTGGCTGCGCCGCCGGCCGTGAACCATGCGTAGGTCGCGCTCGTCAGAACGAGAGCAGAAACGATGAGCATCGCAACTGCTGCAAAAAGAGAACGCTTTTTCATTGTTTTTTCCTCCAATAAATGTAGTTTTTTATCCGTAAGTGCTAATGCGAATGAGATTTGCGGTGTGCAGCCCGCATGTCGTTTGGTCTCCCCCAAGCTCAACCGACCTGCGTTTTGCCGCCTCCGATGACCTCGAAGTTCATCGAAAACTTTGCCTCTCCTCCCATGATCGCGTTCACACATTCAGGATCTTCGCCTTCCAGCCAGATGACCACCGTGTAGCGGTCTGTCTCGCCGACCTTGAAGTCCGAGCGAATGTCTTCAAAGACAATGTCGTCCTCAAGGAAATTTTTGTCCGCAGCAAACCGTTCCAGCTTGCCGTCGCTCGTGCGGGGCTTGGCATAGACGGTCGGTTCGCCGTTGCGGTAAACCATCACGCGCACCGCTTCGTCCGCGCCCTTGTACTCGTACTCGAGGTTCAGGGTTGCCCGGTAGGACACAACGTCCTGGGCGTCGGCGCTGGCGTTGCGCACGCCGAAGGTGTAGGCGAGATAGTTCTTTCCGTTGTGCTCGCCCCAGACCTTATCAAGCGCGGTGAAACTCTCGTAGACGGGATCGCCTTCGCCCAGCTCGCCGTTCTTGTTCAGAATCCAGTCCTTCGTGATGTTGTTCATGTCTTCCACGGGGGCTGCCGAAAGGTGCAGCGTCGGCTTGTCAAAATCCTCCGTCTCCGAAAGCTGGATGCCGTATTCGTTGGGCACAAGGCTCACCGTGAAGCGTCCGGCTTTGTTGAGGATGGTGATGCTGCAGTAGCCGATGCCGATAATCAGCAGCAATATCAAAAGGATAAGCGCAATGATACGAATCAGCCAGTCACGCTTGCGGACTTTTTCCGCTGTGGTGTTGACGTCGTATTTCTTGCTTTGATCCTCCATGGACAATGCAGGTATGTAGGGACCCTTGTCACCCTGGGACGCGACGGTGCCGTTCTGCGTCTCAGGCGCGGCATCCTTCTTTTTCTTTGCCAAGTCCATCAACTCCGTTTAGTTATATATAATGTATAGTGATTGCCGGTTGTTGCGGGCGGCAGATTGCCGCCTCTACGGGGTGTGCTTTTCGAGCCATGCGGCAGGATTATTGTCGATATACTGTGCCTTTGTCAGGTAATCCTGCTCGTCACGAATGATGTGATCGTAAAAACCTTTTTGCCAAACAGACTCTCCCGTTTGAATACTCACCCATCGTTTCATGTTGCCCACGATCGTCGAAACCGTAGGGGCGGCAACCTGCCGCCCGTCCCTTCCGGACGGATGAAGTATCAAAATCAAATGCACATGATTCGGCATGATACAATACCGATCTACTGAAACGCGGGTATATTTTTCCGAAATCTGTCGTATCGCTGTTTCAACGGTACGCCCAATCGAAGAAAGCTCGATTTGCGGGCGGCAGGTTGCCGCCCCTACGCCGCACGCCCATAGCATCGGCACTTTATCTTTGATACAGACGGTGATAAAATATGCGCCGTTTTGGGAGTAGTCATATTTCGCCAGGCGATTGGGCTTGCGAACAGGTTGTGCCATAAAGAATGTATTTCATCATACGCGGTATTATCCGCGGGCAGGCGTTACAGCTTGATCGTGCGCTCGGCGATGGGCTTGCCGTAAATGTCGCCGGTCATCTGGTCGGCGCCGAGGTTGCGCACCAACGCGGCGAGCTCCTGGGTGTTGACGCCGTGCACGCGCGTCTGCGCGCCGATCTTTTTGCAGAACTCGATGATGCCCTGCAGGCGGTTCTGGTTGCGCTCGTCGGTCATGATGTCGTCCAGCAGGCTGCCGTCGATGCCGATGTAATCCACGTCGTACATGCCCAGATGCGACAGGGACGTGTATTCCACGCCGAAATCGTCGATCGAGACGAGGAAACCGTAGTCGCGCAGCTGCTTGATCGTCTCGGCGACCTGCGCCTGCTCCGAGGCGTAGATGCTCTCGCTGATGTTGAAGCAGAACTTATCCGGCTCGACGCCCTTGGACTCCACAACCTTTGAAAGCTGCTTGAAGCAGTAGGGTTTGGAAAGATATTTTTTGGAAATGGGCACGATCAGGCGGTTGATGTCCGCCTCGCGCTTTGCGCAGCGCAGAATCGCGTCGCAGCCTTCCTCGACCGTCCACTTGTTCAGCTCGCAGATCTGGTTGCTCTTTTCCGCCACGGGGAAGAACGCGTCCTGCAGCAGCACGCCCATCTTCCGGTCGTTGATGCGCAGGGTGACGATGAAGTCGATCGCCATGTTCAGATGCACGTCAAACACAGGCTGGAACCGCAGTTCAAGCGTACGCAGCGCGCGCGCAGACGAAGCGGAACTCTTCTTCGGCGCAGCAGCCGGCGTCTGATCCCCGGCCGGGGTCTGGGCAGCGTTGTTCTTTTCTTCCATCGTAGGCACTCCCGTCAAGCTGGATTTGGATCGCACGATCCATATCTATATATATGTGACGCGTATTTGCGGTTTGCCGCAAAATAACAGATACTGACATACTCTTAGTCTCTTACAATTTAGCATCCTTTTGGAGAATTGTCAATATAGTTTCGGAATTTTTTTAAGAAATTGTAAAGAAAAAAGTCGGACTTGTGTCCATTGTGCACAAATCCGACGATGTTTTCTTGGTACTTTTGCCATATTTACAACAATAGAAACGGTGATTCAGTGACCGGCATGTCACAAATCCAGGCCGTACGCCGCATAGGCGCCGATCTGCCGCAAAAAAGAAAAACCGCACCGCTTAAAAAAGTCTCTCTCCTCAGCATTTTTCTTATTTAGAATAACGCAGACGCCCTTGGAGCGCTGTTCGGTCAGATGCGCGACAAGCATGCGCACCAGCAACTCCCCAGCCTCGCCCGCGCGTTCTTCCGGCAGCAGCGCCAGACGCAGATGCGCCGGGAAGAATGCCGCAAACTGTCCGACCATCATGACGTCTCCACGTGCCACGCGTGCATGCAGCTTGCTGTATTCCTTGATTTTCGGGATATACTTCTCTAAATACCGGCGCGCGTACGTCTCGCAGTCAGCCGCACACAGCACATAGCCGACAATTTTCTCGCTGCCGTCCGC
This sequence comes from Clostridia bacterium, assembly GCA_017450005.1. Lineage (GTDB taxonomy): Bacteria > Bacillota > Clostridia > Oscillospirales > Acutalibacteraceae > UBA1425. The sequence goes on from JAFSYM010000155.1 coordinate 32,475, forward strand.
CTGCGTACGCACCGCGACAAAGCAGTTTTCCGGTTCGCATTCCAGATAATAATCGCACGACGTTTTGAGCACGAAGAAGCGCCGCGTCTCCGAGCGCACACGGTGCTGTGCCGTCGCCACACAGATCAAACGCACCGCGTCGCGGTCCGCTTCGGTATAGGGTCTGACTGTGATTTCCATGGTCCACACGCCTTTCTTTCGATCTCGGAATAATTCTGACAAGGGCTTTGCTTTGCAGATGCAGCTGTATGTAATGAAAAGCGCCTTTGCAGGTACAGCCCTGTGTAATGGAGAATCCCTTTACAGAATCGTTTTATATTGCAGGAAAACCTTTAAGCAGCACGGATTTTCGGTGCAGATGCAGGATGCGCGAAGTAAAGAGAAGCAGCTTTACAGACAGGCAACCGGCATCGGCGGGAAATTGCCGCAATAAAGACCGCGCGGTCATGCCCGGCTCTTCAAATCGGAATTTGGCAATCTGATTGAACTTGTTGGCGCGCTTCTTTTGGCTCCCCTGTGTAAGGGGAGCTGTCATGCGTCAGCATGACTGAGGGGTTGTCGCTATGGAAAAGATGACGTCTGATATGACAATCCCTCCGTCACGGCTTATGCCGTGCCACCTCCTTTTACACAAGGGAGGCTATCCTTCTTCTCCCCAAGGGGAAGCCTTTTCGGAGACCCCGCCAAATTCAGCTTTTTGGGTGCTGCCGCGCCTACTCGCCGAGCGCGGCACGCTGTTCACTCAGGCTTTCCCACTCTTCGAGCAGTGCCTCCTGCCGGGCATGCAGCTCCCGCAGCGTCTGTGTCAGAGACAGAACCTTCTCGTAATCTGCCGCCGTTTCGGGGTCGGACAGCGCCGCATTCGCTTCGTCGATCTGCTGCTCTGTCTGCGATACGGCGTCCTCACAGCGGCGGATCTTGCCGTCAAGCCGCCGTTTTTCGCTCTCGCGTTCCTTCCGGAGCTTGTATTCGTTCGGTTTTTTCTCGGCAGTCCTCTGCACAGTCTGCGTACCCTGCTGCCGATGCGCGGCGTAGGTGTCGTAGTCGCCGATATACTCCTCGATCCCCTCGCCCGTCAGACGCAGAATGCGTGTGGACAGCTTATTGATGAAGTAGCGGTCGTGCGAGACGACGAGCATTGTCCCGCCGAAGCCGAGCAGCGCCGTCTCAAGCGCTTCACGCGAACGGATGTCCAGATGGTTGGTCGGCTCGTCGAGCACCAGAAAGTTTGCGCCCGAGAGCATCAGCACCAGCAGCGCCAGACGCGCTTTTTCGCCGCCGGACAGCTCCGATACCTTTTTATATACGTCTTCGCCGCGGAACAGAAACAGCGCCAGCGCACTGCGCACCTCGGTCTGCGACATCAGACGATGCCGATCCCAGATTTCGTCCAGCGCAGTCTTATCCGCGTGCAGTCCCTGCAGGCTCTGGTCAAAGTACCCGATGCGCACATTCGCGCCCAGCCGCACAGTTCCCGCATCCGCTTCGATCGCGCCGCACAGAATGCGCAGCAGCGTCGTCTTGCCGCAGCCGTTGGCGCCGAGCAGAAACGCGCGGTCGTGCCGGTCAATCTGCATACTCGCACCGCGGAACAGGCGCTTTTCTCCGAAAGACTTGCTGAGATTGCGCAGTATGGCGACTTCGTTGCCCGTCTCCGGTACCTCCGGGAAGCGGAAATGCACCGCCGCCTGCACCGATTCGGGCACGACCAGCTCCGCCATTTTGCGCTCAAGCATCTTTTCCTTGCTGGCAATGGTAATGAAGTTGCGCTCGCGGCCGAACTGCCGCTGCTGGGCAATGATGCCGCGGATGCGCTCGATCTCCTCCATCGCGTTCTCGTAGTCGCGCTTTTCCTGCTCGTCGCGCGCCTGCTTTTTGCGCAGGTACTCGGAATACCCGCCCTTCCACATGCGCAGCGTTCCGCGTGAAAAATCCATCGTCTTGACGGTCACGCGGTCGAGAAAATACCGGTCGTGCGAAATGATGATCGCCGACCCCTTGTATTCCTTCAAAAAGCCTTCGAGCCACTCGACCGAATCCATATCGAGGTGGTTGGTCGGCTCGTCCAGCAGCAGCAGATCCGCGCCGGACAGCAGGAGCTTGCCGAGGCTGAGCTTGGATCGCTGACCGCCGCTGAGCGCGTCGCACGTCAATGAAAAGTCGCGCTCCGGAAAGCCGAGTCCCAGCAGCGCCGCACGCGTGCGGCTGCGGAACGTCAGGCCGTCCTGCCGCTCGAACTGTTCCTGCAGCGCGCTCTGCTCGGCAATCAGCGCCGTCTGGTCGCCCGTCCCCTGCTGCAGAGCGTGCGAAATCTCGTCCAGCCGCACCTCCATGCGGATGAGCGGGTCGAACACGGAGAGCATCTCGTCATAGACCGTGCGGCGCGACGACGCGCATGCATGCTGCTCCATATATCCCAGATGTGCATTGCGGGACTTGACGATCTGTCCCGCCGTCGGCTCCAGCTCGCCCGTGATGAGGCGAAACAGCGTCGTCTTGCCCGTACCGTTCGGCCCGACCAGCGCTACGCACTCGCGCTCGTCCACGTCAAAACAGACGTCCCGGAACAGCGTCCGGTCGCCGAAAGACATTTCCACATTTTGCGCACTGAGTACCGTCATTCAGATTCTGGTCTCCAATAATTCGATTGCACCGCGCACGGTGTAGATGCCCGCACCCGCGGGGATGAACACGCTCTCGCCCTTCGTCAGCGGGAACGACGTTTCGCCGCAGACAAATGTCCCCTCGCCTTCAAGCACGAGCAGCGAAACGAAACTCTCCTGCGTCGCGGTATCGGCATACGTGTCGCGGCAGTCCACATGACAGACAGAAAACAGGTCGCAGCACGTCAGAAGCGTTCTCTGCGGCGTTTCAAACCGCGCTCTGTCCGCGTCATTCGGCACGACAGGCGTATACGGCGCCGTGACGGTCACGTCCACGGCCTTGTCCACATGCAGCGCACGCGGTTTGCCGTCCGCACCGCGGCGGTCATAGTCGTACACGCGGTAGGTCGTGTCGGAATTCTGCTGCACCTCGGCCAGCAGCACGCCCTTGCAGATCGCATGCAGCGTGCCGGATTCGATAAAAAAGAAATCGCCCTTATGCACCTTGACCTTCTGCACATAGTCCATGAGCGTATTGTCCGCAATGGAAGCGCGGAACGTCTCGCGGTCGATGGCCTTCTTAAAGCCCAGCGCCAGCTCGGCGCCCTCGTCGGCGTCCAGAATGTACCAGCACTCGGTCTTGCCCGCGCCGTGCTCCACACGGCGGGCGTAGCTCTCGTCCGGATGCACCTGAATCGACAGGTTGTCCCGCGCGTCGATGAATTTGATGAGAATCGGAAACTCCGCAAAGCGCGCGCCGCGCGTGCCGCAGATCGACGGGTCCGCCTCGTATACGCTGCGCAGCGTTTTGCCGTCGAGCGCGCCGCCGCTTATCACACCGCAGCCGTTCGGATGGCAGGACAGCACCCATGCCTCGGCGGCATTCTCCTTGTCGGTCTGCACGCCGTATTCTTCAATCAACCGTCTCCCGCCCCAGATCGTGGAAGAAATATAGGGCGTCATTTTTACAGGTTCCACACTCTCGCTCCTTTTTTTGCAATTCTTTGGTTATTGTATCATATTTGTCCGGAAAAATCTATATATTTGTTGCGGAGGGATGTTTATGCGCTACTTCGTCTATGCCGCGCTCGGCATCGGCGCCCTTGCCGTGCTGATCGCGCACTTTCGTACCGGCCGGCCGCTTCGCAGTCTGCTTGCCGCAATCGTACAGGGCGGCGTTTCGCTGCTGGCCGTCAGCGCGCTCGGCACATTTACGGGCGTGGGCGTCGCGGTCAACCCTTACACGCTCGGCGCAGTCGGCGTATTCGGGCTGCCGGGCACAATCGCGCTGGTGCTGCTCGATGCGCTCTTTCAGCGCTGATACGTCAGCACCAGAAAATCGGCCGTCACGCGCAGACTGCCGAGCGCGGACAGCTTCGCCTCGCCCGTTCTCGCTGTTTTGTAGGCATACGGCGTCATGCGGTACAGGTCGAGGATCGACTGCGTATCGGTCAGCTCGAACGTATACCGCAGCCGCTCGCTGCGCACAAACGTGAGCGAACATGCCGGCGGCGTCTCGCGGTTCGGATACGGCGCGTCGTACAGCGCCGCTTTCAGTTCCCACAGATGACGTTCGCCGGGGATCACCGTCATGAGCGTCCCGCCCGGCCGCAGAATACGCGCGAACGATTCGTCCGCAAACGGCGCAAACAGATGCGTCAGCGTATCAACCGAGGCCGTGCGCACGGGGACCGTGTGCAGTCCGGCGACAAAATAGAAGCTGCGCTTGTCCGCTTTGGCCGCCATGCGCACCATATCCTTGGCAATGTCGAAGCCGTATGTTTCAAAGCCCCGCTCGGCCGCAGCGGACGTGTAGTACCCCTCGCCGCAGCAGGCGTCGAGCACAATCTTCCCGCGAAGACGGTCGGCAACAAATATGCGCAGCGGCGCATAATACCCGCCGGACAGAAACGACCGCCGCGCACGCGCAGACTCCGGCGCATCGCCGGGATGGCGGCTGCGGTGCTGCGAGGACAGCAGCAGATTGAGGTAGCCCTCTTTCGACAGATCGAAGAGGTGTCCCTGCGCGCAGACGAAGCTGTTTCCGCTCGAGGCGAGGTCATGCCCGCATACGGGGCAGGTCAGGATCGGCATCGTGTTTTTTTCTCTCCTTTTTGAGTGTGATCGCCAGAAGTGCCAGCAGCACAAAACTCGTCAGAATCCAGGAAAACGGGTACGACAGAAACAGTGTTCCGAGCGAGGGCGCAATCGGAAATACGGCGAAAACCCAGCCCAGACGCACGCCGCACACGCCCAGCAGCGTCAGGCTCATGGGCAGCAGCGAATACCCCATGCCGCGCAGTGCGCCGGAGACGACTTCCATCAGGCCGCACCAGTAGTAGGTCGTCGACGTGATGCGTATGCGCTGCATGGCAATCGCAATGACAGCGGCGTCGGTCGTAAACAGGCGCATCAGACGTGTGCCGCACAGCGCTTCGACCAGACCGAGCGCACAGCCGATCATCACCGTTGCCAGCGAAGCATCCAGTGCGGTGCGGCGCACGCGGTGCAGTTTGCCTGCGCCGTAATTCTGCCCGGCAAACGTCGTCGTGCTCTGGGAAATGCCGTTCATGGCGATATAGATAAAGTTGTCCAGATTCGTCGCGGCAGCATTGGCCGAAACGGTCGCGGCGCCGAGCGAGTTGACGGACGACTGGATGATGACGTTGGAAAACGAAAAGACGCAGCTTTGCAGTCCGGCAGGAACGCCGATGCGCAGAATCTTCCACAAGCTGCCGCCATCCACCCGGAAGCCATCGCGGGACAGGCAAATGTCATGCGGCAGGCGTGTCAGACACGCCGTCACCAGCGCCGCCGCGCCGCACTGCGAAATCACAGTTGCCAGCGCCACGCCCGCGACATCCATATGAAACACGATCACAAACAGCAGGTTCATCAGAGCGTTCACCGCGCCGGCGCACAGAAGGAAATACAGCGGCCGCTTTGTGTCGCCCATCGCGCGCAGAATCGAGCTGCCGAAGTTGAAGAGCATGATCGCGGGCATACCCGCAAAATAGATGCGCATATACGTCGATGCGCCGCCGAGGATTTCCGCAGGCGAACCCATCCACCGCAGAAACGTCGGTGAAAACGCGATGCCGACGCCAGCGACCAGCACGCCGCATACCACGCTCAGCGCCGCAGACGTCTGCACGGTGCGGTGCACGCTCTCGTGGTCCTCGGCGCCGATCCCCTGTGCCACAGCCACGCCCGCGCCGACAGACATGCCCAGAAACAGATTGATCAGCAGATGTGTCAGTGACGCGGTCGACCCGACCGAGGCGAGCGCCGTCGGACTGCCGAAGCGGCCGACAACTGCGGCATCCACCATATTGAACAGCGTTTGCAGCAGTCCCGACAGAATGATCGGCACTGCAAAACGCACAATATTAACAAACAGCGGCCCGTCGGTGATCTGCACGCGGCCGCCCTCCCGTATTGCGGACAAGACCATGCCTCCTTTACTGCTCGTCCAATAATTTCTGTTTGTCCAAACGACGCGATACTGCGTCAGAAATCCTCGACAGGCAAAAGCCTGCCTTGCGGTCGCTTCCTTGTCTTGCGCCGTTTGTGCGGCGCGTCAATCATGCACGATTGTATTGGGCAGGCAGTAAGTAATCACCGTCTATTATACATCGTCCGCGAAAAAAGTCAATTCCTGCAAATGCCTGCGGTCTTGCGTGATCGGATCGGGTGTGGTATACTGGAAAAAGCGGAATTTGTCGCGCTCGACGCGCGTCAAATTCCGAAATGAATACTGAAGACTTAAGACTTAAAAATGAATAATTTCGGAAAGCCTCCGGCTTTGGTTTTAAAAAGGGTGTGGGCGAAGCCCACCCGCAATTCTTCAGTTTTCAGTTTTCAGTATTCATTTTTCAGTCAGGAATTTGTCACAGACAAATTCCGCTTGATCGGAGAGCGGCCATCAGCCATCAGCTAAAAGAATATACAGCAGCGCCAGCATCAGGTATCTGTCGGCTTTCTCGCGCATCAGCAGCAGAAGCAGCGGCAGAATCACCGCTTCGTCGCGGTTCTGCGCCGGCGGTTCGGACTGCGGCGCACACGGGGGCGTATGTACCTGTGGTGTGTCATGCATGCGGCGGCTCTCATCGCGGTACACATCCGAAAAACGCGCGTCACGCTGCGGACGGCGCGGGATCTGTCTGTCCATGTTTCCTCCTCAAAGCTGGCCGAGCATCGGCAGCAGGTCGATCATGCGCAGCAGCTGCATGACCTCGTCCGCGCGTTTGCGGCGCGGCGCGCTCAGATACGGCTTGAGCGCCCCGATCAGCGCGGAGCGCTCGTCCTGTCCGTGCTGCATGGCCTGCATGATACGTCCGAGTCTGGCAATCATCTGCGGATCGAGCGCCGGCTCCTGCGGCGGCGATTGCGGCGGCGTTTCGTCCGTGTTTCCCAAAAGCGACTGCGCCGTGTCCCTGAGCGACTGAAACTCTTCGTCGCTCAGAGAATTCAGCATCTGCGCAATATTGTCCATGGACAGATCCATTGCCGCACCTCACCGCTTTTCCCGTTATTATTTGCCGAATTTTTTCAGAAGCTGCTGCGCCTGCTCGGACTGCAGAAGCTGCTGCAGCGCGTCGCGGTCGCGCAGGATGCTGCGCATTTTTTCCTGCTGTTCGCCGCTCATGTTCTCGCCCGCGAAACGCAGCAGTTCCCGCTCGCGCGATTCTTCATCCATGCCGCCGTGTTCCATGCGTGCGCGCAACCGCAGCAGCGCATCGGCTGTCAGATTCTGTCTGTTCTCCATTTCATTCGCCTCGATTCCATCTATAATTATGTATCCGAAGGAGGATCCATGCATGAAAATACTGGTGCTGTCCGACTCGCACGGCGACGTCGCCGGTCTGCGGGACATTTTTGCGCGCGAGAGCGGTTATGCACTCGTGATCCACCTGGGCGACGGTGAGCGCGATACCGCGCCGTTCTTCCCGATGGACGGCGTACCGCTTGTGCAGGTACGCGGCAACTGCGATTTCTACTCCACCCTGCCCCTGTCGGTGCTGACCGAAGAGGGCGGCAAGCGCATCTTCTGCACGCACGGGCATGAACTGCACGTCAAATACGGTCTGGAATCCCTGCGCGAAGCTGCGCGAGAGAAGAAGGCGGACATTGCATTATATGGTCATACGCACGTCCCCGTGCAGGAATATGACGACGGGCTGTATATCTGCAACCCCGGCAGTGTGCGCAACGGCGACTATGCCGTACTCGAAATCGTGCCGCAGGGCGTGATGTGGCTGCCGAAACGATTCTTTTGACCGGTCAGGCATAATCTGACCCGCCTTTCCATATATTGGCACTGAATGTGCAGGAAAGGCGGGTCTTTATGTTTGTCTATACGTTTCGTTCCTCGAAGATCAAGTGGATACTGCTGCTGGCGCTGTGCGCTGTCCTGATCGGCGCACTGTGGTGGTTCGGCTCCGGCCGCCCCGCTGCGACAGACGGCGTGATCGAGCTGCATGCACGCAATGCGCAGGAGCGTCTGGCGTTCATTTCCCAGTTCGGCTGGGAAGTGGAAGAAGATCCGGTGCAGGTGACGGAGGTACGTATCCCGGCGGAGTTTGACGAGGTGTATAAAAAATATAATGCCATCCAGCTCGCACAGGATCTCGACCTGTCGCTGTACTGCGGGCAGCGCGTCAAACGCTGGACGTACGCCGTGAAAAACTATCCCGGCTATGAGGGACGCGCGGACGTGATCGAGCTGCATCTGCTCGTGCTCGACGGTCTCATCATCGGCGGCGACGTCTGTTCGACCGAGCTGCACGGCTTCATGCACGGGTTTGACTTTCCCACGCCGGCAGAAACGTCAACTGCGCCTTGACACACCGCCTGTCTTTCGGATATAATACAGATATTCTACCGAAAAGGGAGAGTTTTGTATGCATATCTGTCTGTATGGCGCGTCGAGCGACGAGATCGCGCCCGAATATATCCGGCTGACCGAAGACCTCGGCCGCAAGATGGGCGCGCGCGGTCATGCGCTGATCTTCGGCGGCGGCAACGCCGGCCTAATGGGCGCCGCAGCGCGCGGGATGACCGAAACGGGCGGTGAAATCATCGGCATTGCGCCCTCGTTTTTCAATGTGGACGGCGTACTGTATCCGCGCTGCACGCAGTTTATCTATACCGAAACGATGCGCGAGCGCAAATTCGAGATGGAGGAGCACGCCGACGCATTCATCATCGCGCCCGGCGGCATCGGCACGTTTGAGGAGTTTTTTGAGGCGCTCACGCTCAAGCAGCTCGGCCGCCACAACAAACCGATCGCGCTGTTCAACATCGGCGGCTACTACGACGACATGATCGCGCTGATCGACAAGGCGATTTCGGAGCATTTCATGAAGGACGTCTGCCGGGAGCTTCTGCACGCGTTCGACGACGCGGACGCGATGCTCGACTACATCGAGACGTGCGACACGGCGACCATGCTGCCGGAACAGACGAAGTACCTGTAATCTGATCACGTAAAAACGGAGCGTTCCTTTGATCGGGAACACTCCGTTTTGTTATGCATTCTGTCCGGCGTTACGCAGCCGAAGGCGTTTCGGCGGCCTGGGTGGTGGTCGTCGTAGTGGTCGTCGTGGTGGTTGTCGTCTTATCCGCGCCGGGCGTGTTGTCCGGAATCTCGGGATTCGTCGTGGTGGTCGTCGTCGTGGTGGTTGTGGTGGTCGTCGTAGTCGTCGTGTCGTCGGCCGGCTTGGTCGTGGTTGTCGTGTTGTGCTTGTAGTACGGATCGCAGCGCTTGCAGCGGCCGAGCGCGTCGTAATCGTGGCCGAGCGCGGAGCCGGTCGTCGCACCGCAGTTGCGGCAGGTCTGCGGCTTCTCGCAGGTCGCCGGTGCGTAGTTGTGCTTGTTGGGCGTGCCTCTCACAAGACCGCACTTCTTGCAGATCTGCGGCGTTGTGCAGGTCGCATCGGAAAACTCATGGTCGCAGGTTTTCTGATTGCCGGTCGGCTTCTTGGTGGTCGCGGTGTTGTTGGTTTTCTTGCCCGTGCCGGTGCTGCGGCGCGTCGTGGCCACAACGGGCGCAGCCTGCTGCTCGGTCGTCGACTCTTCGGTGGTCGCCTCCTCGGTGGTCCATTCAGTTGTCCACTCGGCGGTGGTCTCGATCATCGTGGATGCTTCTTCCGTGGTCTCTTCCTCGTCCTTTTTAAACATATCCACCAGACCGCAGGAACACAGCGTCAGCACAGCAGACAACGCAAGAAGCAGTGCAAGAACTTTTTTCATCATGTTTTGTCCTCCAATTCGTAAAAATCACGGTTCTAAAATAGCACGAAATCAAACGTCTGTCAAGGATATTAATACAATCTTAAGGAATCCGGATCACCGACACTCTCACGCACGGCGCGCAGAAACTCCGGCGGCAGCGGTGCGCGCAGGATCACGTCTTCCCGCGTGACCGGATGCGGCAGGCGCACCTGCGCACAATGCAGCAGGTGCCGGCCGAGCCCCGGCACACGCGTACCGTACAGGCTGTCGCCGGTCAGCGGTGCGCCGATATGCGCCATGTGCACGCGAATCTGGTGCGTTCTGCCCGTTTCCGGCGTCAGGCGCACAAGGCTTTTGCCCCCGCCGGATGCAATCGTTTCATAGTGCGTCACAGCTTCTTCGCCCGTTTCGCCGCATGCACGCGTCGTTTTGCCCGGATCGGGGCGGTAAATCGGCACGTCCACCGTGCCGCTGCCGCAGTCCGCGCGGTCGACGAGCGCAATATACGTTTTCTGCGCCCGGCCGTTCATGCGCGAGGCGGCATAGGCATGCAGTGCGCAGACCGCCACGCCGGACGTACCCTTGTCAAGCCGCCCTACGGCATGGAAAACGCCGTCGCTCTCCCGGCTTTGCAGATACGCTGTTACGCCGTTGGCCAGCGTGTCGTCGCGGTGCGCGTGCGAGGGGTGCATGGCAAGAAAACCGGACTTGTTGACCGCGAGCATATCCGTGTCCTCGTACAGAATCTCCAGCTCCATGGGCATGGGGATCAGCGTCGTTTTTTCGCGCGGCAGGATCACGCATATCACGTCGCCCGCCCTGACGCGCTCGGCGCTGCGGATCGTTCCGCCCCCGCGCGTGACGGCGAGCGGAATCTGCCGCAGCGTCGCATACAGGGCAGACGAAATCTGTGCCTCCCGCAGCAGGAAGGCACAGAGTTTTTTATTGTCGTATGTTTCCGGAACGGTAAACGCGATTTCCCGCGCCATGTCAGCGCACCCGCGCCATAATGCCGGCGAGCGTCTCGGAGACCACGTGCGTGATCTTCGGGCTCAGGGAGTTCGTCTCGTGGTAATGCCGGTTGCCCAGGCGGTCGGTCGCCGTGTCGAGATAGGGGCCGTACTCGTTGAGAATGAAATCGTTGGTTGGCACCATGTAGCCGGTCATGTCGTTCGCCAGACCGAACACAATCAGATTGTCGTCGTCGGCAACGCGGCACAGCGGCTCGGCGTTGACCTCGGGACCGAGTCCCGTCGCGGACGTCTCGGCGGGTGAATACTGGTCGAACACAAACTCCGGCGCTGCCTCGCCCGGCAGCATCAGGATCTGCTGCGAGCCGATGCGGATGTAGGTCATCTCCGTGCACAGCGCCAGTCCCAGACTGCTCTCGCGGCTGGCGGCTTTCTTGTAATTCACCGTCTTGATGATCGCCATGAGCGCCAGGACGGGATTCTCCACCGGTGCCAGATACGGCTGGCGCACGACGGTGATCTCCGGCGTGAGCGCGACGTCGTTGTCGATCGTGAACGCTGCCTCGGCAAGCAGCTTGCCTTCCAGACGCGCGCACTCATACGGATCCTCGCTCAGCTCTCCCGGATCGACCGCAAGAATCGGGCCGACGCCGAACAGAACGTTGGTCTTTTGTTTTTCATTGATCGCCGTGCGCAGAAATCCCGGATATTCCGCGCTGATCATCTGGTTGTCGCCGCCCATTGTGTTGGGATGCGCGCCGAAGTTGAGCCACCATGTTTCCGTCGAGCCGTCGTCGGGCACAAAGCGGATGCGCGAGAGTACGTCGCGCGCCACGATCGGCGGGCGCTTGCGGTAAACGGCGTTCGGCACATGCACCGAACCGGCGTACATTCTGCCCTCCTTGCGGGTTTCGTACGCCTCGCGGCAGCACGCGCGCATATTTTCCATCAGCAGCGCCATGTATTCGGGGTCCTTGCCGTTGCCGGGAATGGGGCCGATGATTGCCTTGCCCCAGTAGCCGAGCGTGTCAATGCCGGCATGGTTGTGCGAGCAAAGAATACTGACGCTTTTACAGCCCGTTTCGCGGCAGAAATCCGCGAGCGAGGCGCGGATCTGCGCGATCTCGACGCCCGCAATGCCGACGACGTCCGCGCCGATCACGACCATACCGCCGCCGTCCTTGCAGTCAATCCACAACGCGCTGACCGTGAGCGGGTCGAGGATGCCCGCCACCGTCTTGCCCGTGCGGTGCCCGGCCAGATAAAACGGACGGGCATGGATGTCCTTGGGCATCGTTACGCGCGAGGCGAAACCGCAGCAAAAATGCGCGTCCTGCGTGTTGCGCATTACGATGGGCTGCGTCGGCGCGGGTTTCGGCGCGTAGCCCTCTTTCTTCAGAATCTTTTTTCCCTCATGTTTGGCGAGCGCCGTCAGCGCGCCTACCGCAATTTTTTCAATGTGCATCGTCGTTTTCCTCCTTTGCCGCCGCAGACGTTTCCTCTTCCGGCTGCTGCTGCGCTGCGTTCCCTTGCAGCGTGATGCGGTCGGTCATCACAAACGAGCCGGTCTTGTCCCCGCCCGTCTGCCGTGCCGCCTCTTCGCGCGCCCTGATCTGCGCGGCGCGCTGCTTTTTCTTTTTGGATGCAAGAATATTGTAAACCACGATCAGCGCGACGAGCAGCAGGCCGCCGAGCCAGATAAACATGCACACGCCGAACGGATGCACAGGGCAAAAGCCGCACAGCGTGCAGCGGTTCGCTTCGCGCGCCGCATCGGCCTGCCGTTTCTCCTCGGCCTTGACGTCAAACGGATCGTCGTTTTTGACAATCTGCACCTTGCCGTCCTCTACCGTGAGCAGATCGCTCCAGCCGGTGATGATCGCCGTGCCGTCGGTCGGGTTGTTGCCGGTCAGACGGCAGCGAATTTCGATTTTGCCCGTCGTTTCGGGCAGCTCTACCTCGCGCAAGCCGATCAGATACGGCATATCGCCGCGCGTCATGCTGCGGTATTCCCACGCGCCGCCGTCCACACGCATCTGCGAGATGAGGCTGAGCTGCGGGTTGTATGTGCACAGCAGCGCACGCGCAATGTCGCGGATGCTGCCGGACGGCTGTGCGTCAAAGGTCAGCACATTGCCGTCGAGCGAAGCTTTGCTCACCTCGATCCGGCTCTCGCCGACCCGCGGCACATCGGGCGTGTCCGCCGTGCGGGCTGCGCCCACGTCGCACACGCGTGACCAGTCGGAGAACGTGCACGTTTGCGACTGGTAGTCATAGACCAAAAAGCGCGCGCGGACGTACAGCTTGTGATTGTCGAAATCGAAGGCGTAGACCTCGCCCTTCTCCGTATTCCGGTTCACAACGCCGCTCCTGCAGCGCTGCACCGCCTCGGGGTACGCAAACCAGAACACCTCGCATTTGTCGACAAAGCTGCCCGTGAGCTTCTGGATCGGGTAGCTGCCGCCGATGCTGTCCCAGCTCTCATCATAGTGAAACGCCTTGTCGGAATCCAGCGACCAGTCGAACTGCACGCAGCTCTCGAACGCCGCGCCGTAGTACTTCTCCTGCTGCGCCTGCGTCAGCGACGCGACACGGCAGAGCGCATCCGGCACGGTAAAGACCGCCTCGATGCATTCGTTGCCGTCGTTCGGATATGTAAACAAGAAGGTCAGGCCGTCCGGCGCGTCCGGCTTGTCGAACGGCAGACCGTTCGCCGCGGCGCTGAAAGCCGCCGCAGCCGCCAGACACAGCGCGAGCACAAAGCACAGAAGTCGTTTCATCGCAATCCCTCCGTATGTACTTGTATACATCGGACAGTATAGCACAACCGGCGCAAAGATTCAATGCCCGGCGGCAAAATTCAAAATTCCTTCACAAAACCGTCCCGCTACAACCGATTGACAAAACCATGCCGAGGCGGTATAATTCAAGCGCACATTCATTTGTCATGGAGGGTACTATGGACTTTACGGAAATCATGCTGACGGTGGACGTCCGGTACGCGGATACGGTCAGCGACATCGCCTGTATGGCGGCGCGCGGCGGCATCTACGTGGAGGATTACAGCCATCTCGAGCAGGAGGCGCATGACATTGCGCACATCGACCTGATTGACGAGGAGCTGCTGCGCAAGGACCGCAGCAAGGCGATCGTCCATCTGTACATTTCCCCCGAGGACAATCCCGCCGAAGCTGTCACCTATCTGCGCGAGCGGCTGACTGCCCAGCACATCCCCTTTGAGATGGATCGTGCAATCTGCCGCAACGAAGACTGGGAGAACAACTGGAAGGCGTTCTTCAAACCCATGCCGATCGGCGAGCGGCTGTTCATCCGTCCCGTCTGGGTCGACGATTACGACGCGCAGAACCGCACAGTGCTGCACATCGAACCGGGCGTATCGTTCGGCAGCGGCACGCACGAGACGACGCGTCTGTGCCTGCAGGCGATCGAAAAGCACATGGACGGGTGCAGGAGCTTTCTCGACGTCGGCTGCGGCAGCGGCATCCTGTCCGTCGCGGCGCTGCTGCTGGGCGCCGAATGTGCCGAAGCGGTCGACATCGACCCGCTGGCCGTCAAAATGGCGCGTCTCAACGGCGAGCTCAACGGCTTCACCGCGCCGCAGTACACGGTGCTGGAGGGCAATCTGACCGACAAAGTGCACGGCACATACGACATCGTGGCGGCCAACATTGTCGCCGACGCGATCCTGCTGCTGTCCAAGGACATCAAGCAGTTTCTCAAACCCGGCGCGCTGTACATCACGTCCGGCATCATCGACCTGCGCGAGCAGGAGATCCTGGACGCGTTCGACGCGCTGGGCTTCGAGGTGCTCGAACGCTACGAGGAGCACGGCTGGCTGTGCTTCGTGACCAGAGAGAGCTGATATGCCGTTAGACGGATACTTCTTACATTTTCTGACCGGAGAGCTGCAAGGTCAGCTCATCGGCAGCCGCGTGGAAAAGGTGCACCAGCCGTCAAAGCACGAGGTGGTGCTGCATCTGCGCGGCTACCGCACGGCATGCAGGCTGTTTCTGTCCGCCTCGCCGAACAGTCCCCGCCTGCACATCACGGCCTTTGCGCCGGAAAATCCCGCAAAGCCGCCGATGCTGTGCATGCTGCTGCGCAAGCATCTGATTGGCGCGAAGCTGCGCGCCGTAACGCAGGCAGGGCTTGACCGCACGGTCTTTCTCGACTTCGACGCGACGAACGAAATCGGCGATCCCGTGTCGCTGCGTCTGTGCGTGGAGATCATGGCCAAGCACAGCAACATCATCCTGCTCGACGGCAGCGGCACGATCCTCGACGCCGTCAAGCGCGTGGACGCCTCGCAGTCGTCCTACCGGCAGGTGCAGCCGGGACTGGCGTATGTATCGCCCCCGCCGCAGGACAAGCTCGATCTGCGTGTGTGCACGGCGCAGGATGTGCTCGACCGCGTGGGCGCCTTCCCCGAAAAGACGCTCCCCTCCGCCCTGCTGAACGCTTTGCAGGGCGCCTCGCCGCTCATCTGCCGGGAACTGGCGTCGCGGTGCGGCGGCATGGACACGGCGGTGCGCGAGCTGACCGGCGCGCAGAAAGCGCTGCTGCTTCGCGCGCTCGATGCGCTCAGGGAAACGCTCGCATCCGGCGGCGCGCCGCACATCCTGTGCGACGAAGCGGGACGCGGAACGGATTTCTCGTTCATGGATATTACGCAGTACGGCTTCGCCCGCACGCCCAAGGTGTTTGAAAGCTACTCGGCGCTGCTCGACGATTTCTATTTCGAGCGTGACCGGCAGGACCGCACGCACCAGCGCGCGGCCGATATGCTCAAGGCGCTCTCGAGCGCAACGACGCGCATTGCGCGAAAGCTCGACCTGCAGCGTGCGGAGCTGGCGCGCTGTGCCGACCGCGACACACTGCGGCTGTACGGCGAGCTGATCCAGTCGTATGCCGGTATGCTCGAAAAAGGCGCGCCGTTCTACGACGTGGCCAACTACTACGATGAGGGACGCACGCTGCGCATCCCTGCCGATCCCGCGCTCTCGCCCATGGCCAACGCGCAGAGATACTACAAGGAATACCGCAAGGCCAAAACCGCCGAGCAGATGCTCGCCGGGCTGATCGAATCGGGCGAGCAGGAACTGCAGTACCTGGAAACCGTGACCGATCTCGTCAGCCGCGCGGATACGGGCGCAGAACTCGGTGCGCTGCGCGAGGAGATCGAGCAGGCAGGTTTCCTGCGGCGCAAACGCAAGCCGAACGAAAAAAGCCCGAAGCCTCTGCCGCCGATCGAGTACCGCTCGACAGACGGCTTTCGCATCCTCGTCGGGCGCAACAATCTGCAGAACGACCGCCTCTCGCTCAAGACGGCACGCGGCAGCGATCTGTGGCTGCACACGCAGAAAATCCCCGGCTCGCACGTGATCGTCTGCGCTGAGGGGCGCGAGATCCCGCCCGCGACGATCGAACAGGCCGCCATGATCGCCGCCTACAACAGCCGCGCGCGAGAGAGCGCACAGGTGCCCGTGGACTACACGTTCGCCAAGCACCTGAAAAAGCCGCCCGGCGCAAAACCCGGCAAAGTCATTTATCACGTATACCAAACACTGACGATCAACCCGGATCGGGAAAAATCCGAATCCCTGCGGGTCGAATAAACAGGAGGAACCACTATGCAAACCATTATCAAAAACAAACTGCTCTCCAGCCTCATCCTGCTCGCGCTCGGCGTGCTGCTGATTATCGCGCCCCTCACCGCACTGACGACGTACGTGCGCATCATCGGCGCGGTGCTGCTTTGCGGCGCAGCCGTCCGCCTCGTCGCCCACTTCGCGACCAAGAAAGAGGATCGTGCGCCCATCTCCCTGCTGATCGGCGTCGTGGCCGCCGTCTTCGCGCTGATTCTGCTGATCTTCGCGGGCAAGGTTGTGAACGTGCTGCACATCATTTTCGGCATTCTGCTGATCCTCAACTCGCTGCTCGATCTCGTGATCGGCGTGCGTCTGCCGGCAGGCAAAATTGCGGCGGTCATCCTCGCGCTGCTGGGCATACTGCTCGGCATTGTGATCGTCATCAATCCCGCCGCGTTCGCCAGCTTCATCACGCGCATCATCGGCGGCGTGCTGATCTATGACGCGGTCGTCGGTCTCGTGACCGCGCTGCTCGGCCGCAAAACAGCGAAGTCCAATCTGCTGAACTGATCCGCCGACACGCACAGGAATCCTTGCAGACCAACGGGGACGGGCACTGCCTGTCCCCGTGTTTTTGCATCATGCAGATAGAAAATTATGCACCGCTTTGTGGTCGGTTTTTGCAGAATCGGCGAAGCGGTGCATAGTCTTTGTGCATAGTGCACAATTATTGTATGCGATCTTTGTATATTCTGTATGTCCCTCAAAAAATCCGGTCATTCCAATTTTCGTCATTATGCACAAATGTGATTGCTTCGATTTGTGCAACGTGCCTTGACTTTTGCAAATATTGTGCTATACTAAAGGCACAAAGCAACGAAAGGATGATTCAACATGACAGACAAAAACATTTTTGCTTTGGAGATGGATCTGATCCACACCATCGACTCGAAGAAGACGTCCTTCTGGCACAAAGTACTGGCTGCACTCGAGTTGAGCGCCATCACCAACCGGCATTGATCGGCGCCCCCAAACCCCAAAATGACAGCGCATCCGTTTTCACGGGTGCGCTTTTTTCGCTCTTCACGGATTTCCGTGCACCAAATAACAGCAAAGTGTCATCGCGAGCGAAGCGTGGCGATTTCCCGTAGATGCCGGTTGGTTTCCCTGTGTAGGGCACGGATACATCCGTGCCGAAAAGGACGTTCCCTGCACCGCGGCACGCATGTATGCGTGCCCTACTTACCTTGTGGGTACAATCGAGTGGAATCTGTCATAGCAATGACACATTCTCTTCTTGTCAGCCTTTTGCACGGTTTTTCGTGATGAACCGTTTTTTTGCCCCTCTTCACGGAATTATGTGGGATAAGAAAACGTTCCCTTGTTTGTCATTGCGAGCGCCTTTATGGCGCGCGGCAATCCGTTCTCCTTCTTGTTCATTTATGCACTGCTGGGGTTACGGATCGCCACGTCGCTTCGCTCCTCGCGATGACACCGCTTTTTATCAACATCTGAGTATTCCACAATAATCCGTGATGAACCTTTTTTTGTATACAACATACAAAAGGAGCTGCCCCGCAGGACAGCTCCCGATCCGTATTCGATTTTCGCTTAGTCTTCCTTCTTCGACGCAAGGAACTTGTAGCACAGCGCCGCAAGCACACCGCCGACCAGCGGGGCGACGATGAAAACCCACACGTTTTTGAGCGCGTCGCCGCCGACGAACAGCGCCGGGCCGAAGCTGCGCGCGGGGTTGACGGACGTGCCGGTAAAGGCGATGCCGAGAATGTGCACCATCGTCAGCGACAGGCCGATCACGATACCGGCGACCGCGCCGTTCTCCACCTTGGACGTGACGCCCAGGATCGCCAGAACAAAAACGAAGGTCAGGATCACTTCGATCACAAGGGACGGCACCACGCGGCCGTCGAACAGGCCGTTGGCTCCGAGGCCGCTTTCCTTGCCCACGAAAGCCATCAGCGCGGCTGCACCGGCCGTCGCGCCGAGGAACTGCGCCACGACGTAGCCGAAGAAGTCCGCCACGCTCATTTTGCCGCTGACAAGCATGGCAATGGAAACCGCGGGGTTGATGTGGCAGCCGGAAACGTTGCCGATCGAGTACGCCATCGCCACGATCACCAGACCGAAGGCCAGAGCCGTCAGCAGGTAGCCGGCGGGGTTATCGACCGAGCATTTCGTCACGACAGCCGTACCGCATGCGAAGAAGACCAGCACAAACGTGCCGATAAACTCCGCGACGTATTTTTTGATTGCGTTCATTGAGATTTCCTCCTTGAAATTTGATGGCTTCAGTATAGCATATTATGCCTCAGTTGTCTACATAATTCAGAATTTCTTCTGCACTTTCCGCAAAAAGCTCAGCACCTGCCGCTTCCAGCTCGCTCCGGCTGCGAAAGCCCCAGAGCGCCGCCACGGTGCGCACGCCGGCGTTCAGTCCCGTCTGCACGTCCGCCCGCGAATCGCCGACGTACAGCGTCTGCTGTGCCGTCACGCCGAGCAGACGTTCGAGGTATATGACGCCGTCCGGCGCAGGCTTCGTGCGCCGTCCGTCCGCGGGCCCCGTCGCCGCGTCGAGCAGGCCGGGGAAATAATGCGCGCACAGCGGCCGCACCGCATTGTCCTGCTTGTTGGAAAGCACCGCCGTGCGGATGCCTCTTGCTCGCAGCGCGCGCAGCAGCTCGCAAGCGCCCGGATACGGTTTCGTTTTGTCGTACTGGTGCGCGGTGTAGCGCGCGTCATAGGCGCGCAGAACCGCCTGAAACCGATCCGGCTCCACGGCATGCGGCAGCGCACGTTCGATCAGCTTGACCGCCCCGTTGCCGACAAACCGGCGAATTTCCTCGCGCGTGCGCGGGGGATAGCCGAACTGCCGCAGCGTGTAATTCACGCTGTCCGTGAGGTCGTCGAGCGTATCGAGCAGCGTACCGTCCAGATCAAAAATCACGGCTGTTGTCTGCATGTGTATCAGCCTCCTGCCCGTGCGGCGAGTTTTTCGTAGAAATCGTACGGCACACAGAGCGAACCTTTGCCGGTACCGAGCAGAACGTGCGCCTTGCGCGTGCCGTGGAAGTCCGATCCGCCGCTCTCAAGCAAGCCGAAATGCGCGGCAATCCGCTGCGCCTCGGCGGTCTTCTGCGCGTCAAAGTCTGTGTAATGCGTCTCCATCGCGTCGAGTCCCGCGTCGACGGCATGCGGCAGGAAGTCGCAGAGTGTTTGCGCATCCATATTCAGGAACGGATGCGCCAGCACCGTAACGACGCCGAACGGTTTGAGAAAGCGGATCACGGAGAGCGTGTCCGGCCGTTTGCCGGGCACATAGAACCCGACGCTCTCGCTCAAGAGCGTATCGAACGCCTCCTGTGTGGAAGCGACGTAACCCTTTGACACCAGCACATGCGCGACCGGGTTGCGGTTGAACTCCTCGCTGTGCGTGAGCGCTTCGACCTCCGCGCGCGTAATCGCATAGCCGTTCGCGCGCAGACGCTCCAGCAGGAGATCGTTGTTTCTGTGCTTCTCCTCCCGCTGTTTCTGCAGCGGTACGTCGATCGCCGCCCATGCGTCCGGCGGCAGGAACAGGCCGACCAGATGCAGCTCCGTTCCGTTGTATGCCGTCGTGAACTCACAGCCCGCAACCGTTTCTATCCCTTCCTGTTTGCCGGTATCCAGGAATTCGCGCAGTCCCGCCACGGTGTTGTGATCCGTCAGCGCGACGGCGGACAGGCCGCATTCTTTGGCCGCCAGCACAAGCTCCCGCGGCGACAGTGAACCGTCCGAGCAGTTGGAATGTGTATGCAGATCGCATCGTTTCATGTTCTGTCACTCTTGTTTCCTTTCCAGAAGAGAATAATAATAGCTGCCGTCAGAAGGATACCTGCCGTTATGACAAGACTGATGATTGAATGCAAAGTAACCGCTTGACGGAATCTGTCCATAAAGTCCGCAAAATCAATCAGCGCCGAAAAGATTGCGAATACCGACAACGCGCCCAGCAAACTGCCGATCTTTCGTTCGCGTTCCTGACGGCGTTCCTCCTGTTCCTGTCTGCGCGCATGGCGCAAAACGCTCAACTGATCGTTGACATCCTCGAGATCCTGCACCAGATTGTCCAGTTCCAGGATGCGGTACATGTCGCTGTAAATTGTCTGCATGTGCCGGTCGTCCGAGATCACGCGGAACGCATAGCGCGTTTTGAGCGAAACGACGCCGTCATGCAGATTGTTTGCCTCCTGCAGACCCACGTCCTGCCGGGCGAACGCCTCGATATAGGCAACCGAAGCGAATCGCTGGTTGAGCAGCAGCAGATACAGCGCGTGGTAATCGCAGCACAGACGCCTGTACTGAAACGAGTGCGGCTCTTCCACGACACATGCCAGACCGTCCTGACTGCCGCCCCAGAACGTATCGGTGCCGAACCGGCGGTTTATTTCATACGGCGTGTCCGTCGCCGCTTTGTCGGAAAAGCCTATATGATACCCGTGTGCCAGCAGATAGGCGTAATACTCGTTTTCTTCCTGATCGAATTTCCACGGGCGCGTTTTCAGGAACGTGAGGATGTTGCCCTGTCTTTTCAGGCGGGACAAATTGTGGAAGCAGAGAACCGTCCCGCTCTGTTCCTGCGGCAGAATCCGTCCGATTGCCGTCTCCGGACTGATCTTATCTTCAGGAAATTCTTCCAGCCCCGATTCGTTATTACGCAGACTGCGGAACAGAAAAGTAAACTCCGCGATCTCCTGGGCATCCATCCCGTCGTAACGCATGTGAAATTCCAGAAACGCAACGTTTGTCCCGAACCAATACAACGTAATCGTCTGCAGAACAGGCGAAACTGCATGATAGTCATTTATTTTGCGCGATTTAAACCGCTTGCGGATCGTCTCGCCGAAAAGATACAGCGGCAGTTCCTGCGCCTGCGTATACTGAAAAATACGCAGCCGATCGTCCTGCGCGCTGTCCACGCCGGGCGCGTAGTGCAGCAGATACTGTGTGTGGAACTGCGAGTCGACGCACGCCCAGCTGTCCTGCGCGGCAAGATAAGATTTCAGCTTGTCCGGCTGCGTCACCCGCAGCGGAAAGATGAAAAAGCCGCAGTTGTAAAACGTTTTTTCTCCCATCTCACGCATCTCATACTCTCCTCTGCAAACAATGGTTGAATCAGCGCTTGGATTCTGCGCCGTCCGGTGCCCCGATCCGCTCGAGCAGCGCATACCGCAGAAGCTCGTACCGCTGCCGCTTTTCCTCTTTTGCAAAATGCGCGTCGCGGCTCTGCGGAACACCGTCCGCATAATTCAGAACCTTGCTGCCGAACTGTGCGCTCGTCAGATCGAACACACACGTGCCCACACGGTTGAAGCAGTGGTAGTTGCCGTCGCCGAGCGGGATGCCGTACACCTCGCCGCCGAACAGATCCTGCATCAGAAACGCCGTGATCGAGCACTGGCCTTTGGTTCTGTTGTCTTCGCTCCACTGCGCGCGCATCCGCGGCGCGCATGTTTCGGCGCACCAGATCTGCATGAGCAGCGCATAGCACTCGTGCGGCGTCAAACCCTGCGCCGAGCGGATATCCGCCGTTTGCCAGCCATAAAAGTTGTATTCGTTCATATATAACTTATTCCTTTAAAAGTCCGTTATTTCCCAGATACTCTGTAAAGGCAAAGATAATCGACGCTGTTCGCTGTACGATATCTTTTTCTTGAAAATCATTCCTTGTATTCGCAAAATCAAGAAGCTCCCTGATCTGTGTTCCTGCCTTGAACTGGTTACGCATATTGGTATAACCCTGATAATACTTCTTCTTATCAGTAAAACGATAATCAGATGCACTGATATTAATTCGCTTTTCAAGTAAAGCCTTATTGCCAAGGGCTTCCAGACTATGCGCATTTGAGAGTGAACGTTCCTTATCCTGACGACCTCTCGAAAAAATATGCTCAATTTCTAAACGAGCTTCCAGCGGAAGGAGCACTTGCTCATCATCTTGATACGCCCACCATGTAAGCATCGATCTTGTAATAGCACGATTATTACTAAACGCATAGTTGTTAAACATGTTAGTGACCGATTGCACATCGAAACGGAACCCGTCAAATGTGACTGGATCCCCATTCACAATGTTGACCATCTCTGCATACACAGGCGTACGCAAAGCATTCACGCCTGGATTTGTCACCGCATAAGTCCAAATGAACGCTGTGATCTTATTCAAAAACTCACAGAATGCGTCATCGTCCAGCATACCGTTCTCATCACGGTTTGCCATGTAATAAACCGATACGATATATGCCCACATACCATTCGGCGCATAGTTTAAAACAAAAAGCCTACGCAGTACCTTTTCAGCAAAACGGTCTTTATTCTGAAGTTCAACATCGCTCCAAAAATTCGTAAGATCAATGAGATTTTCGAATGTCTTATCGTTTTTTAGAAGAGCGTAACCATTCTTTTCATAGAATTTACGAAGCGCTTCTGTTGTTGACTGTTTAATGCCTTGCTTTGCGCGCTCATAATACATATAGCGTGTAAATGCCTCATCCATGGATGTTCCAACCTGTGGATGATATATCTTAGAGCATAGTTCTTCTAACTGTTTCCAGCGGTCAATGAAATCCTTCTTCTGACCCTTATTTGAATAATACTTATAAAACTGTGCCTTGAAAATATCAGAATCCGAAAGAGGTTTACCTCTATCATTCAAGGTCGAAAATATTCTCAATGCTGTATCTTGTGATTCTGCTTCAATCGGCAACAGGATGCAGTTATTCAGAATACGAGTCGGAAGATGCGCAAAATAACTTGGGTAATCTTCAAGAAATTGATCAATCTTCTTCTGGAAAAATCGATAATTCTGTGCGTACTGACTCTTCTGGCTATCAGTAGCCACACCTGTACGTAGAATATCCTTCAGCTCCTGTTTTGCATCATCCGTAGCAACTTCTGATTCTAACTTCAGGGAATCCATATCTGGCTTATCGAACTCATCTGTCTTCCAAATACATTGTTCGATATTCTTTCTGGTTGATACCGAAAGATCATCCTTCATCTTTCCATAACGAGCATGAAAAGCGCGAAGGAGAAGCATAAGCGTAGTCAGACGCTGCTGGCCATCAATGACCTCTTGTTTCTTATTCTCATTCAAGAAAGTTACAATCGGTCCAAGAAAATACTCATCATTATGACGATCAAACTTATCGCAATCATTATCTGGAAATGCGAAGGAAAAAATGTCATCCCAAAGCGTCTGACATTCCTTTTCTTCCCAAGCATACGGGCGCTGATAATCTGGAATAAGAAAATCAGCTTTATTATCACCCAGCAAGAGTTTCACACTCTTTTGTTCAATACCTAACTTTGACATCTACGTTACCTCTCAATCCGCAAAAGCACAAATCCCATTCTGAAAAACTAAAAGAATGCGCAATTCTTCATAATCTAACCTTGTGCATCTCTTCCATATTCAACTGTAATAGTAATCTTCATCTTTCGGTTCATGTGGCATAGAGATATACTATTCTTTTTGTCTTTGCAAAAAGCACACCGTCTCGACGTGCCCGGTGCGCGGGAACATGTCGAACGGGGCGGCGGTCTGCACGGTGTAGCCGCCCGTCTGCAGCAGCGCGACGTCGCGCGCGAGTGTGGCGCTGTCGCATGAGACGTAGACGATGCGGTCGGGTGCAAAGCGCAGGATGGTTCCGATCAGCTCCGGCGCGCACCCCTTGCGCGGCGGGTCGACAAGCACGACGCCCGGCCGTACCCCCTCGCCCTCGAGTGTTGCGGCGGCCTCGGCCGCATCCGCACACAAAAAGCGCGCGTTGCCGATGCCGTTGCGCGCGGCGTTGTACCGCGCATCCTCAACCGCCTCCGGAATGATCTCGACGCCGATGATCTCTTTGGCGCGATCCGCCATCGACAGGCCGATCGTGCCCGCGCCGCAGTACAGGTCGAGCACCGTCTCCCCTTCCGGCGCGGCAAGCTGTGATGCCTTGCGATAGATCGCCTCGGCCTGCAATGTGTTCACCTGATAGAACGAGAGCGCATTCAGCCGCACCGACAGGCCGCAAAGCACGTCTTCAATCGTGCCGTCGCCGCGCAGCGGAATGCACTGCCTGCCGAGAATGACGTTGGTGTCGTCGGGGTTGACGTTCAGCACAACCGTTTTGATCTGCGGCTCGGCCGCCTGCAGCGCGTCGCACAGCGCGTCGGCGTGCGGCAGCTTCATCTTTGTTGCGACGACGCAGACGAGCATCTGCCTTGTATGCTCGCCCTGCCGGATATAGATATGCCGCAGCAGACCGTGACCGGTCTGCTCGTCATAGACCGGAATATGGTAAGTTTGTATCCATGTATCGAAAACGTCCAGCACCGCGCGGAACGACGGCGGCTGCAGGCGGCAGTCGCGGCAGTCGATTACCCTGTGGCTGCGCGGGGCGAAAAAGCCGATCTGCACCTTTCCGTCAGACGCAGCCAGCGGATACTGCGCCTTGTTGCGATAGCCGTCGACCTTCGGCGAGGGAACGATGGGCTCGACCGGTCCGGCATACTGCCCGATGCGCCGCAGATTCTCGCGCACCTGGTTTTCCTTCAGCCGCAGCTCCGCTTTGTAGGTGATGTGGCGGAACAGACAGCCGCCGCACCGCGGGAACGCGGCGCAGTCCGGCACGATGCGGTCGGGCGACGCGCGGTGGATCTCCACCGCTTTGCCGAATGCATAGGTTTTTTTGACCTTGACGATATGCGCGGTGATCTCATCGCCGACGGCCGTCGCCGGAACCAGCACGGCCATGCCGTCCGCATGCCCGACGCCGCTGCCCGAAAGCGTGCAGTCCGTGACGGTCAGCGCAATGCGCTCGTTCTTCTTCAATGCGATCACCTCAAATAATTATTATACAAAATAAAAGCCTGCATGTCAATTCAGCATTGACATTTTTCGGCGATATGCTACACTGAATGCGAGGTGATTGTTATGCAGGAAATCTACTGTCCGCTGCATCTGACCGGCGTCGCCGCCGCGGTTGCCGGCGCATTGGGCGTCGAGCCGCCGAAAGAGTCCGCCCCTGCGCTCGAACCGATTGCCGCGCTGTGCAAAGGCGGCGTTGACCGTGTGCTGATGTACAACCCGGACGCTGTCGCGCTGTGGCTGTTTGAAAAATATACCGACCTGTTTCTGCCCGTCATGCGCCGCACGCAGCTCACGCTGCCGCTGCAGACGGTCATGCCGTCCGTCACGCCGGTCTGTTTCGGCACGATGTACACGGGCGCCGAACCTGCCGTGCACGGCATACAGAGCTATACAAAACCCGTCATCCGCACGGACACGGTTTTTGACGCGCTGCTGCGCGCGGGCAAAAAGCCGTGTATCATTTCGACCGGAAACGACAGTATGTCGCGCATTTTTCTGGAGCGGGACATGGACTACTGCATCGTCGACACGCCGGACGAAGCAAACGCGAAGGCGCTTGAATTGATCGAGCGCGACCGGCATGACCTGATCGCCGTCTACAACGGCAATTACGACGGCACCATGCACAAATTCGGCCCCGAAAGCCCGGAAGCGCTCGCCGCGCTGCGGCACAACGTCAACGCCTTTTCGACGCTGGCCGACGCGGTACAGGCACACTGGACGGCGCACCGCACGCTGGCCGCTTTCGCGCCGGATCACGGCTGCCACGAGATTGACGGCGACTGCGGCAGCCACGGGCTGTATATGCCGGAGGATATGAACATCATTCATTTTTACGGCATCGTATAAGACCGCGTTCTGTCTGCATTACCTGTCCTCCGTCAGCAGGCCGGACAGCGTGATGGGGATCGGCTCGCCCAGAAAGGTCGGCTTCGGCCGGAGCGTGGTATATACGACGTCCTTGCTGCGCGCGAGCAGTTCGCGCAGGTCGTTGTATGTTTTGCAGTATGCATTCGGCGCAGCCGCCGCACTGTCCGCGTCCAGACCCAGCCGACGCGCGTCGTACACGGCGCGGTATAGATGGTAGCGCTGCGTGACGATCAGCGGACGCCGCACGGCAAAAACGTCTCTGGCGCGGTACATCGACTCGTAGGTGGAGAAGCCCGCGTGGTCGAGGAAGATCGCCTCTTCCGGCACACCCTGCGCCATGGCGTAGCGTTTCATGGCGTGTACTTCGTCATAGTCCGCCCGTCCGTGATCGCCGCTCATCAGCAGCCGGTCGGACGCCCCCGCTTTGTACAGCTCGATCGCCCGGTCGAGCCGGTCGCGCAGCATGGCCGACGGCTGATCGCCGTATACCATGCAGCCGAGCACAAGGATGCAGTCATAGCTGCCGTCCACGGCGTCGGGGATGTGCGGCTTTGCCTGCCGGATCACGCCGGCGCTGACGAAGAGTGCGAGCAGCAGCGCGGCGGCGCATGCCGCTGCGCCGAATCTGAAAAGTTTGCGTACCATAGCTTGTCCTCCTTTTTTATTTGAGAATACCGCATTAATCTCAGTATTCGGCAAAGAAAGAGTAAAGAAACGGCAAAGATTTTTGATTTTGCACTTGCAACGCGACTTGATAAATGGTATGATAAATATGTAATTCTGTAGATTCTTACATACAGAGAGGAGACACTTATGCGTAAATCATACGACGTAATCGTGATCGGCGCGGGCAACGGCGGTCTGGCTGCTGCCGCGACCTGCGCAAAAGCCGGTCTTTCCACGCTGCTGCTGGAGAGACACAACATCCCCGGCGGTTCCGCGTCCTCATTTGTGCGCGGCAGATTCGAGTTTGAACCGTCGCTGCACGAGCTGGCCGGTATCGGCGCGCCCGGTGATCCCGGCGAAATCGAAAAATTCTTTGACCGCATGGGCGCCGAGGGCGAATGGGTCCGGGACGAATCGACGTTTCGCCTGATCGTTCCCGCCAAGGAAGGCGATACCGACACGTTCGTCAACGAGGACGGCGTCGAGGTTTCCGTGGACGTGCGCATGCCTATCGGGTTCGAGGCGTTCTCCCGCAAGCTGGACGAGATCGTCCCCGGCTCCTACGAGAGCAGCATTGCGGCGTTCCGGATTGCCGACAGATTTTTCACCGCGCTCGACCAGATCGAGGACGGCGATTTCCTGAACGGCGGCGCAGGCGCGGCCAAGGTGCTGCCGGACGTGATGCGCATGACCTCGCACACCATGAAAGAGGCGCTCGACGCGCTCGGTATGCCCAAGAAGGCGCAGGACATCTTCAACACCTACTGGTGCTACATGGGCGTGCCCGCATCGCGCTTTGATTTTATGTATTATATGTGCATGCTGCACGGCTACGTCAAGAACGGCGCCGGCATGCCGCGCAAACGCAGCCACGCGATGAGCCTTGCGATCGACAAGGTGATCCGCGACAACGGCGGCGACATCTGGTACAACTCCGAGGTGACGCGGGTCATCATGCGCGGCGGCAAGCCCGCGGGCGTGGTCGTCAACGGTGAAAAGGAAGTCTACGGCCGGCGCTTCATCTGCAACGGCGCGCCCAACTTCGTCTGGAACGATCTGTTCGATCTCAAGGACGTGCCGAAGAAACAGCTTCAGATGGCAAACGCGCGTCAGATCGCCGTCAGCCTGACCACCGTCTATCTCGGCGTCAACAAGACGGCCGAGGAGCTCGGCTTCAAGGACTACTCCATCTTCATCGCGCCCGATTCCGATTCGGATAAGCAGTACGAGGTCTGCAAGCAATACGGCAGCGGCTACTGCATCATCAACTGCATGAACGAGGCGATTCCCGACTGCTCGCCCGAGGGCACGAGCATCCTGTTCCTGACAAGCATGACGTTCGGCGACGTGATGCAGGGCGTGCAGCCGCAGGACTACAAAAAGTTCAAAACTAAGGTCGCCGAGGATATGATTGAAACGTGCGAAAAAGCGCTGAATATTTCCATCAAGCCCTATATTGAGGAAATCGAAATCGCGCTGCCGCCGACGTTCTCGCG
This sequence comes from Clostridia bacterium, assembly GCA_017450005.1. Lineage (GTDB taxonomy): Bacteria > Bacillota > Clostridia > Oscillospirales > Acutalibacteraceae > UBA1425. The sequence continues at coordinate 60,840 of JAFSYM010000155.1, forward strand.
CTACCTCAACACCCCGCAGGGCACGCCCTACGGCTATATGCTCAATATGTGGGACAGCATGATCCCGCGCATGCTCCAGTACATGAAGGATCAGCCGTTTGACAACTTCCTGTTCTGCGGCGCTTCGCAGGAGCGCGGCGACGGCTACGGCTGCGCCTACTACACCGGCGAAAAGGCCGCAAGACTGACGATCAAAGCGTTTAAGGAGGGCAAATAAGATGGCAAGTCCGATCAAATCACTGCAAGTCAAAAAGTTCCTCTCCATGCTGCCCGACCGGCAGGCGCGCTTTGAGGCAGGCGCGCCGACGCTGCCTCCCGGCTCCGATCAGGCGCGCGTGATCGCCCGTGCGCTGCACCCCGTGCGGCAGTATCTGCGCGTGTCCGCGGTGATCGAGCGCGGCGCGGACTGCAAGAGCTTTGAGCTTGTCCCCGATCCCGAGCGCGGCACCGAGGCGCTCGCGTGGTTCGGCGCGGGCAAATACCTGACCGTATTTGAAACGATCGAGGGTATGCGTATTTCGCGCGCTTACTCCATTTCCAGCTCGCCCAAGCAGTCGCTTGAGGGCAAGTATATGCTCACCATCAAGCTCGTCGAGGGCGGTATCATGAGCCGCTATATTCTGGACAACTGGGCAGTCGGTACGCCGGTCGAGGTTTCCGCGCCAAGCGGCACGTTCGAGTACCAGCCCCTGCGCGACGCCAAAAAAGTCATCTGTCTCGCGGGCGGCAGCGGCATCACGCCGTTCCTGTCCATGGCGCAGGCCATTGCCGACGGCGACGAAGACTTCGAGATGACGCTGCTGTACGGCAGCCGCAACTGGGACGCGATTCTGTTCCGCGACGAGCTAGCCGCCATCGAAAAGGCGACCGACAAGGTCAAGGTGATCCATGTGCTCAGCGAAAAGACGGCCGGCCGTATGCGCAAGGGTACGGAAAAGGGCTTCATCACCGCAGAGCTGATTGAGAAATATGCGCCCGCCGACGAGCCGTATTCGGTGTTCCTGTGCGGCCCGCAGCAGATGTACGCGTTCGTGGACAAGGAGCTTGAAAAGCTGAATCTGCCGCGCAAGTACATCCGTCATGAGATGTTCGGCGAGTTCCACGATCCGGCCAGCCAGCCGGACTATCCGTCCGACGTGCCCGAGACCGTGCAGATCACCGTCACAATTCAGGACGAGACGAAGACCGTGACCGGCTCCACCGGCGACTCCGTCATGGCAATCCTCGAAAAGAACGGGATCGCGGTACCGTCGCGCTGCCGCAGCGGCGAGTGCGGCTTCTGCCACTCGCACCTGCTCGCGGGCAAGGTGTATGTGCCTAAAAACATGGAGTACCGCCGCATGGCCGACTATGATTTCGGCTGCATCCATCCTTGCTGCTCGTTCCCGCTGACCAACCTTGTGCTCAACGTGCCGGCGGCAAGATAACACAGTATGAACAAGCGGGGCTGTCGCATTCAGGCAGCCTCGCTTTTTTGAAGCGAAGATCGGAGGCTATAGAGTATGATTCTGCAAAGCGATACGGGACTTGGCCGCGACGCATTGCGCGGTGCGCTGCAGGAAGCGCTGGCGGGAAGAAACCTGCATAAAATTCTGATTCTGCCGCCCGACTATACGCGGCTGTATTCCGGCGCGGGGATTCTGACCGCCATGGTGTATGAGATGCTGCACGAAACGTGCGAGATCGACATCATGCCCGCGCTCGGCACGCACGAGCCGATGACGCAGGCGGAGTGGACGGCGTTTTTCGGCGCGGACGTGCCGTTCGAGCGCATGATCGTGCACAACTGGCGCACGGACGTGGTCAAGCTGGGCGAAGTGCCGGCGTCGTTTGTGCAGCAGGTGTCCGAGGGGCTTGTCCGCGACAAGATCGACGTCGAGGTCAACCGCCGCATCATGGACAAAGACTATGATCTGATATTGTCCATCGGGCAGGTCGTGCCGCACGAAGTCGTGGGCATGGCCAACTATTCCAAGAATATTTTTGTCGGCTGCGGCGGCAGCAGCATGATCAACAGCTCGCACATGCTCGGCGCGTTTTACGGCATGGAGCGCATCATGGGCAAGGACTTTTCGCCCGTGCGCAAGGTGTTCGACTACGCGCAGGAGCATTTCCTTGCGGACGTGCCGCTGCTGTACGTGCTGACCGTCACGACGAGCGAGCAGGACGAAACGCGCATCCACGGCCTTTGCATCGGCAACACGCGCGACGTGTTCGAGCAGGCCGTCTCGCTCAGCCAGCAGCTCAATCTGACGCATCTGGATCGCCCCATCCGCAAGGCGGTGGTCTATCTCGATCCGCGCGAATTCAAGAGCACGTGGCTGGGCAACAAGGCCGTTTACCGCACGCGCATGGCGATTGCCGACGGCGGCGAGCTGGTCATTCTCGCCCCGGCGGTGCGCAAGTTCGGCGAGGACGCCGAGAACGACCGCCTTATCCGCAAGTACGGCTACGTCGGGCGTGAAAAGATTCTGCGCCTGGTCGAGGAAAACGAGGATCTGCGCGGCAATCTGTCCGTGGCAGCGCACCTGATCCACGGCTCGTCCGACGGCCGCTTTACCATCATATACTGTACAAAAGAGTTGACAGAGGAGGAAGTGCGCGGCGCGGGCTTCGGGTACATGCCGTATGACGTGGCCGCCGCAAAATACGATCCGGACAGCCTGCCGGACGGCTTTGTGACGCTCCCGGACGGGGAGGAAATCTTCTTTATTCACAATCCCGCACTCGGGCTCTGGACGGTCGGGTGACGGGATGAAAAGAACGCTGCTTTGCCTTATGTGCATCCTGTGTCTGCTCGCAGGGTGCGGCAATGGCACGCCCGAAGGCATGCCGACAAGCGCGACGGAAACGACCGAAGCGCAGACGACCGGCGCGACCGCACCGACCGTAACGACCGCGCCGGAGGATCTGCCGCCGGTCGACTTCGACCTGACGCAGATGAACCAGACCATGATGTATGCCCAGGTGTACGATATGATCTACAATCCGGACGAATACCGCGGCAAAAGCGTGCGCATCCGCGGCCCGTTCAACACATACACCGACGAAGAAACGGGCGACGTCCACCGCGCGATCCTGATCCGCGACGCGACGGCGTGCTGCACACAGGGCATCGAGTTTGAGCCGGCCGACCCGGACGCCGTGATGCCGGCTGTGGATGCGGAGATGACCGTCAGCGGCGTGTTCGACACATACATGACCGGCCCGATGCTGTTCTGCATCCTGCGCGACGCGGCAGTCGAAAGCCTGTGAGCGCATCGCCCGACGGGAAACGTATCGGCGTCACCGCGCAGCCGCCTGTTCGTTCCGGGGCTATACCGATAAAATTGACGCCCATAGGGGATGGGTTTCCCGTCTCGTTTGCGCGGCATTGTTCCGTTCCTCGCGGGATGCGAACGCCTCCCCTGCTTCCTTCGGGGAAACGGTTCGTTCCGTAGGGGCGGGCATGACCGCCCCTGCAAACGGCAGTGTACCGGCATTTTGCATATGCGTCGGGACGATGTGGGCATCGTCCCCAACGGAAAACGCATCGGCAACATCGCGTAGGAAACGCATATATGCGTTCCGCTTCTGCGCATTTCCGGCACGACCGTAGGGGCGGCAATCTGCCGCCCGTGCGCGCGGAACGAACTGTGTTAATTTGGTTACACGCGTCAAATTGTCGGCATTGCACCGAACACACGGGCGGATGATATCTGCCACAATGCCTACACGGCATCAACTCCGGTGTCATTCCGGGCGCGCAGCGCGTGGGAATCTCCGAAAGAAGCCGGTCACGGCATCGGCGGGAGATCGCCGCGCTTCGCTCGCGATGACACCATGTTGAAATCCGCTGTACGGAAATCCGTGATGCGCGTATAAAAAGCCAAAAGCGACCTGCTCCTTTGAACAGGCCGCTTTGTTTTGTTTACGTTTACAGATGTACCACTTCGCCGGTTTCGGCGCTTTTGAAGATGGCCTCGATCACACGCACCAGCAGACGCTGCTGGTCGTGCGTGACCAGAATCTCGCCCTCGCCGCGCAGCGCGTGGATGAGGTTGAGGTAGTAGCTGTCCCAGTCGGTCGGATAGTCCTTCGCGGGCAGGGGCACCGTGTGCATCGTCTCGTCCGTGCGCGGCGCCATCGTGCGCGTGATACCGGCGCCGGCGACGATCGGCTCGCAGTCGTTCTTGCCCGTTTCAAGCACGGTGACGATCCGGCCGTTCAGATCCCAGTCCTCGACGACCATCGATCCGTTCGTGCCCAGCACGTACCAGCGCGGGAGCGAGATGAAGTTGTTGGTCTGGATCTCGATGATCCACTCCACGCCGTTTTCAAAGCGGCAGAGCACGGAGAAACCGTCGTCGCACTCGGCGTTGGTGATAAACGTCATGGTCGAATAGACCGTCTCCAGCTTGACGCCGCGCATGAAGTACAGCATCTGGTCGAGCATATGCACGCCCCAGTCATAGAGCATGCCGCCGCCGTGTTCTTTCTCCTCGCGCCAGCCGCTCGGAATGCCGCGCGAACCCTGCACGCGGGACTCGATGCGGAACACGTCGCCCAGCACGCCGCTCTCGATGACGTGTCTGGCCAGCAGATAGTCGCCGTCGAAACGGCGGTTCTGGTGCACGGTGAAGAGCTTGCCGGTGCGCTCTGCCGCGGCGATCATTTCCTCCAGATCGGCGGGACTGAGCGTGACGGGCTTTTCGGAGACGACGTTTTTGCCGTGCTCCATGGCGTCAATCGCGATTTCTTTATGCACATCGTTGGGCGTTGCAATCACAACCACGTCGATGCGCGGGTCCGAAAGCAGCGCCTCGCGGCTGTCGAACGCATGGATGCCGTGTTCTTCGGCATCCTGCTGCTGCGCGGGGTCGATGTCAAAAACGCCGATCAGCTCGATCCCGTCGATGCGCAGCATCTGCCGGCCGTGAAAGTGTCCCATGCCGCCGTAACCGATTACAGCTCCGCCTATTGTTTTGTTACTCATGTTGTTACCTCTGCTTCTATTTGATCGGCGGGATCATACCCACCACATTTTGCCTGTGCTCTCCGTAACCAGCGCTTCTTTCAGCAGCGCGACGGCCTTGGTCAGACCCTCGTTTTTGCTCATCAGGCTGTCCTCGTGCTCGATGCTGATCGCGTAGTCGTAGCCGACCATGCGCAGCGCGGAAATGATGTCCTTCCAGTACGACGCGTCGTTGCCGTAGCCGATCGTGCGGAAGATCCACGAACGGTGGATTTCGTCGCCGTAGGGCTTGGTGTCAAGCACGCCGTTGACGGCGGTGTTGTACTTGTCCACCTTGGTGTCCTTGGCGTGGAAATGGAAGATCGCGTCGCCGAGCTTGCGGATGCTCGCCACGGGGTCCATGCCCTGCCAGATCAGGTGGCTCGGATCGAAGTTCGCGCCGATTTCGGGACCGACTGCCTCGCGCAGACGAAGCAGCGTCTCGGTATTGTATACGCAGAAGCCGGGATGCAGCTCCAGCGCGATCTTGTCCACGCCGTGCGCTTTGGCAAACGCGACAAGATCCTTCCAGTACGGAATCAGCACTTCGTTCCACTGCCAGTTGAGAATTTCCGTAAAGTCGTTCGGCCACGGGCAGGTGACCCAGTTGGGGTACTTCGCGCCCTCGTGGTCGCCCGGACAGCCGGAGAATGTGTTGATCTGATGCAGACCGAGCTTCTCCGCCAGCAGAATTGTCTTGCGGATCGTTTCGTCATACGCCTTGGCCGTCTCCTCGTTCGGATGCACGGGATTGCCGTGGCAGGACAGCGCGCTGATTTCGAGGTCGTACTTTTTCAGCGTGTCGCAGAACGCCGCGAACGCCGCCTCGTCGTGCAGCAGCACGTCGGGATCGGCATGCGCGTTGCCCGGATAGCCGCCGCAGCCGATTTCCACCATCTGGATACCCAGGTCATGGAAGTATTTGCATGCCTGCTCCAGCGGCAGGTCGCTCAGTAATGTGGTGAATACGCCGAGTTTCATGGTTGTATCTCCTTTACGTTTCCATTATGCGTGCGCACGGAAAAACGCCATGCTGCGCGTGATGTCCGAAAAGCCGTCCGGTTCGGGGTCGTCATTTTCCAGCACAACCCAGTCAAGGTCGATCGCCTTCGCCGCGTCGAGCACGGCCTGCACGTCGCAGTCACCCTCGCCCAGCGCCATCGGATGGCCGCCGATGCCGTCCTTGACGTGCAGATGCACGATACGATCCGCCAGACGGCGGATCAGCGCGGCATTGTCCATGCCGGCGTGGTGGCTCCAGTAGGTGTCGATCTCCAGATAAGCGTCCTTGGCGATCAGATCCTCGACGGACTCGCCGTCCAGCTCGATCTGGAACTCCTCGGAATGGTTGTGGTAGTAGAATTTGACGCCCTCTTTTTCGCCGATCTCGTTGGCCATGCGGTAAATTTCACGCAGGCGCGCGACTTCTTCGGCGGTGCTGTGCGGCGCGCCGCCGACGCCGAAGCAGTCCATGCCCAGCGTTTTGGCGATCTCCACACATGCGCGCACCTTTTCGGGCGTGTCGAACCAGTCCGTGCCGCAGTGGCATCCGACGGCAACCAGACCCGCTTCGTCCAGCGCGTGACGGATCTCCTCGTACGGCAGATCGTGGAATCCGGCGAACTCCACGCCGTCAAATCCGAGCGCCTTGATCTTTTTGAACTGCTGTAAAAACTCCGCGCCGTTCGAGCAGTCGTTGCGCAGGGTGTAAAGCTGTACCGCGTATTTCATGGTATTCTCTCCTTAATCGTCGAAATAGACCGGTTTGCCGGTCGCGGCCGATTCGTAAATCGCCTCTAAGATGCGCGTGACGACAAGCGCCTGCGACGCCTTTGTCGGCGGCTCGGTATCGGTCAGCACGGCGTGAATCCATGCGCGCGCCTCCATCAGAGAAGGATCGTCGGACGCGTCGCCGTCGAAGAACGCCACGCCGCCCGTGGAGAAGTCGGGCTTCTCGATCACCTGCCGGCCGTTCTTGACGTAGTTCAGACGCAGGCCGTCGAGCATATCGGCGCCGCCCTTGTCGCCCGCCAGCAGGCAGATTGCCTCATGCGGATCGGCAATATTGAGCGCCCAGCTGGATTCGAGGCTGATCGTCGCGCCGTTTTCCATCACGACAAAGCCGAACGCGGAATCCTCGACCGTGAACTTTTCCGGATCCCAGTCGCCCCATGCGTTGGCCGTGTTTTTCTGCTCGGCGAGCTTGCGGTATTTGGTGCCGACGACCATGCGCGGCTTGTAGTTGTCCATCATCCACAGCGTCAGATCCAGCGCGTGCGTGCCGATGTCGATCAGCGGACCGCCGCCCTGCTCATACTCGTTGAGGAACACGCCCCAAGTCGGCACGGCGCGGCGGCGCAGCGCGATGGCGCGGCCGTAATAGATGTCGCCCAGTTCGCCGTCCAGACATGCGCGCTTGAGGTACTGCGCGTCGCCTCTCCAGCGCGACTGATAGCCGATCGTCAGTTTTTTGCCGGTGCGCTCGGACGCTTCAAGCATCGCCTTGGCCTCGGCGTACGTCTTGGCCATCGGCTTCTCGCACATCACGTGCTTGCCCGCTTCAAGCGCGTCCACCGTGATGAAGCTGTGGGAGCGGTTGGGTGTGCAGACGTGGACAACCTCGATTGTCTCATCCTGCAAAAGCTCTTTATAATCCGTATAGACTTTGGCGCCCTCGACGCCGTATTTTTCAGCCGCTTTTTCGGCGCGTTCAGGGATCAGATCGCAGAAGGCGACCATCTCGACCTCGTTGATCTGAGCGAGTGCAGGCATGTGTTTGCCGTTGGCAATGCCGCCGCAGCCGATGATGCCGATACGAAGTTTACGCATAATGATTCTACCTCAATTCCTTTTTCAAAATGTGCATTTACACAGTTTTATTATAAACAATCCCCTGTGGATTGCAAGGAAAAAGAGCAAAAAAAGATGCCAAAATTCCCAGTCGAATTTTGGCACATTTAAACAAAAACTTCAGTCGCTCGTCACGTATCCGATGGTCTTGATTCCCTCGTGCTGCGAGAGCATCTCGATCACGTCTTTCATCTCGATGGTCTCGACCATGCGCAGGGTGATGTCGTACTTGGCGGAGCCGTCGTCGTTAATTTTGATCTTGGTTTCGGTGACTTTGGCATGCCACTGCTCGAAAAGCTCCGGCAGCGTGCGGCTGAACTCGGCGTGATTCGTAACCTCCATCGTGATGCGGTGAGCCGTCAAGGAATCGCTGCCGATCTTGAAGCGGTGCATGATAACCTGCAGCACAGCGATCAGAACCGTTGTAAACAGGCCGAGATAGTACATTCCGCAGCCGATGGCAAGACCGATACCTGCCGTTGCCCATAAACCTGCCGCCGTCGTCAGACCCTTGACGGTGTTGCCGTTTTTAAAGATGACGCCCGCGCCCAGGAAGCTGATGCCGCTGACGACTTGCGCCGCCACACGGGCCGGGTCCGCGCCGCGCGTGCCGTTCAGATTATCGCCCAGGAACAGGCCGTCTTTGATACCGGTCATGGTCAGATCCGCGAAGCCGTATTTAGAGATAATCATAATCAGCGCAGCGGCACAGCAGACGATTACATGTGTGCGGATGCCGGCCTCCTTGAAACGCCTGCTGCGCTCAAAGCCGATCACTGCACCGCAGAAACACGCGATGATGACACGCAGAAAAAACTCCAGAATCTGCATCAGATGAAACTGATCGTTGAGATACTGCGCAAAAGTGGAAAACATGCCAACCCCTCCAAAAGAAAAATCCGAAAGATGCCTTTCAGAATCTTTCAGTTTACTATATGATTAATTCTATCATTCGTTCCTTCTTTTGTCAAGTTTTTTGTCGTCGGCTCGCGTCAGGTTGCGTATCCAGCGGTAGCGGTTGACCTTGACGGCGGCAACGGCGCATTTGAGGATCTGGTCGCACTTCAGACACGCGAAAACGACCCACGTCGGCGCATGAAACACAAACGCGGCAATCATTGCCGACGGGATGACGACGCACCAGACGAAAAACAGATCGTTGCACAGCACAAAGCGCGTCGCGCCGCCTGCACGGACAATGCCCGTGAGCGCGGACATCTGGTACGCCGTGCCGACGCATGTCACGCACAGTACGGCCAGCAGCTGCTGCGCGAGCGCGAGTGTGTCCGGCTCCATAGAACCGTAGACCAGCGGCACGACGGCGCGTGAGCCGAAGATCAGCGCGGACGTCAGCAGACCCAGTCCGACATAGAGCACCTGCAATGTTTTGGCGTACAGCTTCACGCGCGGAATATCCCCCGCGCCGACCGTCTTGCCGATCACGATGGACGACGCGTCCCGCGTGCCGTACAGTCCGACGGACAGGATGGAAAAGACGGTGTTTGCGATGCTCACCGCGGCGATCGACGCCGTGCCGAGCCGGCCGACAATGCCGCCCTGCACGGCCATGTTCAGCCCCCACAGCAGATCGCCCGCGATGACGGGCAGACCGTAGCGCAGAAAGTCGCGCGTGTACGGCGAATGCAGCGCAAGCAGATCGGCAAGGCGCAGACGCACCTTACGCTCGCGTGCAGCGTAAACAGCCGCAACAGCCAGTTCGCAAAGGCGTGAGACGAGCGTCGCCCACGCCGCGCCGCGCACGCCCAAACGCGGCATGCCGCATTTTCCGAAGATAAGCAGCCAGTTCAGGCATACGTTGACCGCCAGCGCGAGCAGTGCGACAGCCGTCCCGATGCGCACCGACTCCACAGAGCGCATACACGCCAGCAGCACGCTTCCCAGACAGAACGGTACGTAGGAAAACGCGAGAATGCGCACATACTCTACGGCCGCGTCGAGCGCGGCGGGATCGTCAGTGAACAATCCCATCACGCCGCGCGGGAACAGGCTCACGGCAAGGAACAGCAGCGCGCTTGCCGCAAACGCAAAGCGGAACACAAGCCCCGTAATCGAGCGTACGGCCGCCGTATCGCGCCGTCCCCAGTACTGCGCCGCGAGCACCAGCAGCGCGGCGGAAAGTCCCGTGACGAACATCTGCAGCAGCGTTGTAACCTGATTGGCCACGTACACGCCGGAAACAGCCGTTTCGCCCAGCCGCGCAACCATGACGTTGTCGGCGAGCGAAACGAGAAAGGTCAGGATATTCTGTGCCGCGATCGGAAGCGAAAGCAGCAGCAGATTGGTGTAAAAGGCTTTTTCACGTACCATTTTGCATGAATTTCTGCCCGCGGGCATACAGTGTGTGGAGGTGGTGGATATGGAAACGAGTGAAAACGTTCTGCGTTTGCTCGACCGTGCGCTGCAAACCGCGTCGCGCTATCGGCTATATGCGCGCCGGGCGCAGGACGAGGGGTATATGCAGATTGCGGACATCTTCCGGCAGACAGCGGACAACGAGCTCGAACACGCCGCGATCCTGTGGGAACTGTCCGCGCAGTGCCGCCTGCCCGCGACGGCGGAGAATCTTGCCGCCGCACTCGATCAGGCGCAGCAGAACAACTACGAAGCGTGCGCGGTCAAAGCCGAACAGGACGGATTGCCGGAGACGGCGTTCCTGATGCGGCAGCTCGCCGGCGTCGAGCAGAACCACGCGCGGCGGTTCCGGATTCTCCGGGAGAACCTGCGCCGGGACGCCGTCTTTCAGAAGGACGCGGAGAGCTACTGGCTGTGCCGTGTATGCGGCGCGCTGCACCGCGGACGCAGTGCGCCGCAGAGCTGTCCGGTCTGCGGCTATCCGCAGGGGTGCTTCTCACTGTATGCGGAGGATTTCTGACGGCGGCACAGTGCAGCATCGACGAGTGCAAATCGGAATTTGTAGAGGACAATATACTGTTCACGGCGGGACTGTAGGGGCGGGCATGACCGCCCGACGGGTGCAAAGCACCCGCGTAAACGTAAAAAAACCGCAGGCAAAACCTGAAACGAACGAACAAAAACAACCCGCTGTCATTGCGAGCGAAGCGAAGCAATCCGCATCTCCACGACGGACGGAACGATGCCGGACAAATGGGCGGATGCGATCCGCCCCTACGCCGCACCTTCTGTGCGCGCATCTACAATCTACCATCTAATATCTACCGTCTAATTGCATTGCGAGCGCAGCGAAGCAATCCGTACTCCGCTCGTACATACAGATAGAGAACAAAGGGAGCGGATTGCCGCGTCGCCTTCGGCTCCTCGCAATGACAGGTCAGTTTTTGTACATGCGCCGCCGGAAACGGCATATTGTCCGCACGCTGGACGATGCGG
>JAFSYM010000156.1 GCA_017450005.1 Clostridia bacterium
CGCCTTTCGGCGCCCACCGTCTCGCCTGCCGGCTCGGTCGGCGCTTCTGCCTGCGGCAGAGGTGTCCACCGGACACCCGCGCCCTTACACAGGGGAGGCTAAGATATGGCGCTTGTGCAAAGGATGCAATCCTATCCCACATAATTCCGTGAAGAACCGTTTTTTGTTTCTCCTCAAACAGAAAAAGTGCGCAGCCCCAACCGGAACTGCGCACTGAAAAACACAATTTTTAGTCGTTCTCCGGGAAGAACGCAGCATGTACGGCGCTGACGGCACGGTCGGCATCCTTTCTGTCGATCAGCACAGAAATCTTAATCTCGCTCGTGGCGATCATCTGGATGTTGATGTCCACACCGTAGAGCGCCTCAAACATGGTGGCCGCGCATCCGGGATGGGACTCCATACCGGCGCCGACGACGGAGATCTTTGCCACGTCGGAGTCGCTGCTGATGACAGCATCCTTCAGCAAATCATAGTTCTGCAACAGCTCGAGCGTATCGTCCGCATTGTCGTGGCTGACCGTGAACGTGATGTCTTTGGTTCCGTCGCGACCGATGGACTGCAGGATAATGTCCACGACGATATTCCTGGCAGCGAGCTTGCTGAAAATCTTAAACGCGATCCCCGGCACGTCGGGCACGCCGACGATGGAGAAACGGGTGACGTTGGTATCTTTCGTAACGCCTCTGATGTACATTTTTTCCATATCTGTAACCTCCTTGACGATCGTGCCGTCCGCACGGGTCAGGCTGGAAAGCACTTCCAGCTCGACGTTGTATTTTTTTGCAATTTCCACAGAGCGGTTGTTGAGCACCTGCGCGCCGAGCGTGGCCAGTTCGAGCATCTCGTCGTAGGTGATCTCGGCGAGCTTTCTGGCGCCCGGAACCTTGCGCGGGTCAGCCGTATAAACGCCCTCCACGTCGGTGAAAATCTGGCAGCGGTCGGCGTGCATGGCAGCGGCAATAGCGACTGCGCTGCTGTCGGAACCGCCGCGGCCGAGCGTCGTCATGTCGTCGTATTTGCAGATGCCCTGGAAGCCCGCGACAACCACGATTTTTTTATTGCCGATCTCGTTTTTGAGACGCTCGGTGCGGATCTTTTTGATACGGGCGCTGCCGTAGGTCGAGTTGGTCGAAAAGCCTGCCTGCCAGCCGAGCAGAGACACGACGGGAAAGCCGAGCTTTTCGATCGCCATCGCAAGCAGCGCAATGGAAATCTGCTCGCCGGAGCACAGCAGCATATCCATTTCGCGGCGGGAAGGCTTCGAGTTGATTTCCATCGCTTTGGCGATCAGATCATCTGTGGTGTCGCCCTGTGCGGATACCACCACGATCACGTCGTTGCCCTGCTTGTACGTATCGGTTACGATACGCGCCACATTCATGACGCGTTCCGCATTGGCAACGGAGGAGCCGCCGAATTTTTGTACGATCAATGCCATAGAATTGCCTCCAATCAGCAGTCCGCGATGTGCAGCACGGACAGGGGTTTGATGCAGTGCAGTGTTTCGAGTTTTGTGCGCAGCGCACGCTCGGTGTCAACGGGCGTCACGAAAGCGATTTCGCCCTCGGGCGCATCCTTGCGCGTGAGAATTTGTACATTGCCGAACGCGGCGCGCACGGCGGCAAGCGCTTCGGCCGTATGCGAGGCGGCAGCGCGCACATACAAAGACGTGTTCTGGTCAAGGTGATCGACCACGATATTTTCGGTCGACGGTTTCCAGCCGAAATCCTTCTTTTCGGTTGTATGCTGGCAGCAGTCGATGATATCCGCCACGATTGCGCTGGCTGTGGGCAGCTTGCCCGCGCCGCGCCCGTAGAATACGACGTCACCCGTCGCGTCGCCGCGAACAAGGATTGCATTGAACACATCGTTTACGTTGGCAAGCTGGCTGCTTGCGGGAACAAGCGAGGGACAAACCATGGCGCTGATGCGGTTTTCGGAAACCTCTTTGGCCATGGCGATCAGCTTGATCACGCCGCCCCAGCTTTTGGCGTATTCAACGTCGGCCAGGTCGATGCCCGTGATGCCCTCGGTATAGACAGCGTCAGGATAGACATGCTTGCCGTAAATGAGCGAGGCGAGAATACAGATTTTGCGGCACGCATCGTGCCCCTCCACGTCCGCGGTGGGGTCCTTTTCCGCATAGCCGTTCTGCTGTGCCATGCGCAGAACTGTATCGAAGTCCAGACCCTCGTCGATCATTTTTGTCAGGATGAAGTTGGTTGTGCCGTTGAGAATGCCGTACAGCTCATAAATCTCGTTGGCCGCCAGGCACTGCGAGAGCGGGCGCAGGATCGGGATGCCGCCGCCGACGCTCGCCTCAAACAGGAAATTGACATTGTGCTCTTCTGCGATCTGCAGCAGGACGTCGCCTTTTGCAGCAACCAGCTCCTTGTTGGATGAAACGACGCTTTTGCCCGCAGCAAGGCATGCGCTGACGAATTCAAACGCCGGGTGCAGTCCGCCCATCGTTTCTACAACGACGCCCACGGACGCGTCCTCTAAAATCAGGTTGAAATCACGGATCACCAGCGATTCGTACGGATCGCCCGGAAAATCGCGGATGTCCAGAATATATTTCAGTTCCAGTGAATCCTGAGAACTTTTTTTCAAAATGCTGTCATGATTCTTCTTCAGCACCTCGGCCACACCGGAGCCGACGACGCCGTATCCCATGATGGCAACGTTCATGAGAAATCCCCCAATCATAAAATCTATCCGCTATTATATCACACTGATTTTATAATTTAAAGAGGATAATTTGAAAAATATGAAGTTTTTTTTAAGATTCCAAAATAAAATTGCATTTTTATCCGTAATGGTATAGAATAAGCACAGAAACAAAAAGGCAGGTGCTCCGAAGTGGATGCTGTGGAAAAAAGACGACGCGTTATCATAAATATAGTATATGCCGGAATCATTCTGGGATTGATGTATTTGTTTTTGAAATATGCCTTCTGGCTTTTGCTGCCGTTCCTTGCCGCTTTTTTGATTGCGGCGATTTTACAGCGGCCGGTCAATTATCTCGCCAAAAAAACGCCCTTAAAAAAAGGCATTCTGTCCGCAATATTTGTCCTGCTGATCGCTGCGGTTCTGGTCACGATCCTGATCTTTACCGGCGCGCGGATTGCGTCAGAGGCGCAGGGACTGGTGCGCTGGATCGGCGAGCGATTCCAATCGCTGCCGCAGATACTGGAAACACTGCATGAAAAGCTGCTTTCACTGGTGTCGCGTCTGCCGGAAGGCATGCGGATCACGGCGCAGGAGGGCATCAACAATCTGTTCCGCAGCGCAAACGGCACTGCGGAAGCAGCTGCTGCGGAAGCGGCACAGGAAACGACCAAGGGAACGGCGCTTCTGGGCGGATTGTTCTCCAAGTTCGACTTTTCCATGCTTTCCAAGCCGATGACCGGTATCTGGAACACCGCAAAGCAGATCCCATCCATCTTGGTCGGCGTTCTGATCTCGATTATCGCCGCGTGCTTTATGACTTCCGGATATGATGAAATCGTCAACTTCATCAAGCGCCAGTTGTCGCCCGAAAAACGGCAGCTGCTTTCCGCGACAAAGGAAATCTTTTTCTCCTCGGTACTCAAACTCATCAAATCCTACGCGCTGATTATCTGCATCACGTTCGTGGAAATGTTCCTGGGTCTGACGGTGCTAAAGCTCATCGGCGCATACAACGGCGGCTATGTGGCAATCGTGGCCATCATCGTGGCGCTGATCGACATTTTCCCCGTGCTCGGTACAGGAACCGTGTTGATCCCGTGGGCGATCATTTCGCTGATCACGGGCAATATCGGCATGGGCATCGGGCTGATCGTTTTGTACGCCGTAATCACCGTGATCCGCCAGATCGTCGAGCCGAAACTGGTAGCGGCAAATCTCGGGCTGGCGCCGGTCGTGACGATCATGTGCATGTATATCGGTTTGCAGCTGTTCGGCGTGGCGGGCATTTTCATCATGCCGATCCTCGTAACGATCGTCAAGCTCCTGAACGACCGCGGCATCATCCACATCTGGAACCGGGAGGAAAAAGCGGCACAGGAAGAAGAGCAAGCGCAGCCGCAAACGGAACAGTAAGGACAAGCGAATGTGCCTGCGTCCGGTGAAAAGCAGCACAAAAACGGCGCCGGCAAAACCAGGCGGCGGTCGGCAAACCGGCGTATTCCGCTGCCGGAGATTTTTTGACAGAAAAAATTTTCAAAAAACACTTGACGAAATGCCAAAAGTGTGCTATAGTATCAAAGCATTCTGAGAGGAATCCCAATGCTGGTGTAGCTCAGTTGGTAGAGCAGCTGATTTGTAATCAGCAGGTCGGGGGTTCGAGTCCGTCCACCAGCTCCATCCTCGACAAAAACAGAATATGGAAGAGTTCCCGAGCGGCCAAAGGGAGCAGACTGTAAATCTGCCGTCACTGACTTCGGTGGTTCGAATCCACCCTCTTCCACCACGCTGTCACGGTTATTTTGATACAATGTAACTGTGACAGCGATTTTTTTGTTTATCGTTGATATACAACGGTTCCCGTTGAGCCGGGGGTTCAGCACGGACGCGCTGGGCATACGCCCCGAACCCTTCCGAACAGCCGGGCGTAAGTCAAAAACTATACACTGCAAAGGTATTAGCAATTTTGGTTGCATCTTTTGCGACTTTGGTTGCAAAACATTTGCAATTCTTTGCATTTTTAATCAAAACCTTTGCAATTTTGTACCTATTAACCTTTGCAATATATTTGCAGACATGTCTTCGGATGTGTCTGCTTTTTTTTTGAACTTTTTTAGAAATAGGGGGTTTACTGAGGGCGTTTTCGTGGCCGTAATAATGAAGGGAGGTCATGAAATGACAGAGAATCAGAAGAAACAAATCGACGCCTGTCGCGAAAACGGACTGACGATTTCGGCAATCGCGAACGTTACTGGTCTTTCCGTCAGCGCGGTTAAAAGCTACTGCAGTCGCAGAAACAATTCGGACAAACCGTTTGAGGCGTCCTGCAAATACTGCGGTGCAGCAGTGACGCAGCCGAAAAGCCGTCGGGAGAAGCATTTCTGCAATCAAAGCTGCTATTTCCGTTGGCGGTATTTGCAGGGCGATCTGAAACGTACCGTGTACGAGAAAGAATGCGCATACTGCGGCAAGCCGTTTACCGTCGAATCGAACATGAATCAGCGGTATTGCTCACGTGCCTGCTACCATAAAGCGAGGAAAGGTGATCATGGTGGATAAGGATTTCTTCCGCAGTCTGCTGGCGTACAAATCCGCAATGGCGCAGGCGAAGGTGCTGCTGCGGCGAGGCGTCATCACGCGACGGGAGTTTGGTCATTTTGACACAATGTGCCTGCGCAAATACGGATTAAGTTCGGGCAGCATTTTCAGAGAAAAAAGTTGATGTGTGTCTGCTTTAGAGGGAATATGTCACCGGGAGGTGCAGAGCAAATGCAAATACAAAAAGTGCCGCAAATCCCGGTGCTGCCCAAGAAAAAGCGCGTCGCCGCATACTGCCGCGTCTCGACCGGCAAGGACGCCATGCTGCACTCGCTGTCCGCGCAGATCAGTTATTACAACAAACTGATCCAAAGCCACGCCGACTGGCTGTACTGCGGCGTGTACGCGGATGAGGGCATCAGCGGAACCAACAATGACCGTGACGAATTTCTGCGCATGCTGAATGACTGCCGCGAGGGAAAGCTCGACCTGCTTCTCACGAAGTCCATTTCCCGGTTCGCACGAAACACCGTCACGCTGCTGCAAAC
>JAFSYM010000157.1 GCA_017450005.1 Clostridia bacterium
AAAAAGCTGCTATAATAAAAGCCCCCGAGCAGGGGGCAAGCAGGAATAAAAATGTGATTGGCAAACCTTTCGATGCTCTCTTTAGAGAGCTACCACAAGCTATTGGCCCTTACAGGGCCGGAGCAAACCACCCGTTCAACGGGTGGTCCTGATTATAGAGTTTTACGGATCAGAACGAATTGTTTTTGTTCAGGTCGAGATAGTTGTGCGAGAGCAGCAGCTGATACATCAGCTCCGGTCGGTCGGTAATCACGACGTGGGGGTTGAGCGAGAGCGCTTGGTACATGGCGTATTCCGAATGGACGTTGCGGATGATCAGGCGCAGCTGATTGCTTTCGTACAGCGCGTCACAGAATGTGTCCGTGATCCGGTCCAGGGAACAGGACACGGCAGTAATGCCGTAGTCGCTGCATTGCATCAGCACCTTTTCACAGGCACTGCGGCTTGATAAATTGATTGCTTGAGAATCCAGATCGGCACAGATCATGAAGTTCGGATAACCGGCGATGATTCTTTCGAGATCGTCCGGGGAAAAACCGTCCAGTATAATGCGACCGAAAAGATCATAACGCTGCGCCAGTTCCACCAGCGTATCCGGCGGGATCAAATTCTTCAGATTCAGAATATAACGCAGGTATTCCATGTCGGCAAAGGTCTTGAATATGGTTTCCAACTGCACCGATGCGCCGGTGATGTATTCCGGACCGTCCGCCAGATAAGGCACGCCCTTGGAGTTGATTGTTACATTCAACTCCAGTGCGTATGTCCCCTTATATACATTCTTTTTTGCAGCCTGCAGGGTGTTCTTGACTGTGTCGACTGTGTCAACCGATGCGGCAAGCGTGAAATTGTCCGGAAGCTCGATCTGCTCCTGGAACGCCTCCTGCTTCTCCTGCGTCAGAGGACGGTCGAAGAAGCGGAAGGTCACCGCGTAATCCACCAGACCCGCTGCAATCACACCGCAAAGCAGGATAATCCAGATACGCTTCAGCAGCATGGCGGTACATCCTTTCCGAATGATTTGGCAATTGCAATCGTCTGTGCGAGCATTTGGGACATTTTCTTTTCTATATCGGCCACGAGCGCAAACTGTGTGCGGCAGCGCACCAGATTATGCGTCGGGTATGTCGTGCGGAAATACGTGTCGCCCTGCAGATAATCCGTCAGGAACCGCATGCCGCATTCCAGTGTCATCAGTTTGGCGGAGAAGGGCAGATAAGCGATTTCTGTGGGCGTCAGACTCTGGCCGGCTGCGGAGAGATAACCTCGCGCGTATGCGTTGTACAGCGGCAGAGAGAGCGAAACCTTGGCGACGTCCGGCTCATCTTCGGCCGCCGTATTGGCGCCGAAACGAATGCTGTCTCCGAAGTCATACAGCGACAGGCCGGGCATAACCGTGTCCAGATCGACCACGCACAGACCTTCTTTGGTTGTGTTGTCAAACAGGACGTTGTTGAGCTTGGTGTCGTTGTGCGTCACGCGCAGCGGCAGTTTGCCATCGCGCAGCAGATCGACCAGCACATGTGTGTCTTTTTCGCGTGCGCGCACGAAGTCGATTTCCGGCTGTGCGGTTGCAGCACGGCCGACGGCATCCGCTTCCACAGCTGCCATAAAGTCGGCGAAACGGGAAACCGTGTTGTGAAAGTTCGGAATCGTCTCGTGCAGCGAATCGCTCGGATAGTCTGCGAGCATCTGCTGGAATCGGCCGAATGCGACGCCCGCTTTACGAAAGTCCTCGCAGTCGCCGATGCTCTGCAGCGTATAGGTGTCTTCAATATAATTGTATACGCGCCAGCAATCTCCCGCAGCCGTACGGAAATACGTCCTGCCGTCCGTGGTCGGGAACACAGTGAGCGTTCCGCGCTGCACGTCACCGCCGTGTGCGCGCAGATACTCCAGCAGATACGTCGTGACGTTCTGCACGTTTTCCATGAGTTGATCGGGATTGCGGAACACATGCGTGTTGATGCGCTGCAGAATATAGCGCACGACGCCGGCGGACTGCCGGTAGGAAACGCAAAGCGTGTCGTTGATATGGCCGCATCCGATCGGTTCAGAAGCGGCGAATGTACCGGGCAGATTAAAATGGGACAGAATATCCCGAACGGCTGTTTCGGAAAAGGACATAATGACACTCCTTACTGTCAATGTAAAACAAACCAACTTGTATTATACATCTTTGTTTGCTGTCTGTCAATCCGGCAGCGTCATGTGCGGCAATGATGTGCCGCTGCCGAAGCTCTCTATGATCGCGTCAACTGTTTGCTGCTGCTGATCCGGGGCAGGGAGCGTTGCAACGCCGTCGTATTTCTGCATGCCGTAGTAGCCGAACTGCGCGTGATTGCCGCCCTGCAGGACGAGCTCTCTGGCGTCCTGCGGCCAGTGCGCTTTGGACGCGGCGTATGCGCTCTTGTTCATGTGCGCGTCGTTTGTGCCGTATATGCTCAGCAGCTTTATGCTCGGGGAGATATCCTGTGTCGGATAGGCAGCGAGCAGTACAAGTCCCTGCACATTTTTCGGATGACTTGCCGCAAAGCGAGCGGCCATCACACCGCCCAACGAGTGACCGGCAAGGATCCACTGCGGGTAATCGTATGCGGCCATCAGTTCGGCGGCGGCGTCCGGATTCAGGAACGCCAGATGCATCGGCATTCTGACCAGAAAAACGTCGATTCCCCGCGCGGCAAGATGCGAGAGCATCGGCGCGTATGCCGCGCTGTCGACTTTGGCACCCGGGTAGAAGACCATGGCTTTTTCTTTTCCGGGACCGTCAAACAGAGAACCGTTGATTGTCTGCTGTACCGTCACACTGCCGCTGTCCTGCAGATACTGCTGCACGGCAGGGTCGGCGCGGTAATAGAACGCCAGATACCCGCTACCGGCGCCGAGCAGAAAGCAGGATGTAAACAGAATGCACACCAACGCACGCGCGGTGCGAGAGAGTGATCTTTTGCGATTGACCGCTTTGGTTGCCAGAGCTGCGGCGCTGATACACAGCAGCGCAACCAGCACGCAGAAAACGATATATTTCATAAAAAACCTCCATAATTCGATCTGCTTCAAGTATAGCACAGACGCACCGGTTTTTTCAACCGGGCTTTTCTTTTTTTGCGGCATGATCTATATCTTGTGGTCGTTTTTTGCCGATACTCAATTCGCAAAAAATATTTTTCAGTATTTAGGAAAAAAGTCAACAAAAAGTCTTGATTTATTTGGATGGACTATGCTAATATAGGAGAGCAAAGGGGCGAAGTGTCTGAAAAAGGGGCGCTTAATCCAGACTCGAGGAGGGAGAGATCGCTGTGAAATGGTTCATGGGTCAGTACACGCACAACCTGGACCAGAAGAACCGTCTGGCGATCCCTGCCAAGATCCGCGTGGATCTGGGAGAATGCTTCATCCTGACTGTGTCGCCCAACAGCGATCCGTGTCTGCTTGCGTATACATTCGAGGGCTGGGAGCGCGTGATGGCGAGCATCAACAACCAGCCGCCTTCACGGGAGTTGACGTATACCCAGCGCTTCATCTACATGAATGCTGACAAGATCGAGTTGGACAACGCGGGACGCATGACGATCCCGGCGCAGTTTATGGAAAAGGTCGGCTTTACCAAAGAAGTGTGCATCCTCGGCGCAGGGGAACGCGTGGAGTTCTGGGATTCTGCGAAGTATGCCGAGATGGAACGCGGCGTGACGGAGTTCATGCAAAACAAGCAGACGTATTTCTCAATTTAATAATGTATATAGTTAGATAAAATCAAGTATATAGGAGTTTTGACATGGCCTTTTCACACGTGCCTGTCCTGCTGCAGCAGACGATCGAGGCACTGCGGATCGATCCGCAGGGTGTTTACGTGGACTGCACGGCGGGCGGCGGAGGCCACTCGGCGGCGATCCTGGATCGGTTGCAAACGGGGATGCTGGTAGATGTCGATCGGGATCCGCAGGCAATCGAAGCGCTGCGCGCGCGGTTTGCCGGACGCGGGAACGTTCGCATTCTTCACGGCAATTTTTTCGACTTGCCCACTCTGCTGTCCGGTGCGGGGATCGACGGCGCAGACGGCATTCTCGCAGACCTCGGCGTCAGTTCGCATCAGCTCGACACGGCCGAGCGTGGCTTTTCATTTCATCAGGACGCGCCGCTTGATATGCGTATGAGCATGCAGGGTATAAGCGCGGCTGATGTAGTCAACACATACCCAAAGGCGCAGCTGCAGAGGATTCTGTACGCCTACGGTGAGGAGAAATACGCACCGGCGATTGCGGCTGCGATTGTCCGCACCCGGGAGCGAGCGCCGATTGAAACGACGCTGCAGCTTGCGCAGCTGGTCAAGTCTGCCGTTCCGGCGGCAGCGCGCAGGGACGGACATCCCGCGCGGCGAACCTTTCAGGCGATCCGCATAGAAGTCAACGGCGAGCTTGAGCGGCTTGATGAAGCAGTACAGACGTTGTTCGGTGTTCTTCGGCCGGGGGGCAGATTGTGCATCATCACATTTCACTCTCTGGAAGACCGCATCGTCAAGAAGCGTTTCGCGGCGCTGTGCACGGGCTGTACGTGCCCGCCGGATTTTCCGGTCTGTGTCTGCGGAAAGACGGCACAGGGGCGTTTGCCGATGAAGGCGGTCACGGCAGACGAAACGGAATTGGAAGATAATAACCGAAGCCGCAGCGCAAAACTGCGCGTTATCGAAAAGATAGGATAAAAAAGGGGAGTAATCATGGCAGTGCAATCATCCAATGCGGCAGTGCGCATGGGCGCACCGCAAAGAGAAACGACAGTCCGTCCGCGCCGACAGAACGAAAAGCCGCATCTTGTACCGCGGCATCACCGCACCAAACGCACCCGGAACGCAGCAGCATCCGCGATCCGTGTCACGCGTATTGCGCTGATCTGCATCACGGCATTTGTGATGCTGTCCTTGCTGATCTATCAGCGTGCGCAGCTTGCGATGCTCGACGTAGAGAGTGTGCGCGTGCAGGAACAGTTGACGAAATCCAAGAGCGAGACGGTGCGTCTGGAGTCGATTTTCAACAGCAAGGTATCCGTGGAAAACGTGGAAGAGTACGCCAAGAACAAGCTCGGCATGGTTAAGCGTTCGAGCTATCAGGTGCGTTTCTTCCTCAATGACAACAGCGATCAGGTCGTTCTGGCCGACAAGGCAGGCAAACCGTAAGACACAGCGCAATCATGTTCTTTCCTTTCCCATCATATACTTTTTAAGGCAAGAAGCCTCGAGGCGGGCCACCCCTAACCCCCTGGGGGCTTCTTCTGTCGGCAAATGCAAAAATACAATCAGCTCCGGCTGAAGGAGACAAATATGGCAGCATTGAAAACATCCCGACAAAAACTGATGCAGCGCGCAAAATTCGTGCGGATCATGATCTGTGCGGTCGGTCTGACTGCATGTCTGATCGCGCTGGTGTATGTCCAGCTTGTCAAAGGCAGCGAATACCGTGAGAAAGCGGCGCAGAACCAGTTGCGCGACACGGTCGTTTCCGCAGAGCGCGGTATGATCTACGATGCGAACGGCATGCCCCTTGCGGAGAGCAGCAACGTCAAGAAGGTTTATGTGGACGGCGCTGCATTCCGCGGACAAGAGGAAGCGCGCGAGGCAGTCGCCTCGACGCTCGCGAAGGTACTGGAAATGGACGAGAAGGAGCTGATGAATAAAATCAGCAATACGGACAGCCGGTACATTCTGATCAAGCGCCGCGTCGAAAACGCGCAGATCCAGAAGATTCTCGACTTCACCGGCACATACTATGAGCGGCCGGATGCAAACGGCAGATTGCGCAAGATCTACTACAGTGAATTTATCGGCACAGAGCCGGACGTGAAGCGGTACTATTCCAAGCCGTACCTCGCGTCGGGTATTTTGGGCTTTACGGGCGATGACGGCGACGGCCAGGAGGGTCTGGAGGTCAAGTACGATTCCGTGCTTGCGGGCGTGCCCGGCCGCATCATCACGGCCAAGACCGGCACGTACGCGGCGAATATGCCCATCGAATACAAGAACGTTTACGATCCGCAGCAGGGCAACAGCCTTGTTCTGACGATCGACGAGTATATCCAGAGCTATCTGGAGAATGCGCTGCAGAGCGCGTATGAAGACACGCAGTGCGACAGCGTGCTGTCCATCGTGATGGACGTCAAAACCGGCGCGGTGCTCGGCATGGGCAGCCGCGGCGCGGGATACTATGATCTGTCCGATCCGTACAAGATCGCTGACGAACGCATCTCGCTCGCGCTCGACGAGATTGAGGACGAGGAGGAGCAGCGGCAGGCGCGGCGTGCGGCGCGTATACGCCAGTGGCGCAATATCTGCATCAGCGATTCGTACGAGCCAGGCTCCGTATTCAAGGTGTTCACAGGTTCGGCACTGCTCGAAGAAGGACTTGTGACGATGGATGAGACGTACACCTGCGTGGGCAGCGTACAGATCGCCGGCTCACTGTATAACTGCCACCGCCACTCCGGCCACGGCACGCAGGATATTACGCACGCGCTGATGAATTCATGCAACCCGTTCTTCATCACACGCGGTCTGCGTCTTGGCATTAGCGGGTTCAACAAGTATGTTGAGGCGTTCGGATTCCTCGAGCGCACCGGCATCGACCTGCCCGGCGAGGGCAATTCCGTGTATTTCGATACCTCGAAAATGATTCAGGCCAACGTCGCCAGTGCGGCGTTCGGCCAGTCGTTCCAGGTCACGCCGATCCAGATGATTACGGCGATTTCCTGCGTGGCCAACGGCGGCAAACTGATGAAGCCGTACGTCGTGGCGCGTCAGCTCGACGCCGACGGCAACGTGATTGCCGAAACGCAGCCGACGGTCAAGCGCCAGGTCATCTCGGCCGAGACCAGCCGGAAAATGCGCGACATGATGGAAGCGGTCGTGCGCGAGGGCACCGGTAAAAATGCGTACGTCACCGGTTACCGCGTCGCGGGCAAGACCGGTACATCCGAAAACCTGGGTACTTCAAAATACTGGGCGTCCTTTGCTTGCTTCGCGCCGGCAAACGATCCGCAGGTCGCCATGATTCTGGTGATCGACAACCCGCAGGGCGCACACGGCGGCGGCGCAGTCGCAGCGCCGATCGCGTCGGGTATTCTGGAGAATGTGCTGCAGTATCTGAATGTGGAGCCGCAGTACACGCAGCAGGAGCTTGAAAAGATGGAAGTCGTGACCAAGAACGTCGTCGGCATGCCTGTCGGCGAGGCGCGTCAGACGCTGCAGGCGGACGGCTTTACGGTCAAAGTCAAGGGCGACGGCGAAGAGGTCATTTCCCAGATTCCGTCCGGCGGGCAGAGTGTGCCGCAGAAGGGTGCGATCATCCTCTACACGTCCGAAGAAGCCAAGGCGGATATGCAGGAAATGCCGGATCTGACAGGGCTTACGATGAACGAGGCGACGAATGCACTGCTCTCGCTCGGTCTTAATATCAAAATAGCGGGCAACTCGCTCATGGGCAGCGAGCTGAAGGCATACAGCCAGAGCGTCGAGCCGGGAGAGCAGATTCCCTTCGGCACCACGGTCACCGTACATTTTAAATCCTACTACGGCGTAACGGACGGCGCCGAATAAAAAGGAGATATCCATATGCTGCTTCATGAGCTGATCGCGCGCGTGTCGGTCGTATCATCCAATGTATCTCCGGATACCGAAGTCACCGCCGTCACGGACGACAATCGCAAAGTCACGCAAGGCTGCTTGTTTGTATGTATTGCAGGCAACCATTTCGACGGGCATGACGCCGCAGCCGCTGCGCTGCAGGCGGGCGCCGCCGCTGTGGTGACGGAACGCGCACTCGGCCTTTCTGCCGAAATCCGGGTGGAGAATACACGCGCGGCCTATGCGCTGCTTTGCGCGGCTTGGTTCGGAAATCCCGCGGACTCGCTCACACTCATCGGCGTCACGGGCACCAACGGCAAGACGACAAGCTGTTTTCTGATGTACGATCTGCTCACGCGTATGGGCGTGCGCTGCGGACTTCTGGGCACGGTCAAAAACTGCATCGCGGGCGAGGACGTCCCCGCCACGCTGACGACGCCCGACGCATTCGAGTTGCACGGCCTGTTCCGCCGCATGGCGGACGCGGGCTGCACGCACTGTCTGATGGAGGCGTCCTCGCAGGCGCTCGCGCAGCGCAGACTGGAGGGTGTGCGTTTTCGCGCAGCCATCTTTACCAATCTCACACAGGATCATCTGGACTATCACGGTTCCTTTGAACAATATATGCTCGCCAAGCGCATGCTGTTTCTGCAAAGCGATCTGGCCGTCGTCAACGCGGACGACCCGGCGGCTGAAAAAATGGTGCAGGGCGTATCCTGTCCGGTCGTCCGGTTCTCCGCACAGTCGCAGACGACGGACTACTATGCGCAGAACGCGCAGATGCATCCGGCGTCCGTGTCCTATACGCTCGTCGGCAAAACACAACGCGGCGAAGTGTGCTTCAGCGTGCCGGGCGGCTTTTCCGTTTACAATTCCATGGGCGCCATCGTGTGCCTTCTGGAGTTGGGCTTTTCCTTTGACACACTGCTGCAATGTGTCTCGCAGTTCGGCAACGTTCCCGGACGCATGGAGATCGTCCCGACCGATACACCCTATACGGTCGTGATCGACTACGCGCATACACCGGACGCACTCGAAAACGTGCTGCGCAGTCTCCGTGCAATCACAACCGGCAGAATCTTCGCCGTGTTCGGCTGCGGCGGCGACCGCGACAGGACGAAGCGCCCGATCATGGGCGGTATCGCCGCGGCAAACGCGGACGTCGTGATCGTCACGTCCGACAACCCGCGCACCGAGGACCCAGAGGCGATTCTCGACGACATCATGGCCGGAATCAACCATCCGGCTGCTGCCGTCTACCGCATCTGTGACCGCCGCAAAGCGATCGCCGAGGCGATGCGTATGGCAGGGGCAGGCGACGTGATTCTGCTCGCCGGCAAAGGACAGGAAACCTATCAGATCATCGGCCGCGAAAAGCATCACCTCGACGAACGCGAGGTTGTGGCGGACGTTCTGGCAAAAGTATAACGGAGGCAATTCATTGAAACAGCTTTCCATTCGGGAGATCGCCCGCGCGACGGGCGGCACGGCGCATTTTGAGGGCGCCGTAGAGGATGTGTGTATCGACAACCGTGCACTGACGGCCGGCTGTCTGTTTGTGTGCATTCAGGGCGAGCGGTTCGACGGACACGCGTTTGCCGCAGACGCGCTGCAAAAGGGCGCTGCTGCGGTGCTGTGCGCACGCGATCTCGGCCTTGAGCGCCAGATTGTCGTGCCGGATACACGCCGGGCGCTGTTGGATCTTGCGCGTTTTTACAGAGGCTTGTTCACGATTCCGCTGGCGGCGGTGACCGGCAGCGTCGGCAAGACGACGGTCAAGGAAATGACGGCGGCGGTTTTCGGCGCGAAGTACCGCACGCTCAAGACCGAGGGCAATCTCAACAACGAGATCGGTCTGCCGCGCACACTGTTCCGGCTCGACGACGAGACGCAGGCGGCTGTGATCGAGATGGGCATGAATCATTTCGGCGAAATCTCCCGCCTGTCCCGCACGGCCTTGCCGACCCTGGCCATTATCGGCAATATCGGCGTATCGCACATCGAAAATCTCGGCTCGCAGGAAAACATTCTGAAAGCGAAGCTGGAGATTCTGGACGGCATGGCGCCGGATGCGCCGCTGATCCTCAACGGCGACGATCCGCTGCTGCGCGGTGCGCAGGTCGGTGACCGTCCCGTATACGATTACGGAATAGACCGCGACGACTGTGCGTTCCGCGCACACGATATCCGGATGACGTCCGACGGCGTGTCGTTCACAGTTGACTATGACGGCGCCTCGCAGCGCATTTCACTGCCCGCGATGGGGAAACATAACATATACAACGCGCTTGCCGCGTTTGCGGCAGGTTGTCTTGTCGGCGTGCAGCCGCAGGCGGCAGCCGACGCGCTCGCAGGGTATGTGCCGGCCGGTATGCGCCAGCGCATCCGAAAGGTCGGCGGCGTGACGTTTATCGAGGACTGCTACAACGCCAGTCCCGATTCCGTCCGCGCGGCGTTCTCCACGCTGCACGATCTGCCCGCTTCGCGCCGGATTGCGGTGCTGGGCGATATGCTCGAGCTCGGCAGCGTCTCACAGGCGGCGCATCGGGAGAGCGGCGTTCTGGCGGCGAAGAATGCGGATATTCTGCTCGCTTACGGCGCGCAGTCGGAAGAAACCGTTGCCGCCGCGACGGAAAACGGTATGCAGTACGCGCGTCATTTTCAGGATAAGCAGGCGCTCTCGCGTGAATTATCCGCACTGCTGCGTGCGGGAGACGCGGTGCTCGTCAAGGGCAGCCGCGGTATGAAACTGGAAGAAATTTTACAAAGCGTATATGAGGAGATGGGTGCATGAATTGGATCGTATCGGATGTATTGGCCGCTGTGCTGTCTTTCTGCGTGACGGCAGCGCTGGGATTTGTTGTGATTCCGTGGCTGCATAAGCTCAAGTTCGGACAGACGATTCTCGACATCGGCCCTGCGTGGCACAAGAAAAAGCAGGGCACGCCGACTATGGGCGGCATCCTGTTTATCGCAGGAACACTGGCGGCATTTGTGGTCGTCGCCGTGACGGATAAACTGCTGGGCGGCGATCTGCTGGCCGCAGGCAGCGCTATGCCGCTCGAAATCCGCTCCAAAATCATTGCCGGCTTCCTCATGGCGCTGGGCTTCGGCGTGATCGGCTTTGCCGACGACTACATCAAGGTTGTCAAAAAGCGCAATCTCGGATTGACCATTGTTCAGAAAACCGTTGCGCAGGTGCTGGTGATGGGCGCGTATCTGTGCTCGCTGTACCTGAGCATGAACCGTCATCCGTATATGTTCATCCCCTTTGTGGGCAACGTGGAGATGGGCTTCTTTTTCTGGATTTTCGGCGCCTGCGTGATCTATGCCGCGATCAACGCGGTCAATTTCACCGACGGCGTTGACGGTCTGTGCGGCAGTGTGACGCTCACGGCGGCTGCGGCGTTTCTCGTGATCGCCGCGATGCGTAATCTGTTCGGCGTCAGCATGGCGGCGGCAGCGCTTGCGGGCGGGTGCGCCGGCTTCCTTGTGTGGAACCACAATCCGGCGAAGGTGTTCATGGGCGATACAGGCTCGATGTTCCTGGGCGGTATGGTCGTCGCGCTTGCGTATGCGGTCGGCTGTCCGCTGATCCTGCTTCCCGTCGGTCTCATTTATGTGATCGAGGGTATGTCGGACGTCATCCAGATCGGCTATTTCAAGCTCACGCACGGCAAGCGGATCTTCAAGATGGCGCCGATCCACCATCACTTTGAGATGTCCGGCTGGAGTGAGAAGAAAATTGTGGCGGTCTTTACGGCGGTCAATCTCATCGGCGGTATTCTCGGCGTCGTACTGATGCAGTTTGACTGATTCCGAAACGGAGGAAACAACATGTTCCAAAAACTCAAGAAGTGGATTCAAACCGGTTCCTTTGACACGGTTTTTGTGCTGCTTGTTTTTGTGCTGCTGACGATCGGCATTGTGATGATGTTTTCTGCCAGCTATGTTTCGGCCAGCTATGACCGCAAGACCGGCTATAATCCTTACTACTATTTTACCCGTCAGATTGTTTTTGCGGGAATGGGCATTGTTATGATGTTCATTCTCTCGCACGTCCGGCTGGAATTGTTCAAGCGATGGTCATTCTGGCTCTATATGGGCAGTACATTCCTGCTTCTGCTTGTGCTGATCGCGCCGCTGAAAATCAGCGAGAAGGAAGATTTCCGACGCTGGCTCGGCATTCCGGGCGTCTTTCAGTTTCAGCCGTCGGAGGTGGCGAAGCTGGGACTGGTCATCTTCTGCGCGCGTGCGCTCAGTGAGCGCGTCAAGCAGAAACAGCGTGTCGGCGAACCCGACTACACCATCCCGATCTGCCTGGGCGCGACGGCGTTTTTCTGCCTGCTCGTGATCCTCGAACGCCATCTGTCCGGCACGATGCTGATGCTCGGCATCGGCCTGGTCATGGTTGTCCTCGGCGGTGTAAAGCGAAAATGGATCGTGTTTACACTCGGCGCCGCCATATTGGGCATATTGATCTTTCTTGCATTTCATGATAAAATAATTGATATGCTTCCGATCAAGGATTATCAAAAGCAGCGTATCGTTGCGTGGCTCGATAAGGATTATGACCCGACGGGCGACCGCTGGCAGACGAACCAGTCGCTGTATGCAATCGGTTCCGGCGGTCTGTTCGGACTGGGGCTGGGAAAATCCAAGCAGAAATTCCTCTACATGCCCGAACCGCAGAATGACTTTGTCTTTGCCATTGTCTGCGAGGAGCTGGGCTTCGTCGGTGCCGTCATCATTCTGGTGCTGTTTGCCGTGCTGATCTGGCGCGGCTTCGATATTGCCATGCGAAATAAGGATCGTTTTTCCGCGCTGTTGGTCATGGGTATCATGTCCCACATCGGTCTGCAGGTGATCCTGAACATTCTCGTCGTCACCGATACGATCCCGAATACGGGCATCGGCCTGCCGTTCTTCAGCTACGGCGGTTCGTCGCTGTTCATGCTTTTGTCGGAGATCGGCATGGTGCTGTCGGCCTCGCGTGCGTCGCAGATACGAAAAAGATAGAGATTTCAACAGACAGAGAATACAGAGGAGAAGAAAATGCTGAGTGGTAAACGCATTCTGTTCGCGACCGGCGGTACGGGCGGACATATAAATCCTGCGCTTGCGGTTGCGGGATATATCCGCAGAAATGCGCCGGATGCGCAGATTCTGTTCGTCGGCACGGCGGAAAAAATGGAGGCAAAGCTCGTGCCCGCCGCCGGATTCGATTTTAAGACAATCGACATCAGCGGCTTTCAGCGCAGCCTTTCCTGGACGAATATCAAGCGCAACATCGGCACGCTTTCAAAGCTGCTGCGCGCATCGTCTCAGGCGAAGAAGATTCTGCGCGATTTCAAGCCCGACGTCGTCGTCGGCTTCGGCGGCTATGTCAGCGGACCGGTGCTGCGCATGGCGGCCAAGATGGGCATTCCCACGGCAATCCATGAGCAGAACGCCTATCCCGGCGTGACGAATAAGACGCTGGCCAAACGTGTGGATCGCGTGATGCTGACCGTGCAGGCTGCGGAGAAATACCTCAAGCCGAAGAATCCCTGCGTGCTGACTGGTTTGCCCGTGCGCGGAGAGATTGTGGAAGCGGACCGGGACTTTGCACGCGCTGAGCTCGGACTGGACGCGCGTCCGATGGTGCTGTCGATGGGCGGCAGTCTCGGTGCGCGCGCAATCAACGAGGCGGTGGTCGAGCTGATCGCCAACAAAGCCGCCGCCGGAGACTGCTGGTTCCACCATGCATACGGGCAGTACGGCAAATGGGTGCCCGACAAGCTGCGTGAAAAAGGCGTGGATCCGGATGCACTTGATAATGTGACAGTGCGCGAGTATATCAGCGATATGGATCGCTGTCTCGCCGCCGCGGATCTGGTCATCTGCCGCGCTGGCGCGTCAAGCCTGTCGGAGTTTGAAGCGGTGGGTCGCGCGTCGATCCTGATTCCGTCCCCGAACGTGGCAGAGAACCACCAGTTCCACAACGCGATGGCGCTCGTGAACAACGGTGCCGCCGTGATTATCGAGGAAAAAGACCTGACCGGCGATCGGCTGACGGCCGAAGTGGACGCGCTGCTGGCCGATCCGGAAAGACTGCGCACACTCGGCGAGAACGCCAAAAAGATGGCGATTCCCGACACGGTTGAACGCATCGCGTCAATCCTGTCCGATTTGGCCGGATCTAACATCTAATATTTATAGTCTAAAATCTAATTTCACCTGTCCGCCCCCGCGCGCATAGGATAAGACCGAGAAACGATTCGGCTTATCGGCGTGAAAGGGTGTAGACAATTTGGAATACTATTTGATCGAAGGCGGCAGACGGATCGAGGGAGAGCTGCGGGTACAAGGCTCCAAAAACGGCGCGCTGCCGATTCTGGCGGCGACGGTCGTGACGGGCTGCACATCGATCCTGCACCGCTGTCCGTGTCTGCGCGACACGGATGCTGCGCTGCATATCCTGCGGCACATCGGCTGCGACGCCGTGCGGTCCGGCGAGAGCGTGATCGTGCGTGCCGACGCGCCGCAGCGATGGGAAATACCGGAGTCGCTGATGCGCTGTATGCGTTCGTCCATCATTTTTCTCGGTGCGCTGATCGCGCGCTTCGGACGTGCGGAATTGACTGCGCCGGGCGGGTGTGAGATCGGGCTGCGGCCGATTGATCTGCATGTGTCCGCGCTGTCCGCTCTGGGCGTCAAGACGGATGAGCGGGGCGGGAAGCTGTGCTGTCACGCGCCGAACGGACTGCACGGCGCCAATATCACGCTGTCGTTCCCATCGGTGGGCGCGACGGAGAATATCCTGCTTTGCGCGGTGTGCGCCGAGGGAGATACCGTCATCCGCAACGCAGCCCGGGAACCGGAAATCAGCGATCTTGCGTCATTTCTGAACGGCTGCGGCGCAAGGATTACGGGCGCAGGCAGCGACACAATCGTCGTCTCGCCGACCGGCGTGTTCCGCGCGAACGAGCATACGATCATGCCGGATCGTATTGCGGCGGCGACGTATCTGAGCACGGCTGCCGTAACGGGCGGATCGATCCGGCTGCGCGAGTCGGCGCCGGATTCACTGCTGCCCGTTTTGCCGTATTTTGAACAGTGCGGGTGCGTTGTGCGCATCGCGGGTGACGACGTTCTTTTGCAGTCTCCGCAGAGACTGCGCGCGCCAAGGCTCGTGCGCACCATGCCGTATCCCGGCTTCCCGACAGATTTCCAGCCCTCTGCCATGGTGATGGCGGCAGTATCGCTGGGTACGGGCGTTTTTGTCGAGACCATTTTTGAAAACCGTTTCCGCCATGTGCCGCAGCTTCGGCGCATGGGCGCGCACATCACGGTGCAGAGCAATGTCGCCGTGGTCGAGGGCGTGCCGCGGCTGAACGGTGCGATCGTATATGCAACCGATCTGCGCGGCGGTGCCGCGCTGGTCAACGCAGCGCTGTGTGCCGAGGGCGAAACGCGCATCGGCTGCATCGGCCATATCGACCGCGGGTATGAAAACTTTGAACATAACCTTGCCCTGTTGGGAGCAGGGATCAAGAGAATAGATTCGGATGCAGAATAGGGGTTAGTACACCATGGATGAAAAAAGAAGAACGCCGCAACCGCGTAAAAAGCCGCCGCTCATGCAGCGCGCGGCGCATTCCATCGTGCAAAAGATTGATCAGAACGAAAAGAATAAGCAACAGAAAGCGCGAGAAAAAGCCGCAGCGCAGCGTCAGCCGCGTCCGGCGCAGCAAGGACCGGCGCAGCAAAGACCGGCGCAGCAAAGATCGACACAGCAGCGGCCGGCGCAGGACAGGCCCGTTCGTCAGCGCCCGGCGACAAGCGGTGCACGCCCTGAGGGGAATCGGCAGAGAAAGCCGCTCACGCCCGAGCAGCGCGCGCGCAGAGCCGCATATATGCGCCGCATCAAAAAGCGCAGACGCATCATCCGCATCGCGATCGCCGTGATCGCTGCGCTGCTGGTGATGCTGATTCTCTCGCGCACCGTGCTTTTCAAGATTCAGAGCATCGAGGTCACGAACCCGAAGGATGCAAATTATACGGTTGAGCAGATCGTGACGGCAAGCGGCGTTACGTTCGGCGCGCAAAATCTGTTTACCTGCGATCTGAAAAAAACGGGCAAGAATATCGAACAGTATCTGCCCTATATCGGATCGGCGCAGGTGGAGCGTGATTTCCCGAACGCCTTGCAGGTGACAGTCAAACCGACTAAAGCATCTGCTGCAATCGCATTGGGTGCGGGGTATCTGCTGATTGACAAGGACGGCAAAATGCTCGAGAATACAGAAACGGCGCCGGAGATCATTCCGGTTCTGCGCTGCAAGACGGAGTTTGTGCAGACGCTCGGCCAGTATATCGGCGTGCCGGCAAGCGGCAGAAAAGCCGACGACGAGACAAAGAAGGCCGCACAGATGATCGCGTTGTATAAAAAGGTGTACGCTGCGCTGAATGAAGCGAAGATCACGGACGTCACACTGATCGACATCCGCGACACGCGCGCGATCACGCTGATGTATCAGAACCGCCTGACGCTGCATCTGGGTTCGGAGGATCTGCTCGAGCAGAAGCTCAAGACGGCAGCCAAGACGATCGCCGCCGAGAGCGACGCGTCGCGCACGCGCACGGGCGCGATCGATCTGACGAACGTGCCGTACGCCTATGCGCGCGATACGTACGAGCGGCCGGAGGGTGAGTCTGTCACCGACGTGTCCGAACCGGAAAGCACGACAGAAGCCGGATAAGTTACAAAAAATTCATAAAAAATCCTTGTAATTTGATTTAAAGTATGCTATGCTGATATTGTGTTTATAAAATGGATACGGTGTGCAGATAAATAAGGAGGAACAGACATGGCATTTGAAATGGAAAATGAATATGAAAGCGCAGTTCAGATAAAAGTGATCGGCGTTGGCGGCGGCGGCGGAAACGCGGTCAACCGCATGATCGATTCCGGCGTTCTCGGCGCGGAGTTCATCGCCGTCAATACGGACAAGCAGATCCTGACGCATTCACGCGCCACGCACAAGATCCAGATCGGTGAAAAGGCGACGCGCGGACAGGGCGCAGGCGGCAAACCCGAGGTGGGCGCAAAGGCTGCCGAGGAGAGCAAAGAGCTGATCGCCGATGTGCTCAAGGGCACCGATATGGTGTTCATTACCGCCGGAATGGGCGGCGGCACCGGCACGGGCGCAGCGCCGATCATTGCCCAGACTGCCAAGGAAATGGGCATCCTGACCATCGGCGTCGTGACAAAGCCCTTCAAGTTTGAAGGCAAAATGCGCATGAACCAGGCACAGGCGGGTATCGCGAAGCTCAGCGAGCATGTGGACAGCCTGATCGTGATCCCCAATGATCGCCTTCGCTATATCACAGAGAGCCGCATGAGCCTTGCACAGGCGTTCGCCATGGCGGACGAAGTGCTGCTGCACGGCGTCAAGAGCATCTCCGAGCTGATCAAGGTTCCGGGTTTCATCAACCTCGACTTTGCCGACGTGACCTCCATTATGAAGGACGCGGGCTACGCGCACATGGGCGTGGGCAGCGCTACGGGCAAGGACAAGGCCGAGCAGGCAGCCATCGCGGCAGCCTCCAGCCCGCTGCTTGAAACCTCGATCGCCGGCGCCAAGGGCGTCATCATCTCCATCACCTCGTCCGAGGACATCGATCTCGAGGACGTCGAGGACGCCGCCAGCACCATCACGGCGCAGGCGCATCCGGATGCCAACATCATCTGGGGTGTGGCGTTCGATCCGAACCTGGACGACGAAATGATCATCACGGTTGTGGCGACCGGTTTCGCTTCCGACAGAGCCGGCGCATCTGCCGCCGTCGAGAGCTTCATGAGCCAGATTCAGCAGGCCGGCGGTCTGGATACGTCCGCTGCACCCGCTGCGACGACCGCGGCAGCAGCGCCTGTTGCAGCACCTGCTCCCGCTCCTGCTCCTGCTCCCGCACCGGCTGTGCCGTCGTTTACCACGACGCCGCCTGTCCGCAGAAGAGAAGAGCCGATCGAGCCGCCCACGATGCCTGCACCGCCGACACGCAAGCCCTCTTCCGCGCCGCAGTCGTCATCCGCGCCGAGCGATGATATCGACGACGATGATTTCTACGTCTATCTCAAGGATGTTATCAAGAAAAAGGGCCAATCCTGATTCCAACAGTAGTTACGGGACTGTCGATGCATCGACAGTCCCTGTTTTTTCGGAGCATAGTATGAAAGAAAGAAAAGCGATTGCATCCGTTCTCGCTGCCGGTATGCTGTGGGGAATCATCAGCCTGTTTATCCGCCCCATGTCGGCGGCGGGGCTGGATTCGATGCAGATTGCAGCCGTGCGTATGATTGTCGCAGCCGTCGCGTTTGTCGGCTTTACGGCGATCCGGTTTCCGCAAAAGCTGCGCATTCGTCTGCGCGACGTGTGGATGTTTGTCGGTACGGGCGTTGTCAGCGTTGCGCTGTTTAATTTTTGCTATTTCTATACGATCATCCACAGCGAAGCGTCTGTGGCCGTCGTACTGCTGTACACGTCGCCGGTGTTTATTCTGCTGCTGTCTGCGCTGCTGTTCCGCGAGCGCATCACGCGCCGCAAAGTTCTTGCGCTGGCGCTCACGTTTGCAGGCTGTGTATGCGTGGCAGGGCTGACGGGCGGCACGCGTCTGTCTGCCGTGGTTCTGCTGACCGGTCTCGGTTCGGGACTGTTCTACGGATTGTATACGATTTTCGGCCGCTATGCGCTGCAAAAATACGACTCCGTGACCGTAACGGCCTATACGTTTCTGTTCGGCCTTGTGAGCACGCTGCCGGTGTGCCGTCCGATACAGTTGGCACAGTCGCTTTGCGCGCAGCCGACACTGTGTCTGCTCGGCGTCGGTATCGGCCTGTGCAGCACGGTGCTGCCGTATTTTTTCTATACATGGGGACTCGAACGTATGGAGTCCGGCAAGGCGGCGATTCTGGTTGCTGTGGAGCCGCTTGTCGGCGCAGTGGTCGGCATGACCGTTTTCCGCGAGAGCTGCGGTGCGGTCAAGCTCATGGGCATTGCACTGATCCTGACGGCAATCGTTCTGCTGAATCTGCCGGATCAACACACCAGAACAAAGATAAACCAGTAGATGCATGTGAAAAACGGCAGGGGACGAACCTCTGCCGTTTTTGCATGGATATCCCGGCGTGTGCTGCATCCGGTGTGACGCGGCACATGCCGGGATATTTAATGATTACTTGATCGCCCAGCGCATTTTGGTCGATTTCGCGCGCGGGTTGCGGTAGCATTCCTCGGCCGACGGTCGGATTACGTCACGCGCTGCCTCGCGGAACAGTCCGTCGCGCACACCTTGTTTAAACGCTTTCTTGACCAGACGGTCCTCGCCTGAATGAAAGGTCAGTACGGCAACGCGTCCGCCGTCGCGCAGCACATGCGGGAGCTTTTCGAGAAAGGCATATAGTACTTCAAACTCACTGTTGACGTCGATGCGCAGCGCCTGAAACGTGCGCTGGCAGGACTTTTTGACTGCTTCACGCTGCTCTTTTTTCGGCAGGAATGACAGCGCGTCGGCAACTGCGGCGTAGAGCTGGCGCGTCGTGTCGATCGTGCCGCCGCGTTTGTACGTGCGCAGCACCGCTTTGGCAATCTGTTCGGCATACGGCTCGTCCGCGTTTTCGTTCAGCAGAACGACCAACTCGTCATAGCGCAGCTCGCGCAGCCGTTCTGCCGCCGTGACGCCGCTTGTCGGATCGAGCCGCAGATCCAGAGGGCCGTCCTGTTTGAAGGTAAACCCGCGTTTCGGGTCGTCGATCTGCATGGACGACACGCCGAGGTCGGCCAGCACGAAGTCAAATTTCTGACCGGGCGCAACCTTGTCGAGATCGGCGAAATTCATCCGCCGCACGGTCAGGATGTCCTCGCCGAAGCCGAGCGCGCGCAGACGTGCCGTCGTCTTTTCCGACTCGATCGGATCGACGTCCGTTGCGTACAAATGCCCCTTTCCCTGTAATTGTTCGAGCATTTTGTGCGTGTGACCACCGTAGCCGAGCGTCGCGTCCAGACCGATCTGACCGGGTTGAATCTGTAAAAAGTCCAGAATCTCCTGCACCATAATTAGGATATGCGTACCGGCGGGCGTCTTGCCGCTTTCGCGGATTTTCTGTACGTCTGCGGCATATTTTTCCGGATTCAGCTCTTTGTATTTTTCTTCAAACCGGCGCGGATGCGTACCGCTGTAGCGCACACGGCGCTTGTGTTCCTGTTCGCTCATATCAGTCCGGAAGAATCTCGATGGATTCGGTTTCGATGTGTTTCGGGTCGTCCTCGTGCAGGATGATGCGCCGGCAGCCGCGTTCTTTGCCGTATGTCCATTGACCGGCGCACAGCGTCTGCACCAGCAGAATGCCGTCCTTCTCCACGACGAAATCATTGACGTGATCGTGACCGAAAAAGGCCGCCAGAACGTCGCCGGTGCGCACCCAGCTTTCAAACTGTTCGCGGTGATTGCCGGCGGGCGGACAGGGCGCCTCGCGCAAACGTCCGCTTTTTGCGCCGACCAGGTAATGGAACTTCCCGTCACTGTCCGTGTAGCCGCTTTCGCCTTCGATCGGCGCGTCGGCTGTGCGGATGAAGTCATATTCCTGCTGCACGGGTATGTGCTGGAATACGATGGAGGGCAGAGGGAGACCGCCGTTTTCCGCACGCAGCGCCGCGGCAGTTTTTTCATACCATGCGATCTGGTCAGGGTGCACGTAGTCGTATCCCTCCAGAATCTTCGCGTTTTCGTCGCGCACATAGTCGCCGGAATCGAACAGCCAGAGGTTGAATTTCTTGCGATCGCTCCCGTCGCGCGAGAGAATCGGCAGATTGCAGTTGCCGCAGCCGTACATGTCCTTGGCGTTGAGCGTGCCGTAAAGCTTGTCGTATTCCAGATACATGGCCATCTGGATTTCGCGGTGGAAGTTCAGCTCGCTGTCGTGGTTGCCGAACGTGACCGCCAGCGGAATGCCGCGCGTCTCAAAAACGTTCACGATTTTGCGGATGACCTTGTACAGATAACCGTAGGTCATCTCCTCCCAGTAGCCGCTGATGACGTCACCGGTCAGCACGGCGAGATCCGGCTGTACCAGATCGGCGCTTCTTTCGAGCACTTCGAGTGTACGCGCTTCATTCAGCAAGGGTATGCTGCGGTCTTCGTCGTCGTCCATCTCCGGGTCGACGAGATGAATGTCGGAAAGCTGCAAAATACGGAACGTACCGTCCCCGCGAAAACGCAGAGGCGGTTTCTTTGATTGTTTGTGGTTGATATTCAACAGATACGGAAAACCGGATGCCATAATAAATCTCCTTTAATGCTATGAATCCCACTCATTTCCTTTGACAGCGCTCAGATCAACGCCGCGTGTGTCGTGCGTTTTCGCTGCCAGGATCGTGAATGCAGCGACCAGTCCCGGTATCGCTGCGCACAGAATCACAACGCCTGCCGTCGCGTTGCCAAGGATCGTCAGCAGCGGCAGCGTCACGCCGTAGGCAACACCGATGCCGATTCCCGTGGCGAGGTTTGCCGCCGCAAGAATGGATGAGCGCAGTGCGGTCGGCGCCGATTCGCCAGCCATCATGGTGATGGTGTCGATGTTCGACCAGAAAGAGCCGATGCACGCGCCGGCAAGAAAGCCGACGAGGTAAGGCGGCGCGCCGAACGATGCGCCGAGCATAAAGCCCAGCAGCAGTACGACGCTTGCCAGCGACGCGTACAGTGCCGCTGCCTTGCGGCTCTTACGGTCGGCGATAAAGCCGGGAATCAACTGACCGAGCGCGCAGCCGACCGGGAACAGAAACAGCGCCGCCGTGATCTCATGCACACCCGCGCTTTCCACGGCGCTCTCCAGCGTCGGAAACAAACCGTCCCGCATGAAATGTCCCGCATAGCCGTACGTCATAATGACTTCATAGTCGATCGTCAGCATATAGCCCGTCTCCGAGCAGGCGAGGGCGATGAACAGCCAGCGAAGCTGCCTGTGTTTCCAGACGAAGCGCAGCGCGGGGACAATGCCGCCCTGTGCGACGGTGCCGTTTTCTTCCGTTTCGCCGCGCAGAAAATGGATGCGCGAACGGTTGAACGCGTCCGTCTCTTTGGCCAGCAGCAGTGCGGCGAATGCCGTCACAACGCCGACAATCGCGGGGATCAGGTATACGCGCCGCCACTGTGCAGTTGCGTGCATCAGCAGATGCCGCAGCAGTGGAATCACCATCACGCCGAGCATCGCCACGCACTTGACAGCGGAGTAAATCTTCGCGCGGTGTCTATCCGGCGAGACCTCCATGATATAGACCGCCTGCATATCGTGCGGCACAAAGAACTGGATCACGCATGCGCCGAGGACGTATGCCGGAATGCTGCGCGAAAGGTACACGATCAGCAGCCCCGCCGCCATGCCGAATGTGTTCAGCACGAGAAACGGCTTGCGGCCGAATCGGTCGGACAGGGGCTTGTACACAATCCCCAGTGCCAGGAACGGCACCGAGATCATGGAGAGAATGTCGAGCGCACCCACGGACGACTGCCCGAAACGTGAGAGCATATCGTTGGCAATTTCGGTTTTCATCAGCGTACCGATCTGGGATGCGATCTCGTCCGTGACGTAGACCAGCGCAATAATCAGCAGCAGGTACGGAAAGTACCACTTGCCGCGCGGTTTCGTCAACTGCCGCTCGCGCCGCGCGATCTCCCGCACCGCCCGTTCTTCTTTCGTGCGCATAGACTCACCTCTGACAGATTCTAACCAAACTATACCACGAACTATCCGTAAAATCAAGGTGGGGTTATCCATTTAAAAAGCTGCGGTAAAACTATGATAAATGAACAGCCTGCCGTCCGGCGGGCTGCCTTTGCAGAGAATATTAAAAACGTTGCGGGTTGTCGGTCAGTTCCAAAAGGTAGTCTGTGGAAACGCCGTAATAGAGCGACAATCGACGGAGTACGTCTGTCGGTATATCGCGTTGCCCCAATTCGTAGTTACTGTAGACTTGTTGAGAACACATTAACAATTCAGATAATTCGCGCTGTGTCATATCATGATCTTCGCGCAGCTCACGGATGCGTTTGTACAGTATTGTAATCACCTCAGATTGAGTTTACAATACTGCAAAATGCAGTATTGACTTTTACTGCAAAATGCAGTAAAATTATTGTGTCCCTTATATCACAGATTATGAAAAGGAGAGAAATGTATGGAAAACAATCAGAATGAAAACGGTATCCAGCAAACACCGCAGGGGAACGCAAACATGAAACCGTGTAAATCGTGCGGTGCCTTGATTGCAAAGAACGCAAAGACGTGTCCTTCATGTGGTGCAAAGAACAAAAAGCCAATATATAAGAGAGTATGGTTTTGGCTGGTTGTTCTTATCATAGCGGGAGGAATTATTGGTTCTGTGTCCGGCGGTTCCGGTGACAACTCCAAAGGTGGGACGAAAACTGCTGAAAAGCAGGTAGAAACGACCGATTCTGAAAAATCGGATTATAAGATAGGGGATATTGTTGAACTTGACGGCGCAAGCGTGGTTGTCAATAAAGTTACGCATGTAAATGGCGACGATTGGAATCGTCCGAAAAACGGACACGAGTACGTTGTGGTTGAAGTTACCATAAAAAACGAAGGAACATCGTCCAAGCCGTATAATCCGTTCGACTTCAAAATGCAGAACAGTCAAGGCGTGATCACGGATATGACGTTCTGGACGTCAGACCGCGATACAAGTCTCAGTTCTGGAGAGTTGGCTCCGGGCGGCTCGATCACCGGAACAATCCCGTTTGAAGAACCGATCAACGACCCGGAACTGACGCTGATTTATGAAGGTAGCTTCTGGAACAATAGTCAGATTCGGATTTCTTTGCAGTAAGAGAATTGGGGTTTCCTCACACATGACAAGATAGAATACGGAATCTAAAGCAGTCTCGTTTGACAGAATAATTTCGTGTCAAACGGGACTGTTGTTTGTCTGAATTATACGTTAGCAAAGAATGGAAAACGGATTAAACCAATGTAATAGATGGCTGATGGTTGCCGCGATCGTCAAGAAGAGAGTCTGACAACGGCACGAAAAATATGTGTGAAGAAATAAGACGAAAGGGAGCAGCGGAAACAGAGCTCGGTATTCTCTTTGATGCGAGAAACAAGCAATGCAGTCATAGCGTGCGCAAAAATTTGCGTTCCGAATAAGAAAAAAGAAGCGAGACACAGCGGCGACAGCAGAGTGCGGCATTCGCTTGGATGCGAGAAATATGCAACGCAGTCATAACATGCGCAAAAATTTGCGTTCCGGATAAGAAAAAAGGCGAGAAAGAACAGCGGTAGCAGAGTGCGAAAGAGGCATCAATTCAAGAAAAAGTGCGACGCAGTAGAAGCGTACGCAAAAATTTGCGTGCCGGATAAGAAAAAAGAAGCGAGACACAGCGGCGACAGCAGAGTGCGGCATTCGCTTGATTGCGAGGAACATGCAACGCAGTCATAACGTGCGCAAAAATTTGCGTGCCGAAAAAGAAAAAAGACTGAACAGAGCAGCAACAGCAGAATGCGGCATTCGCTTGGATGCGAGAAATATGCAACGCAGTCATAGCGTGCGCAAAAATTTGCGTGCCGGATAAGAAAAAAGATGGAACAGAGCGGCAACAGCAGAGTACGGTATTCGCCTGATTGCGAGGAAGATGCAACGCAGTCATAACGTGCGCAAAAAATTGCGTGCCGGAAAAGAAAAAAGACGGAACAGAGCAGCAACAGCAGAGTACGGTATTCGCTTGGATACGAGGTATATTCGGTGCAGTCATAGCGTACGCAAAAATTTGCGTGCCGGATAAGAAAAAAGAAGCGAGACACAGCGGCGACAGCTGAGTGCGGCATTCGCTTGATTGCGAGGAACATGCAATGCAGTCATAACGTGCGCAAAAATTTGCGTGCCGAAAAAGAAAAAAGACGAAACAGAGCAGCAACAGCAGAATGCGGCATTCGCTTGGATGCGTGAAACATGCAACGCAGTCATAGCGTGCGCAAAAATTTGCGTGCCAGAAAAGAAAAAAGGCGAGAAAGAACAGCGGTAGCAGAGTGCGAAAGAGGCATCAATTCAAGAAAAAGTGCGACGCAGTAGAAGCGTACGCAATAATTTGCGCGCCATAAAAGAAATAGATGAAGAAGAAACGTAAACACGACACGATATGATAAAAAAAGAAACTGCAGTTTTGTTTCTGCAATTTCTTTTGAGGTTACGTTTTTGATTTGCGTTTCCGATTGCCCTATGGTATACTGAACAAAAACTGTAAGGAGTGACGGTATGTTTTATGAAACGCTGCAGGCTCTTTGCGCGGAGCGAAAGCTGTCTGTGTCGGCAGCGCTGAAAATCATGGGCTTGAGCACGGGCAATCTCGGATACTGGCGCAGAGGACATTTGCCGTCCGGCGACGTTTTGCGTACGATGTCACGATTTTTCGGCGTTCCGGTCGATACGCTTACGAAGTCGGCATCTTCGGAGATGCTCACACACGAGCAGGTGCGTCTGCTGCACTTGTATGATCTGCTGCCTGCGGAAGAGAGGGCGCAAGCTCTGTTGTGGTTCGAGCAGTTCGTCCGTGCGCGAATCGGCGATTCGCCCTATGAGCAAACTCAGATCTGAATTTCCCGCGGTTCGCCGTTTATGACGCGGTAGGCAGTTTGGCCCAGCCGCAGGATATGCACGTCGTGGCGCAGGGAATCGGAATAGACACTTTCAAACGTACAGTCCGCGCAGGCTTCACGCAGGCGGCGGACTTTTTCTTTGCCCTTGCAGACCTTGCCGCGCACGACGCCGGTTTTCGGGTCGACGTCCGTGGCGACAAGCCGTGTGACGCCGAGCTTTTGACAGATCGGCCGCAGCAGGAAATCCGGCGAAGCGGAGCAGACGACAACCGGCCTGTCCGGATCGCGCTTCTGAAAATAAGCAAACGTCTTTTGAACGCGCTTCTGCGCAAATCGTTCGGCCAGTTTTTCGGCGTTCAGCGCGCGCATATAGCAGTGTATGCTGCATCGGCGCGCGAGAAAATCGCAGACGCCGAGCAGATAACACAGTCCGCCGATCAACTGAAATGGCAGAAAGACAAGGATATACGGCCGCCGCACAAGGCAAAACAGCCAGAAAGCGGAACCGGTGTCGCCGGGACAAATTGTTCCGTCGTAGTCGTACAGATCGGCGATCATACGTTCAGAGAATCTCGGTATCCGCAGGACGACCCTCGTGCAGCTGCGGCAGATACGAAGCGAAACGGTATTTCGGCGCTTCGTCGAATTCGATCTTGACGATCGGCACATGCAGGATCGGATCGGGGTTTTCCTGCGGCACATTTTTCAGCAGAATCCGTGCGCCCTTGTGCTCGAATGCAATCGGCGTGCCGTCCATCAGTGACACTTTACTCGGCGCGTTCTCAAAGCCGCCAAGGATCATCTGCCCCTTATACGGTGACCAGATCTTGTTCCACATGTAGACGGTGTTCCCTTTGGTCGAGGAGCGGGAGACGCCGTTGGCCTGGTTCTGATTGCCGACTGTCTTTTCAAGCTTGCCGTAGACGGCCTCGCCGTTGACAGCCAGCCACTGTCCGACCTTTGTCAGCGGTTCGACCGCTTCCTGCGGTACGGAGCCGTCCGGCATTGGGCCGAAGTTCAGCAGCAGATTGCCGCCGCGTTCACAACAGGTCTGCAGCATGCCGAGAATGCGCTGCGGGGTGTAGCTGTACGGCGCTGCCTGCGCTGAATCCACATAGCCCCAGCTGATACCGTTGAAGGTCATGCATGCCTCCCAATCGTGGTCGGCCGGCGTGATGTGTTCCTCCGGCGTGCCGAAGTCCTCCGGGATACAGCTGCGGTCGTTGATGATGATGTGCGGCTGCAAAGAGCGCAGATATTGGTTGCGTTCGAGCGAATCCCAGCCTTCCCAGTGGCGCATCGGGCAGGAGACATCGTACCACAGAATGTCGATTCTGCCGTAGTTTGTCAGCAGCTCTTTGTTCAGATCGCGGATGTACTTCGTGAATCGTTTCCGTGCGTCATTGTCATAGGCACAGCGACCGCCGTCGGGATGGTGCCAGTCCATGAGCGAGGAGTAGAAGCCGATCTTCAGATCATACTCGCGGCACGCCTCGACAAATTCCTTCACGATGTCGCGGTGCGGGCCGTAGTTGACGCTGTTGAAGGGGTTGACCTTGGAGTCCCACAGGCTGAAGCCCTCGTGGTGACGTGTCGTCAGGACCATGTATTTTGCACCGGCAGCTTTGGCCATGGCAGCCCATTCGC
The DNA here is from genome assembly GCA_017450005.1 of Clostridia bacterium. Lineage (GTDB taxonomy): Bacteria > Bacillota > Clostridia > Oscillospirales > Acutalibacteraceae > UBA1425. Next base: position 26,913 of record JAFSYM010000157.1, read on the forward strand.
GGCAGCAGCCCTCTTTCGGCGCAAAGGTTTCGGCAAGCTGTTCGTATTCGCTCGCGGGAATGTTTTCGCAAGCCTGTACCCATTCGTTGCGGCCGATCTGCGCATACAGACCATAGTGTACAAACACGCCGAAGCGTGCCTCACGCCACCATTGCATACGCGCGTCACGTGTAGACGCGATGTGTTCGAGATATTCCGGCATGGAGAGCATAAGCAATCCTCCCTTTCTTTCAAGTCAGGAATATTGTACAGTCTTCCGTCAGGAAAGTCAAGGGTGAAACATATATTATACACGGCTCACGCATGAAAATTATTCGCAGCGAAAGAAAGGACGTCGGCGAGGAAATCGTGGTCATACTCGCATTTCTGACGCTTGCGGGAAAGACTCATTTTCTTTGAAGTTGGGTAGTTTTTAAGGACATTCAAAACGATATGCCGTACAACGGCCATATTTTCAGCAGAGTTATCTTTTCGCATACGGATATGATCTTCATCAAAAACGACATCCAGACACCAATGCAAAGAATTTTCGATTCCCCAGTGTGCGCGAACCGCCTTGGAAAAGGATATTACATCTGTT
>JAFSYM010000158.1 GCA_017450005.1 Clostridia bacterium
CCATATTGAATGCCTCCCTTTATTTTGTAGTTTGTGCAGTTGGCAGACCGCACTTCTATTCTATAAAGGGATTCTTTTTTGTTCAACTATTTAATTCTTACCGAACCACGCGTCAAACGCGTGGTTTTGGTATACAAAAAAGACCTGCCCGCATCGGACAGGTCAGAAGGATTAAGAATTTACCAGCGGATGGAGTAATCATCCTCGCTGCCGAACGAAACGGCAACGTCGATACCCAGCGCCGTCAGCGCAAGCGTCCAATCCTGATAATAGTTGGCGGAAAGAAGCTGGCCGGTTGCTTTGTCAATCTTGGCCGTGATTTTGCAGTTTTTGAAAGTCAGCTTAATGCTGTCTTCCTCAATGACGCTCATGCCAAGCGAGCCGGCACCTTCCACGATGGACTCTTTCGTAATGATGGACAATGCTTTTCCGGCATGACCCTGACCGGCCTTGATGTTCGGCGTGGTATCGGGAAGGAGCTCAAGCGTAACGGTATAAACGCCGTCCTTCTCCGTGCAGGTCGCCTTGGAAAGATCGGCCGCAGTCAGCTTGCTCGTCCAATTCTCACCGCGCACAGGGAACTCCTTGCGCTTATCTTCGGCAGATGTATACGTCACATTGGCCTTTTTCTTGTCATAGCCCATGTTGGCGGCAATCAGCTTGTTGGCAATATTCTGCAGCATCTTGTTACTGATGGTCGCGTCGCTCGTCTGTGTGTTGAGCGTATAATTGCTGACGATCGCTTTGCTGCCGGACTTGACCTTGTTTGCGGCGTCGTTGTACAGCTTGACGATTTCTTCCTTGGTCTGCGGCGCCTTTTCCTCGGCCGCCTCGGTTTCTTCGGCAGCTTCGGTGACTTCCTGTGTCGCGGCTTCCGTCTGCGTTTCTTCGGCTTCCGTTGTTGTTTCGACGGGCATTGTCGTTTCGGCGGCGGTCACGTCTTCTTCGGCTGCAGCCGTTGAAATCACTGTCGTTTCAGGTTCTTCGGCAGGCGTTTTGCCGCAGGCGCTCATCGCGCCGAAAGCAAGAACGACAACCAGTGTCAATGCGAGAAAGCGTACTGTTTTTTTCATAATTACACCCCTTTAAATAAATCCACCATACAGTATAATCGACGTTTCACCATATTTCAACTATTATTTTCTCATTCAACGAAAATTGAGTTTTTTGGAAAATGTCAAGTTTGATATTGACTTGATCCGGATTTATGTGTAACATGATAACAGACAGTGAAAGGAGAAACAGTATGGCACATTTTGATATTCCTTTTCAGGATAAGAATTCAGAACGCAAGATGCTGTACCGCCGGATAGAACGTCTGTGCAGGGATATTGCGTCCCGCGTTTTTGACCAGAGTGTTCGGGTCGGCGGGTTTCTGTTTCGTGACGGACAGTACCGGTACGATCAGATGGATGCAGGCCAATGGCGTCCATTCGGCGATGAGGAATACTGGGGCTATCGTGAGCAGTACTGCTGGTTCCGCCAGAGCGTAACGATCCCCGAAGCGTTTCGCGGCAGAGAAGTCGTATACTCGATCAATCCCCAGCCGGACAGCGGCTATGATTCACGCAGCTTTCAGTTTATCCTGTTTGTCAACGGCGAGATCCGCCAGGGCATGGATGAGAATCATACTTACGCAGTCCTTACGCACTGCGCGCAGGGCGGAGAGACGTACGAAATCGCGTTAAATGCCTACTGCGACGACCACGATTACTGCGGGCAGGCCAAACTGCACGCCTATCTGCGCACACGCGATACCATTGCGCGTGATCTGTATTATGATTTTTCCGTTCCGCTTCTTGCCGCGCATCAGTTCGGCACGGACGATTTGCCGCGTGTTCATATTATCAAGGCGCTCAATGCGGCTGCGAATCTTTTGGAGCTCTCCACTGCGGACACAGAAGTTTTCCATGCATCCGCACGGAAAGCGAGCGCATATCTGCATGAGAATCTTTACGGCGTAATTGATCCCGTAAAGGTTTCCGCCATCGGTCACACGCATATCGACACCGCGTGGAAGTGGCGCATTCGCCAAACGTGTGACAAAGCGGCGCGTTCTTTCGCAACCGTAACCGCGCTGATGGAGGAATACCCGGAATACAAGTTTATGTCGCCGCAGGCACAGTTATATGACTTTGTCAAGCAGGATTATCCGCCGCTGTATGAACGCATTCGCGCGCTTGTGCGCGAGGGACGCTGGGAACCGGAAGGCTCGATGTGGGTCGAATCGGATACCAATGTGATCTCCGGCGAATCGCTTGTGCGTCAGTTCCTGGTCGGCAAACGCTTCTTCCTGGATGAGTTCGGCACGCAAACGCACATTATGTGGCTGCCTGATGTTTTCGGTTATTCGGCCGCATTGCCGCAGATTATGAAACTTGCGGAAATCGACTACTTCATGACGACCAAAATCTCCTGGAGTGAAATGGATCGTCTGCCGTTCGACACGTTTATGTGGCGCGGTATTGACGGTACGGAAATACTCTCGCACTTTATACCGAGTATGTGCGAGCGCGACGTGCAGAACGGATTTCAGACGACATACACGGCTGATCTCAATCCGGATTATATGATAAACGGTTGGCGCCGGTATGCGAATAAGGATCTGACGGAGCACTGGCTGTGCTGCTACGGCCACGGCGACGGCGGCGGCGGACCGGAGCGCAGCATGCTCGAGAGCGGGCGGCGTATGCACGAGGGCATTGAGGGCTGTCCGCAGACGGTTCCGGAGTTCGCTTCCGATTTCTTTGCGCAGCTTGCGCAAGAAGTTGACGGCAACGCGCGTCTGCCGAAATGGTTCGGTGAGCTGTATCTGGAGTTCCACCGCGGCACGCTGACTTCGCAGGCGCGTAACAAGCGTTATAACCGCAAGTGTGAATGGCTGATGCATGACTGTGAGACGCTGCTTGCGACGGCGCACGCGCTGACCGGTCTTGCATACCCGCAGGAAGAACTTCTTGCAGACTGGAAACTGATTCTTCTCAATCAATTCCACGACATCATTCCCGGTTCTTCGATCGCTCCCGTGTATGAAGACAGCCGTGCACAATACGAAGAAGTTCTTGCATCCGGAAAACGGATGCGTGAATATGCAACAGATGTATTGGTCGGCGCAATTTCGCTTGCTGCGGATTCAGTGGTTGTTTTCAACACACTCGGATTTGCCCGCACGGATTTCGTCGAGACTGAGTTGCCGACGGCAGATGTGTTTATTCTGACGGATGCTGAAGGCAATGAAGTGCCCTATCAGATCACATATGACAACAAGCTGTTCTTTTATGCATCAGACGTGCCCGCAAAGGGGTTCAAGGCATTCTATATTCGCACCGGAACACCGTGTGCGGCAGAACCGGAGATTCTGTCCGACAATCTGTGCTTTGAAACGCCGTTTCTTCGCGTTGCGTTTGACGAGAGCTGCAACATGACAAGCCTGTATCACAAGAAGAGCGGGCGAGAGACAGTTCCGCAGGGCGAGGTGATCAATCGCCTGATTGCCTATGAAGATCGTCCGAATGTGTATGAAGCGTGGGACGTAAAAGTATATTACGATGAGAAGTATTGGATTATCGATACTGTTGATTCGTGTGTCGTCATTGAAGACGGACCTCTGCGCACGATTCTGCGCGTTAAACGTCCGTTCCGGAATTCTACCATTACACAGGACTTCATTTTTTACAGTGCCCTTGACCGCGTGGACGTGCGGTATGTGATCGACTGGCACGAAAAGAATATTCTGCTCAAAGCGGATTATCCCGTCGACGTCAATACGTCGCGCGCAACCTATGATATCCAATTCGGCAATTTAGAGCGCACGACGCATAATAATACAACGTGGGATTATGCGCAGTTTGAAGTGTGCGGGCACAAGTGGGCGGATCTGTCGGACAACAGTTTCGGTTTGTCCGTGCTCAACGACTGCAAATACGGCTGGAATATCAAGAACGGACGAATCCGCCCGTCGATTCTGCGCTGCGCAACCGATCCGAATCCCGAACAGGATCGCGAAATGCATTATGTCACCTACGCGCTGTATCCGCACGAAGGCGCTGTGCAGACAAGCGCAGTGGTACAGCACGGCTATATGCTCAATGATCCGCTGTTTGCCGTGCGTGCAGACGCGCATGACGGTATGCTGCCGCCTGTATTCAGCGCAGTTTCCGCCGATTGTGATAACATCATCATCGAAACGGTCAAGAAAGCCGAGGACAGCGACAGCATCATTGTGCGCACATTTGAAACATGGAACCGCAGGACGGACTGCACACTGACATTTGACCGCCCGATCCGCCGTGCGTTCGTGACAAATCTGCTGGAGAAAGAGTGCGAGGCTTTGCAGCCGGACGGATGCGCGATCCGTTTGACCTACAAACCGTTCCAGATTCAGACATTGAAAGTTGAGTTTTAACGTGTAACGCCGCGAAATCTGCATACACAGATCTCGCGGCGTTTGCCGTTTTGATTGAATCAATAGATCGGAGGCCCACTCTTATAAGCTCTGAAGAAACGCCCAGGATTCCTCCGTGGATCGGAACGGGTCACCGTCAGTCCAGTCGCAGTCCTGCTCGTACGCGATATACGGAATGCCCAGCTCGCACACAGCGTCGTAGCAGTCTTTCAGATTGACGACGCCTTGACCGAGCGAAACAAATCTGCGGTAACCGTCCTTGTCGAAAATGTAATCCTTGAAGTGCACGACCTTCACTCTGCCGCGCATTTTGTACAGGTATTCCGCCGGATCGACACCCGCGTAATGCATCCAGGCAACGTCCGGAATAAAATAGAACAATTCCGGATCTGTCTCTCGCAGCATCAGATCCATCATACTGTCGCGATGATCGTCCAGACGAACGAACTCAAAGGCGTGATTGTGATAGTGAAACTGCATACCGTTCTGCTTGAAAACGCCGGCAGCTTTCTGTGCCTTCTCGAGGAACGCGCGCACATTTCCGGTGTTGCCGCGCGCTTCTGCCGGCGCGGCGCCGATGCCGATCGCATCGCACCCGATCTGCCGGTGATGCTCCACAGCCTCAAGCGGAGACTGCGTCAGCCAGTCAAAATTCTTGTGTGTAACGCACACATGCATGTCGTACTTGCGCAGGATCTCGCCCTGGATTTCGGCGGAAAAATCACCGATTGCGGAGATCTGTACATCCCGAACGCCCAGTTTGTGCAGACGTGCGAGCGTCTTGTCAAAATCCTCGGCCTTTTTGATGTGGTCGCGAAGTGTGTATAATTGAATTGCATTTGTCGGTTTGTTCATGTTGAACCCCCCTTTTCGATAGTATTTTAACAAATAATTTACAGATTGTAAAGTACCTGTTTATTTACATCCGCAAAACGTTGTGATACAATGCAGATAGAAGGAGTGATGCACCATGCATTATTTACAGTACGTGAATATCAAGCAAGGCACATTTTCCGAGCATCGTTTTTCAAACGGGAATACTTTGCCGCTGGTGCAGCTCCCGTTTGCGATGGCCGGCTATGCGCCGCAGACCGAAGACAAGGGCGGCTGGTTCTATCATCCGGCCTCGCACAGTCTGGAGGGCGTGCGACTGACGCACCAGCCGAGTCCGTGGATCGGAGATTACGGCGCATTTCTGTTTACGCCGCAGACCGACGTTATTCGCGACACAGCGCAAAGAGCCTGGTCCGGCTATCGTCCGGCCGACGCTGTTCTGACGCCCGCATATATGAAACTGCACTTTTTACGCGCGAGAACAGACTTTGAACTGTCGCCGGGCGTTCGTGTGTGCAAAATGCGTCTTCACTATCCGCAGGGTCGAACGCCGGTTTTCTCTGTATTTCCGGTTTACGGCAATTATACTTTTGCGGTAGATTATGACCGCAACCTCGCGCTCGTAACGTGCGACGGCGCGCGCGGAGATTTCCACGAAAAATTCAAAACATATCTTGTCCTTCGCTTCAGCGCGGCGATCGATCCGCAGCAGACGCAAATTGCGGATGACCACTTGCATCTGGCATTCCGGGAACAGGCTTTCGGAATCGACGCGGCTTCTTCGTATATCAGCTTCAAGCAGGCCATGGAGAATCTTTGCAGCGAGTGCGACGGCATTTCGTTTGATCAGATGCGGCAAAACGCGGAAGAAACGTGGGAAGAATATCTCTCTCGTATTGAGATCGAGCCGGTAGACGAAAAGCAGATGCGCACGTTCTACTCCTGTATGTACCGCACCGGACTGTTCCCGCACAAGGCGTATGAATTATCCGGCGGAAAGGCTGTGCACTACTGTCCGTTTGACGGCAGTGTGCGCGAAGGGCTGCGCTATACAGACAACGGATTCTGGGACACGTACCGTACGGAATATCCGTTTCTTGCGCGGATTGCGCCGCAGGAGTATGCGCGGATGCTTGAAGGTTTTATTGCCGACTATCGTGACGGCGGCTGGCTGCCCCGGTGGCCTTCGATCGGCGAGCGCGGATGCATGCCAAGCACACTGATTGACGCAGTGATCGCGGACGCCGCTGTCAAGGGGATCATCGGCGGCGAACTGCTGGAAACGGCGTTTGAAGGCATGCTCAAGCACGCCAATCAGGACGCGCCGAACGAAGATCTGGGCAGAAACGGCGCGGTGGCGTATGTGAAATACGGCTATGTTCCGAAAGATTTGTATGCACGCGACAGCGTCAACCTGACGCTCGATGCCGCCTACGGTGATTTCTGCATCGCGCAGGTCGCGCATGTTCTGGGCAAAGCAGAAATAGAAAAGGAATACCGCAAACGGGCGTTGAATTACCGTAACTTATTCGACCCCGCGACCGGCTTTATGCGCGGTCGCACGACAGAAGGCAAATTCACAGAACCGTTCGATCCGTTTGACTGGGGCGGAGACTACACAGAGGGCAGCGCATGGCAGTCCTCGTTTGCCGTCCCGCACGACGTGGACGGTCTTGCGCAGCTTTACGGCGGGCGCGAAAAACTGATTGAAAAACTGGATGCGCTGTTCTGCACGCCGCCGCTGTATAATACGGTCGGATACGGGTGCGAAATCCATGAAATGACAGAGATGGCGGCGGTCGATTTCGGTCAATGCGCGATTTCCAACCAGCCGAGTTTTCATTTGCCCTATCTCTTCGCCGCGCTCGGCGAGACCGATAAATCCGCCTATTGGGTCAGGAAACTGTGCGAAGAAGCGTTCAGCGACGCGGACGACGGTTTCCCCGGCGACGAAGACAACGGTACAACGGCTGCATGGTATATCTTGTCGACACTGGGCATTTATGATATTTGCCCCGGTAAAAACGAAGAAATCCGCTTGCCGATGCTTTGCAAGCGCGCAAAGATATGCGGCAAGGAATTCCGATAAGGCGGTGAGAATATGTCAGACCAAACGGTACAAACATCGAATGGTCGTGAGAACAGATCGATCTGGATAGTGATTATCGCAACATTTATGATCGCCGTTATCCTGATTGTGCTGATTTCGCTTCCGGCGCGATACGGCGGGATTAAGGGCTTTTTTGCCCCTAAAAACAATGAACCTGTTCAGTACCCGGTCGTGCTTGTGCACGGTCTAGGCGGTTTCGGGGAGGATCGCGCTATCGCGGATATGCAGTATTGGGGCGCAACAACCGGAAGTCTGCCGGACTATCTGCGCGGACAGGGATATACAGTCTATGCTCCCTCCGTCGGCCCCTTTTCAAGTACATGGGACCGTACATGCGAGCTGTATGCGCAGTTGACCGGTACCACGGTGGACTATGGCGAAGCGCACGCCAAAGCCCACGGTCACGCCAGATTCGGCCGCACGTACGATACAGCGCTTGTGCCGGACTGGGGCGAGAAAACAAGCGACGGTCAGCGCGTCAAAATTCATCTGATCAGCCACAGCTTCGGCGGCGAAACCATTCGCATGCTCACGTCTTTGCTTGCATATGGTGACGAAGCGGAGCGCAAAGCGTCCGGCAAGGATGTTTCCGGCCTGTTCAAGGGCGGCAAATCGGATTGGGTTTTCAGCGTAACGACCATTTGCGCCCCGCACAACGGCTCCGCACTGACATGCATTGTGGATGAGCTCGGTTCCGTCGCAGGCATCGACAACACGACCGACTTGCTGGTAGACCTGCTGTTTAAGATTCTGAAAATGAATACAGGCTCTGCCGTGATGCCGGATCTGATGCTTGACCAGTTCGGTATTGTTCCCGGAACAAAAAGCAGTGAAGAAATCAGCGATGCGCTGAAGAAAATCGAAACCGCCGGAAACGATCACGCGTTTTACGAGTTGTCACCGGACGGCGCCGCAAAGCTCAATGCGCAAATCCGGATGGCGGACAATGTGTACTACTTCTCCTATGCATACAGCACAACAAAGGCCGGAACGCGTATAGGCGGTATGGTACCGGAAAAGAAAACCATGCCGCTGCTGTATCCGCTCGCGCTTCTGCTCGGCGGTTATCACGGCACTACACCCGGCGGCATCGCCATCGACGAATCCTGGCAGGATAACGACGGCCTTGTCAGCGTTGTATCGGCGCAGTACCCGACAAAAGATCCGCACGAAAATTATACGCCCGACGTCAAGCCGCATCCCGGCGTGTGGTATGTTATGCCGACCCTGCGCGGAGATCACAGCTCGCCTGCGGGGTTGAATCAGCCGATCTCTGTCTATCATCAGATGTTTACCGACATGCTCGCGCGTGTCGAAGGCTTGAGATAATCTGTTATTGCGCCAGAGCCGGCAGCATCTGCAAGAGCAGCTCAACGGCACGATCGGCGGCTTTCTGCGCAAAAGTCGGAAAGTCCACCTGCGCACTGCCGTCGGCCATATCGGAGATTGAGCGCAGCACAAGGAAAGGCACCTCGTTCAGCGTCGCCGTATGCGCGACGGCACAGCCTTCCATTTCGGTGCAAAGCGCATGTGTCTGCTGTGCAATGCGTGCTCTGTGCTGCGCTTCGGACACAAACTGGTCGCCGGTCGCGATGCGGCCGATGTGCGCTTGCGGGATCGATTCGGATGCAATGCGAACCAATTCCGCGTCGGCCTGGTAGCTTTGCTGCAGCGGTTCAAATTGATCGAGTACCCACGACTGCATGTCGTGATAGACCAGCTCGCTACCGATCACGATGTCAAAGCAGCTAACCTCATTTGAAAGACTGCCGGCCACACCGTTCTGAATGATGCAGTCGGGCGCATAGCGGTCGATCAGAATCTGTGTGTGCATTGCTGCGTTGACTTTCCCGACGCCGCACAGGCACACGATAACCGATGCGCCGCACAAGGTACCGCAATAGTAGGGGAGGGATGCATGCGTATGCACCTGCACATTTTCCATTTTTGCAACCAAGCCCTGCATCTCTGACTCCATGGCCGCTATAATACCGATTGTTTTCATATTGATCACTCCGTTCTTTGTTTAAAGTATTATATACGATTTCACGGAAAAAGAAAAGAGTTTTCTGAAAGGATGTGCACTGTATGCGCAGAACTGCCCGCGGACACGGTTTTTTGTTGTGTCTGCTGCTCAACATGCTCTTTCGGTTTGAATGGGCGGTTGCGGCAATCATCCTGCTGGCGATTCACTTCTGGATGGGCTGGCCGTTGTTCTTTGTATGGATAGCCCTGGGTATCTGGTTTTTGTACGCGCTGTTCGTCACGCTGATCCTGAGCCTTGCCAACCGTGCGGGAAACAGCCCGACGCCGCAGCAGCCGAACAAAAACCCGTATTCCAAATCGAATCAGGACTATCCGCACAACACGTAACGGAGGCGAATGTATGAACCGATTTGTTAAAATGCAGCGCGAGCTGCAGCAGTGGATAGACAGCGGCAAAGTTCCCATGCCGGACGCGAGCACACCAATTGAACCGGATCCTTCGGCGCGCCTGACGTTTGCCGTTTGGGGCGATCCGCAGATTTATACACTCTCTCCGGTGCGCAGCGCGAAATTTTATGCGGCATGCAGGGATCTTGCGAATATGTGCACGCCATTGGATGCGCTGATTTTTGCAGGCGATATAGCGGAGAACGGCGATGCGGCGGAATACCGTATGGTGTCGCAGATTCTGCGGGACGTCTGTCCGAACGCATTCCGGCATTTTTTGTGTGTGCCGGGCAATCATGATGTGCGGCTGAAGAACTACGTCAGGCAGGTGGATGTCTTTAACCGCTTCATCGCAAGCGTACCCGGCGGGATTCCGTCAGGTGATGCGCATCATTGCCACACAGTGCGCATGCGCGGATATACATTTCTGCTGATGGGATCGGATGCGTCAACGTTTGAGGGCGCTTATATCGGTACACGCCAGCTTCGTTGGATCGACGAAGAATTGTATAAGGCAAACGGCAAGCCGGTTTTTATCATCAATCATCAGACGCTGCACCGCACAAACGGTTTGCCGAAGACGTGGCTCGGCAGGGGAAGCTGGCGCGGTTCTGTCGGCTGGCAGTCGGACGCGCTGCGTGAGGTATTCGAGCGCTATAGAAACGTTATCTTTATCACAGGCCACCTGCATTACGGCACAAGTCGGTATACATACGAGGATCACGGCGCTTTCAAAGCGTTGTCGGTACCGACTATCAGCGTCGTCAATCACGGCATCTGCACCGCAGATACACAGGGGTATGTGCTCTCGGTATACGACGACCGTATTTTGGCAAAAGCGCGTATTTTCGGTGAAGGACGATATCTGGAAAAAGAGCGGGACAATGCACAGATCATCATCCCGATTGAACGATAAACAAAAATGGCAGCTCCGGAAGACCGGAGCTGCTGTCTTTACGGCATTATTCAAGGGATACGGTGAAGTCGTTCGATCCTGCGGAAAGCTCCGTTGTCAGATTCTTTAACCGCAGTTCGGCATGAATGCCTTCGCAAACATCCACATGCAGGTTTATGTGATCGCCTTCCCGTTTCCACTGTACCGCCAGTTTTCCCGCAGATGTTGTAATATGGCCGGCTGCATGATTCAGCCCCTTTGGGAATACGGGCGAAATCACGAAGCCACGCATACCGTTTGCACAAGGAGTTTGTTTGATTCCGAGGATATATCGGAAAAGACATACGGTTGCAGCGCCGAACATCGGATGATTGTGCGACGCTTCTCCGTTCCAGTTTTCCCAAAGCGTTGTCGCGCCGCCGCGGCGCATGGCGTCAAAAGAACCTTCCTTGCAGTTGGAGAGCAGGGTGTAAGCCAAATCTTCGTAACCGTTCTCAAACAATACGCGCAAAAGAATCGGTGTGCCGAAAATCCCTGTGTCAAACTCGCCGAGCTGCGTGTAACGACGCACAAGATTTTGCATTGTACGTTCGTCGCCGATGCCGCAATCGAGCGCGAAAGCATCCGCGCCCTGCACGCCGCCGCAGAATACGCCGTCTATTTCATACGCATTGCGCAGGGCGTCCGCGTGAAAATCAATTAGCGTTTCCAACCCGGATAAGTCTTTTGTCTGTGCGATGGCGAGATCGTTTAACTGGCGCAGCAGTAAAATGTACAGCGCCGTATTGACAAACGGTTCCGGAATCTGTACCTTTTCCGGCGTACACCATTCGCCGAGACACCATCCGTCTTTTTCTTCGCGGACAATCAGACCGTCATCACTGTGTGACTCCATATAACCTACAAACTTCTGCATACGCGGGAAGATTTTGCGCAAAAAGTCGATGTCACCCGTATGCCGGAAATAAACATAAGGTACGGAAATAATTGCGCCGCCCCAGCCGGCAGGTCCGCCGCCGCCGCCCGCGAACGGTGCGGTATGCTGCACATGTCCGGTATACGCATCCTGACAGTCAAGAATATCATTAATCCATTTGCGATAGAAGGAAGCGGCGTCGAACTGTGTCATGACAGCGTCGCACGTCAACTGTCCGTCTCCGGTATAGCCAAGACGCTCACGATGCGGACAATCGGACGGAATGCTGCCGTGCATATTGCATTGCTGGGTGTTGATGAACGTGTCATGGTACCAGTTCAGCAGCGGATCGCTGCACTCAAAAGAGGACGTAACCGGCACGTCTGCATGGATTACACGTACCTCAACAGGCCGCGCGTTATTGGTCAGCGAAAAATAGCGGAAGCCGAACCAGGTGAATTCCGGATTGTATGTGCGTTCCCAATCCGTGAAGAAGGTCGCGCATTGTCTCTGCTCGCCGAACCCGACGGATCGGTTATTGAGCGTGCCGTCTTCAAACAGATTTTCCGCACATTCAAGCTCTACCAATTCGCCCGGCGCATCACAATGAATCACCGGATAGCCTGTGATATTGCGGCTGACACGGTAAACGGAATAGTCCCCGTGATTCTTGACAAGCTCCGGCCGAAGTATCTCGACCACTTTATCGGTCGGGCAATCCGCAATGCAGTACTCGCTTTCCGGCGGCAAAACACATACAGCTTGAGACCATCCGGCAGGGCGATGCCCGGGCTTATCCCAGTGGCGGTCAAAACCGGTGTAATCGTGTACCTCGCCGTGAAACAGATTGATGCTGCGGTAATACCCGCGCGAGCATATCACGTCGGAATCGGATTCAATCCGGTCGGTTTCCGTTTCGATCAAAAAGCACAGCTTGACGTCACCGTAGGACATGTTTCCCTCGGCAAGCCGCTTTGTCTGGTGATAGAAACCGCCGCCGACCGCAACGCCGATAACATTTTCGCCTTCGTGCAGATAGTCGGCTATGTCATAGCGCATCACATAAATCCGATGACTTTGCCGGTCGTTGAGCGGATAACTGAGCATCATATCGTTTCGCGCATGGTAGTCGGAAACCGGCGGAACGAACTCATCGTTCCCGACGCGTTTGCCGTTGATCGTCAGGCGGAAATAACCGAGCCCGCAGATGGTGATCTGTGCATCACAGATCGAGCGGAGCGAAAAATCCTTGCGGAACAGCGCCGCATCCGGACAGTCCGTCGCAATCAGCCAGCGTGCGTCGCCGAATAATTCTCTGTGTGTCATTGATCTCCCTCATACTCGCGTATCCACGCGACCATATCCTGCACGGACTGCCGCACGGACATCGGGTTATAGCCAAGCTCCCGTTTGGCTTTGGCAATGGAAAAATTGCAGTTGGAAACGAGCTTGCGGATTGTATAGCGCGTAAAGAGCGGCGTCGTATGCGAGAGCTTATAATAGACCTCCATCACAGGCGCAGCCAGGGAAACGATCCCTTTGTTCATGCGGATCTTCGGACATTTCTTACCGCAGACTTCTGCAACGGTTTTGATGAATCCGTGCGTGGTGATCTGCTCGCCGCAAAGAATATAACCCTCGCCGGATTTTCCTTTTTCTGCCGCTGCGATCATTCCGTCCGCAACGTCGCGCACATCCACAAAGTTGTATGCCCCGAACGCGAGAGAGACTGGAAAACTGCCGCGCATGAACATGCGAACCATCTCGCCGGCATTGGATACCTTGAAATCATATGGGCCGATACAGGCGCCGGGATACACAATGACCGCGTCGAGGTTCTCTGTTCGACACGTATGCAGCACAAAATTTGTTGCAGCTGCTTTGGTCTTTGCATAAGTACCGTCCAGCTTATCGGGATCGAAGTCGTCCGTCTCACGCATAAGCTGATTGCCGGGGAGCGGATCGAATGCGTCGACGCTGGAGGCATAAACGATTCTGCGCACGCCGCATTTCTGTGCGGCACGGACAACGTTTTTGGTGCCTTCAAAATTCACACGCCAGATCGCGTCTTCGTTGCCGACATTGATATCTATGATGCCCGCAAGATGAAACACGATGTCTGCGCCGGTGAATGCGCGCACCAGCGAGTCCGGGTCAGTGACGTCGCCATAGACTTTTTCACAGTCAATGCCGTCGAAAATCGGCGTGTCCTTGCGAATCAGAATCCGAATACGCACAGGCAGCGACTCCATCTTTTTCAGCAGCGCATAGCCGATATGACCGGTCGCGCCGGTGATGATATACAGGGGAGAGTTCATAAAGCATTACTCCTTTCTTCTTGAGATTATAGCATACTACTTATGCTATTGACAAGAAGATATGAAATAATTCTGGAATAATTCAACAGAATGTGATATACTGCGTGTAAAGGAAGTGATTATGTGCGATGGTATAAAAAGATTTGTTGCTGTGTGCTCGTCGCTGCAATAATGCTGTGTCTTTCGGTATTTGCTTTTTCTGCTTCTATGGATGATTGGACGCAAAAATGGGACACCGCGGTTTCCGACGGTTCCGTGCTTTCCGTTTCACCCGGTTCAGACAGTACGCAGTTGGATTTTGCCTGGCTCGAAAAAATCGGCGCAAAGAGCGCGTTTCGTTTCGGCACTTCGCAGACTTTGATCGATGCGGATGCGCTTTCCGTCCGGGAGTCTTTGACGGTTGTCGGCCGAAAGCAGTGCCATGTCACAGCAGACAATCTGCATCCGGACACAGTATATTATTATTCCTATTTCAGAAACGGCGCATGGAGCGAGACCTATTCCGTCCGTACGCCCGGCGATACATTGACCGCGCTTTTCGTATCCGATGCGCAGCTCGGCCGATCGGGCGACTGGCACAAAAAAGAGGTGCTGCTGCACGACGTTGCCGGCTGGGATACGACCTTGACCGAAGCGATGCAGAGTCACCCGGAAATTGCTTTATGTCTTTCGGCAGGGGATCAGGCGGAGATCGGGTTCTCTGAGCAGCAGTTCCGGCTGTTTCTTGCGCCGCAGGCACTTCGCGCACTGCCGATTGCGACAACGATCGGCAATCATGAGTTTTATTTCCCGTATCTGAATCTTCACTTTGCGCATCCGAACCGTTTCGGCGGCAGCGCTGTCCATTCTCTGGGCGACGAACCGTATTATTTTGAAAAAGGAAACGTCTTGTTTATCGTTCTGGATTCCAACAATTCTTTCTCCCTGGATCAGGAGGCTGTACTGGAAAAAGCAGTCGGCGCATATCCGGATACGCGCTGGCGCGTGGTGATGATGCACCACAGCCTGTACAGCTGCGAGGATACGCCGGATGAAGGACCTATGCATCTGCGAAAGGTGTTTGCGCCGCTGTTTAAAAAGTACGGCGTCGATCTTGTTCTGTCCGGTCATACACACCGTTACAGCCGTTCAAAACCCATTGACGGCATCACATATCTGGAGGGCGGCTGCTGTTCCGGCTGCAACTGCAAGGCAAGTCCGCAGATTCTTCCGGCCTATACGGAAGCCGGTTATCCGTACAACAATCCTGTCTATTCCGTTTTGCAATTCGGAGAAAATGAGATTTCCATAGAGAGCTTTGCTGTTTGCGAGGATGAAAGCGTCATGATGGATGAAGGCACTGTGACGGGCGGTATTCATTCCGGGGAATTGCCGAAAATGCCCCTTCCGGCAAAGATTCTGCAAACGATACTGTCGCTCTTCGGGCGTGCGGTATCACTGCTGTTCGTATGAGCGAGCGTCTGGATAAATGGCTGTCTGATCGCAGCGCGGACAGCCGCAAGGAGATCAAAACGCTGATACGCGGGCGACAAGTTCGCGTCAATGATGCGGTTGTGACAGATCCCGGTCATCATGTTGTGCCGGGCGACACGGTGTCTGTGCGCGGCGTCGTTGTGACAGCAGATCAGTTTGTCTATATCATGCTCAATAAGCCGCAGGGCGTCGTCAGCGTTTCCAGCGCGCCCGGAGACCGCACGGTCATCGACTTGCTGCCGCCGCAGATGCGCCGTCCCGATCTGTTTCCGGCAGGGCGATTGGATCGTGATACGACAGGTTTTGTATTGATAACCAATGACGGCGAGTTTGCACATCGCATCCTGTCTCCGAAAAAGCATGTTGACAAGGTGTATCGCGTTTCGCTGCGCGATCCCGCACAGGAGTCTTATATACAGGCTTTTGCCGATGGGCTCGTTCTCGGTGACGGGACTAAATGTTTGTCCGCTGTGCTTATCTTTTCGGATGATCCGCGATGCGTGACGGTTCGGCTTCGTGAGGGACGGTATCACCAGGTCAAGCGCATGTTCGCCTCACTCGGCAATCAGGTCGTTCAGCTTCACCGTGAATCGATCGGCACTGTTTTGCTTGATCCTGCATTAGCGCCTGGCGAGTGCAGGCCTCTGACCAAAGAAGAAATACAGAAAATGCTCGACAGTTCTGACGGATAAGAGAACCGCCGCAGGGGAGTGATCCTCTTGCGGCGGTTCGTGCTTGTTGCATTTTTTTTGGTTCATCACGGTTTTTTGTGGGATGGTCAGATGTCGGTAAAGAGCGGTGTCATCGCGAGGAGCGAAGCGACGTGGCGATCCGTAACCCCGGTAGTGCATAAATGAACAAGAAGGAGAACAGATTGCCGCGCGCCATAAAGGCGCTCGCGATGACAAACAAGGGGACGTTTTCTTGTCCCACAAAATTCCGTGATGAGCGGTTTTTTGATTGCGTGCATCGTTTGATACGGTCAATCGATTGTCTGCCAGTCCTCGACAATACAATCTGCAAAAGATTTGAACGCATCCCATTCGGATTTGCTCGTCTCATCGTAGACCGCAGTCACGGAGAAACCGGCGCGTTTGGCCGTCTGTCCTGCTTTCATAGCGTCTTCAAATACCATCGTTTCTTCCGGCGTTCCACCAAGCCGCTCGGCGGCATACAGATAGATATCCGGTTCTGTTTTGCCCTTGCCGACGGTTTCCGCGGAAACAGCAAACGAGAAGTATTTTTTCAGATCCAGCCTGTCAAGGCACAGCTCAACAAGGTTTGTCGGCGTCGTCGACGCCACGCACATCGGCACGCCCTGTTCTTTCAGGCTATCCAGAAAACGCAGGACGCCGGGCTTGATAATCACGTCGTTTTCATAGTGTACGCGCATCAGTTCACGCATTCTGCCGATAATTGTTTCTGCCGAAAGCGTCAGATTGAACCGGCCGTTCAGGTAGTCGACCATCTGGTTGAGCGTCATCGGATTGACAGTCTCCATCAGACCGTCTTCGTAGATGCCCAGTTCACGAATAAAATCGCAGCACACATGATCCCAGTACTTCATGGAATCCACCAGTGTGCCGTCCATGTCAAAAATAGCGTATTTCTTATCGAAAATCAATACTGATCCTCCCGAAGCATGGCTTCTCTTCTCTTATAGTCCGGCATATATTTGCCGATCAAAGCATAAAAAGACTTGCTGTGATTGTGATGCTTGATATGCGCCAGCTCGTGTACGACAACATAATCAATCGCTTCTTCCGGATACCGCATCAGGATATAAGAAAAACAAAGTCCGTTCTGCCCGCTGCAGCTTCCGAAACGCGAATGTGCCGACGTGATCTTGACGCTTTTGGGCTTCACGCCCATGATCCGCGCATAGTGCTCCACTTTCGGCGGAATCACACGTCTTGCCAAAGCCTTGAGCCGCTCGGCGTCTTCTTCGGTCAACTCATAAGACATTCGCGCTTCATTCCTGCGACGCGTGATCTCCATGTGTTTTTCGATCCACTGCGCATGCTTTTCAACGATGGATTGCAGCTCCGCATCCGGCAATCCTTTCGGCGCACGCACACGCACTGTCAGCTCACGCGTGATCTCGATCGAAACCGTTGTACGATCCGACCGGACAATTTCAATCGGATAATCCATCTCAGCGGTACTCCGGATACAACTCGTCGATATAGGCGTCCACGTCCGCTCTGGTGCCGCGGAAGGGACCGGGCTTCTCCATCTTTGCGGAAACGGTCGCTGTCGCATACAGCAGCGCGGTCGGCACATCCTGATTCAGGCGTTCACAATAGTAGGCGGCGAACGTCGTATCGCCGCGGCCGGTGCGTCCGCTCAGATTGCGCGCGCGAATCGGACAGGTGAAGAATTCTTTGCCGTCAAACGCCAAAACTTCTGTATTGTGCGTAATCAATATTTCCTTTGCGCCCCAGTCAAACAGCATCTGCGCGGCCTTTTTGCGGTCGTCCGTACCGGTCAGAATCTCCGCCTCCGCAGCGTCTGTCTTCAGATAGCGGATATACGGGAGCATTTCTTTCTTGTCCGCCCAGTCCTCAAAGTACATGCTGCCGTCGTCGCGGCGGTGGCGCAAAAGTGTCTGCACATCCACGGCAACGTCGTATTTTTCCGCCGCCTTGCGGATCATGGCATTGTTGAAATCTCCGTAAATCAGTCCGGCGAAATGAAAGATAGCCGCATCAAGATCCGGAATGTCGTCAACAGTGAACGGCGTGCCGACACTGACGTTTTCGCACTTGCGGCGCTCCTTGTCCGCTGTAAAATACTTGTTTTTCATGACCGTGGAGGAATCTGCGGGCAGGCAGAATACATCCTCCTGCGGAATCACAAGACCGGACAGACGATCGCGGTCCGCTGGAGCGACCTTAGTGAAGGCTGCGACACGATGACCGAGCGCGTATGCGGACGCAGACGAAAAAGTCACTGCGCCGCCGATCACCTCGACCGTATTGTCCAGGTGGTCTGTATTGTAATCCAGGGAAATGTGCCCCATGATAATGGATGCGTACTTCATACTATCCCGTCCTCAGAATTGAATTCCGCGGCAAACCGCGATTTTTTGACGCAGCACCGCTTTGATTGCGTCAATGGCCGTGCGCATGTACAGCTTGGGATCAAAAACATCCGGGTCGTCGGCAAGAGCCTTGCGGATGCCGGCGGTGTAGGCCTGACGCAGTTCGGTCGCAAAATTGATTTTGCAGATACCTGCCGCGATACAATCGCGCAGCACGTCGTCTGAAAGACCGGATGCGCCATGCAGAACAAGCTGCGCGTCGGTTGCCGCATGGATTTCCCGGATGCGGTCGACGCGGATATGCGGCGTGCCCTTGTATACGCCGTGGGCCGTACCGACGCCGATCGCGAGAGAAGTTACGTGCGTCTTTTCGACGAATTCCACAGCCTCGTCAACCTTTGTATAACTGGCGTCGAGATCCGTGTCGCCTTCCTCCTTGCCGCCGATTGTACCGAGCTCGCCCTCGACAGAAACACCCAGCGGAATTGCCATCGCTGTTACTTCACCGGTTTTGGCAATGTTTTCGGAAAAGGGGAGAAGGCTGCCGTCGTACATCACAGATGAAAAGCCGGCGCGTACACACTCTGCGGCAAGCTGCAGCGAGCTGCCGTGGTCGAGATGCATGGCATAATCCGTGCCGCAACCAGCCGTCAATTCGCGCATCAGCGCGGGATAAGTGGATACGCCGCCGTAGTTGAGCGTGCGCGGAATCGTCTGGACAATCACAGGAGATCCGGTTTCCTGTAATACTTCGGCAACGGCGAGCGCCGATTCCAGATTGTCAATGTTGAACGCAGGCACAGCTTGTCCGTGTTCAAGCGCATCCTGCATCAGAGAATAATTTGACTTACAAGCCATAAGCTGATCCTCTCAGAAAGGCTGCCGCAATCTGTTGCGGCAGCCGTCATTCATTAAAGGCCGTATTCGGATGCAATCTCCGCAATCTTAACGGGTCTGTTTTCGGCAAGAGAACGTTTTGCGGCAAGGCCGATGAGCACAGACTGCAGGCCGCAGTCAATACCGACGGTGACTTCCTTGTCGTTGACGATGCAGTCAATAAACTCGGAAACTTCGTCCACATACGCCTGCATGTATCTCTGCAGGAAGAAGTACAGCGGCTTTTCGGCATGCACGCCGTCCGCATCGGAAATAACCGCCGTGGATTCAGTGTCGTTGGAGACAGCGACCTGTCCCTTGCGGCCGAACGCCTCAACGCGCTGATCATAGCCATAGCTTGCCTCGCGGCTGTTGTCGATCACAGCAATCGCGCCGCTCTGCAGCTTCATGGAGATGACAGCGGTGTCAATATCGCCGGCCTCTCCGATGGCAGGATCTACACGAACAGCTCCGTATGCAAAGACTTCGTCCACCTCATCGCCGGACATGAAACGCACCATATCAAAATCGTGAATTGTCATATCCAGGAAAATGCCGCCGGAAACCTTGACGTATTCCACGGGCGGTGCGCCGGGGTCGCGCGAGCAAATCTTCAGCACGTCCAGCGTGCCGATTTTACCGGCTTCAACAGCGGCTCTTGCGCCCTTGAAGTTGTGGTCAAAACGGCGGTTGAATCCGACCTGATACTTCACGCCCGCTTTCTCAAGCGCCTTCTTGACTTCCAGAATCTTGAATACGTCATGATCGATCGGTTTTTCACAGAAAATATACTTTCCGGCCGCAATCGCTTCAAGGGAAATCGCGGAATGTGTATCGGTGGAGGAGCAGATCAGAACCGCTTCGATATCCTTGTCCTCAAGGATCTTGTGATAGTCCGTATAGACTTCTGCAATGCCGAGCCCATTTGCCCATGCTTTTGTTTCGTCGTTCATAAACGGATCGGCAATCGCCTTGACCGTCGCGCCCTTGACATAGCGCATAATGGATTCTCCGTGCACCTTGCCGATACGGCCGGCGCCGATAATGCCAACATTCATCATTATTTGTTATTCCTTTCTGTTGATCAGATTGTTCCGTCCCAAGTCGAAACCTTGGTGGACTTCATTTCATGCTCATCGAACCAGTGTGTTGTGACGCTCTTTGTTTCGGTGAAGAAGCGGAAGCCGTCCTTGCCGAGCGTATGCAGGTCGCTGAAGAAAGAATTCTTGTGACCGCAGAAGGGGAATACGCCGACCGGAACGGGGATACCCACGTTGACGCCGGTCATGCCGCCGTCGGTGTTGCGCGTAAACTCGCGGGCATAGTAGCCGTTCTGCGTATAGATCACGGAACCGTTGGCAAAGGGGTTCGCATTCATCAGCGCAAGGCCTTCCTCAAACGTCTTCACGCGCTTGATGCACAGAACGGGTCCGAAGATCTCAAATGTACCGACCGTCATTTCGGGCGTCACTTTATCGAGTATCGTCGGGCCGAGATAGAAGCCGTTTTCATAGCCGGGCACCGTCACGTTGCGGCCGTCGAGCACAAGCTCCGCGCCCTCTTCGAGGCCCTTGTTGATCCAGTCGATCACGCTCTGCTTATGCTTGGCAGAGTAAACGGGACCGAGCTTGGAAGTCTTTTCGTAGGCGGGGCCGACAACGAGCTTGGACGCGATTTCCTTGATCTTTGCGACAAGCTCATCGGCAATGGACTCCTGTGCCACGACAACAGGCAGCGCCATACAGCGTTCGCCCGCGCAGCCGTAAGCTGCGTTGACGATACCGGCAGCCGTTCTGTCGATTGCAGCGTCTTCGAGTACCAGCGCATGGTTCTTTGCCTCGCACAGCGCCTGTACGCGCTTGCCGGCCTCGGCAGCCGTTTTGTAAACGTATTTGCCCACGGAAGTCGAACCGACAAACGACACGCCCTTGATTGTAGGGTTGGTCAGCAGTTCCTTATTGACTGTGCGGTCGCATGTGATGACATTGAGCACGCCGTCCGGAAGTCCGGCTTCACGGTACAGCTCGGCAATACGCAGACTTGTAAGCGGCGTAGCGCCGGCGAGTTTGAGCACGATCGTATTTCCACAGGCAATGCACATCGGCGCCATCCAGCCCATCGGAATCATGGCCGGGAAATTAAACGGAGCCATACCGGCGAACACACCCAAAGACTCACGGTAAGTCACTGTATCGTAGCCGGTGGAAGCGTCCATCAGGGAGTCCCCTTGCATAAGAGTCGGCAGATTGCAGGCGAGCTCTGTGCCTTCCTTGGCCTTGAGAATATCGCCCTGTGCTTCTGCCCAGACTTTTCCGTGCTCTTTCGCGCACAGATACGTCAGCTCATCCATGTGCTCTACAAGTTTCTCGCGCACTTTGTAAAGAATCTGTACGCGCTTGATGACCGGAACGCGGCTCCACGTTTTGTACGCTTCGGCAGCGTTGTTGATGACCGCCTGTACTTCCTCCAGCGGCATCTTCGGAGACTTTGCAATCAGCTCGCCCGTGCTGGGGTTATAGACCTCGTAAAACTCGGTTGCGGCGGATTCGCAGAATTCATTGTTGGTAAAATACTTCAGGATTTCCATATTCAGCACCTCTCAAAGATTTGCAGTTTTGCGGATATACTCTCTCGCCTTGACAGCATAGGCGAAAGGATTGGCGATTGCAGGATCCTGCTCGGCTTCAACAAGCAGCCATCCTTCGTATCCCGCCTTGTCCAACACGTCGAAAATCGGCGCAAAATCAATCGCGCCGTCGCCGGGGACTGTGAACGCGCCCATACGAACGCCTTTGAGGAACGAAAGATGCTCGTCCTTGACCTGCTGCACAACGGCCGGACGTACGTCCTTCAGATGCACATGCTTGATACGGCTTGCGTACTTTTTCAGCACAGCCATATAATCCTCGCCGCAATAGGCAAGATGGCCGGAGTCAAACAGGAGGAATACGCTTTCGGGGTCGGTGCCGTCCATCATGCGGTCGATCTCGGCGGCTGTCTGCACCACCGTGCCCATGTGATGATGATAAGTCATTGTAATGCCGTATTCTTTGGCAATCACGCCGAGCTTGGAAAGGCCGGTATTAAAGGTGTTCCATTCCTCGTCATTCATGACGTATTTCTTTTCAAAAACAGGCGTTTCCATCTGTCCCTGAATGGAGTAGCTCTGCTCCGACACGCCAATGCGCTTTGCGCCGACTGCCTGCAGGAAAACGCAGTTCTCGCGGAAATCCGCCTCAACTTCGGCAAAAGGCTTGGTCAGCAGGAATGCGGAAAACCAGCGGTTGGCAATCTGCAGACCGCGGATGTTCAGCTTGTCAAGCAGCGTATCCACGTCTTTCGGATACTTGTTGCCGATTTCGCATCCGGCATAACCCGCAAGCGCCATTTCGGAAACGCACTGCTCGAACGTGATCTCTCCGCCGAGATCGGGCATATCATCGTTTGTCCAGCCGATTGGGGCTATACCGAGTTTGATTTTGTTAGCGTCCATAATTTACCTCTCTATGTTTAGTATTTTCTGGCCTCTTTCAAATGCGCCGTACGTTCGTTCAGCGCGGCTTTGCCGCCGTCAGTGCGCGGAACATCGGAGCAGCCGACGTTCCACCAGCTGCCATAGCCGTCGGTCATGGTTTTGGGCAGCGTCTTGATGTCAATGAGTACGCTCCTGGTCTGCTTGAGACTGTCCTCGAGCGCCGCGCGAAGTTCCTCCATCGTTCTGGCGGTATACGTGACAAAGCCGTATCCCTTGGCGCACATGGCATAATCCACGTGCATGAATTCTCCGGCACGAATCGGCTGGTCACCGTCACGGTAGCGCATTTCCGTGCACAGCGCATCCACACCCTGACCCATCTGCAGGTTGTTGATGCAGCCGAAGGACGCATTGTCAAACAGCAGAACGTTGATCTTTTTGCCCTCCTGCACGGCAGTGAGCATTTCGGAATGGAGCATATTGTAGCTGCCGTCGCCGGCCATAGCGTAAACTTCTCTGTCAGGGCAGGCGAGCTTGGAGCCGAAAGCGCCGGCGATCTCGTAGCCCATGCAGGAATAGCCGTATTCCATATTGTACGAGCCGATCGCGTCGGTCGTCCACATGCGCTGCAGACAGCCGGGCAGAGAACCGGATGCGCCGACAATTACGGCGTCGTCCGGAATGATTTCGCGAATCAGACCGATTGCAGCCGTCTGGCAGATAACACCGCCCGTGGCCTTGCGGAATGCTTCAAGCGCATCGGCACGACGCGCCTTGTTTTCCGGTACAAAGTCTTCGCCGGTGTATTCAACAGAACAAAGTCTGGCCATCTCTTTCGCCCAGAGTTCTTTCGCCGCGCTAATCTCGGTTGTGTATTCGCTCTTATAATCACCGAGCGCAGCGTCCAGTGCACGAACGCCTTCGAGCGCATCTGCGCGCACGGCAATGGAATCAAGCTTTGATGCGTGGAAATCGGATGCGTTGATCGAAACGACCTGCGCGCCGGAGTACAGCCACTTGGAAGAAGTGGTGAAATCGGTAAAACGCGTACCGACGCCGATGATGAGATCGGCGCCGTCTGCAATTGTGTTGGCGGCAGCATTGCCCGTTGCGCCGATACCGCCGAGATTGAGCGGATGCGAAGAGGGGAGTGCGCTTTTGCCCGCCTGCGTTTCGGCAAAGGGAATGTTGTGCTTGTCGCAGAAATCCGCAACCGTTTCACCCGCAAAGCTGTAACGAACGCCGCCGCCGACAATCAGCAGCGGTTTCTTCGCGTTCTGAATGGCGTTTACCGCCTGTTCAATATCATAAGAAACGGGCAGACGCCGCGCAATGAAATGCACGCGCTTGCGGAAAAAGCTCTCCGGATAGTCGTAGCTTTCTCCCTGCACGTCTTGACACAGTGCAATTGCGGCAGCGCCGGTATGTGCAGGATCGGTTAAAACGCGCATGGCGTTCGTCAGGCTTGTCATCACCATTTCGGGACGCGTGATGCGGTCGAAAAAGCGCGTGACAGCCTTGAACGCATCGTTTGTCGTCACAGTCAGATCCTGCGGCTGCTCCATCTGCTGGAGCACAGGATCAGGCTGACGGGACGCGAACGTGTCGCCCATAAACAGAAGAAGCGGAATGTTGTTGACCGTTGCGGTTGCGGCAGCCGTTACCATATTGGCGGCACCGGGACCGATCGAGGACATGCAGGGAATGATCTTCAGCCTGTCGTTCATTTTGGCGTAGGCAGTTGCCGCCTGCGCCATACCTTGTTCGTTCTTGCCCTGCATCACACAGATGGAATGCTCCGCCTGCGAGAGCGCTTCGCCCACGCCGAGCACACACCCGTGGCCGAACACGGCATAGAAGTATTCCACAAACTTGCTTTCCGTAATCTTGCCGTTCTTTTCAATAGCGACGTATTGATTGTCGAGGTAGCGAACGATCGCTTCACCCGCCGTCATGCGGATCGTAGGTGTCGTATCTTTCATAGAAACCTCCTATATTCTTATTCTTCGTCGAGCCACGCATACCGCTCGTCGACGATACGTGTCTTGTCCCAGGGATCACCCGGCAGGTGACGAATCATCCACACGTTGTACATCGGGTATCCGGGCGCCGTAACCTGCGCGTGCGTAAAGCCGCCCTTGAAGCAGCCGACGCTGCCGTCCTTGACGGTATAAGCCGTCTCGCCGATAAAGCAGGCGCCGAACCCTTCGGGACGGTCAAATTTATAGTAGTATACCTCGGGCTGCGGATGCCAATGCGGCGTATAGCTCCACCATCTGCCCTGGCGTGCGTAAACCTCGCCGAGCACCATGTTGGAATACGGCGCAATGCTGTAGTCAAATACAGTCACGACGTCGCGTACTGCCGTATTGTCCCACTTGCCCTCACAGGATGTGGAGTAAACACAATCGTCGGGACGATAGAGCTTTGCGTCAAAATCGCGCTCGTTGTCCGTGCTCTGCACAAGGATCTCGCTGTCCGCGTCTGCCGTAACCGTGATCTTAACGCCCTTGCACACATGCAGAACGGAAGGCCCTTCTGTAAAGAGTCCGGATCGGGAAACCTGCGCCGTCTCGCTGTTCCAGTCGAAAGTGACAGCGCCGCTGACAAGCAGGACAGCCGTTTCCATTGTATCGCTTTCAAACGTGCGCGATTCTCCCGCTTTCAACTGATAGACGGCGATGTCCATGAGCATATCGCTGTCTTTCTCGGAAAGAATCTTTTTGCCATCAATAAATTCAGGATAACCAAACATCTGCGTCACCTCAACCTCTGGCGACCATTTCGCCGTACTGTGCCTTCTCCTCGCGGATGAACTTTTCGATTTCTTCGACTGTCGGCATGAACAGCGAGCAGCCGTGCGCGGCAACGAGCATCGAAGCGGATGCGCTGCCCATCTCCAGACAATCCATGATATCCTTACCCTCAAACAGAGAGTACAGGAATGCCGAACCGTATCCGTCGCCGCCGCCGAAGGACTTGAGCGCCGTCACCGGGAAGGGCTTGATCGAATAGCTGCCGTCGGCGGTATATGCCGTGGAACCTACTTTTCCGTGTTTGATGATAATGATTTTATTGCCCTTGCCGAGCCAGTAGTCAGCCGTTTCGCGGTCGGTTCTGCCCGGCGCCGTAATCGCTTCGGTCAGATCGAACTCCTCGCGTGAGCCCATAATCATATCGCTGTTTTCGGCAACGATTGAATAATAGATCGCCATTTCGTCGGCACACTTCCAATTATACGGTCGGTAGTCGATATCAAACACGATACGCGTCCCGACTTTTTTGGCCAGGAACATCGCTTTCAGGCACGCTTCACGCGACGGACTCTGCGAAAGGGCGGTGCCGCTGATGAGCAGAGCTTTTGAAGAGGCGATATAGGCCTCATCCACGTCGTCCGGGTGCAGCATGAGATCGGCGATCCCGTCGCGATACATCAAAATGCTGCTTTCTGTCGGAGAAAGAATTTCTGTAAACGTCAGGCCGATTTTTTCACCGTTTTTTGCACGTGTCACATGGGAGGTGTCAATGCCCTCATTCTGAAAGAACTCCGTCACGTAGTCGCCAAATCGGTCGTCCGAAACTGTGCCGATGAAACCGACTTTTTTGCCCAACCGCGCAAGTCCGACAGCAATATTCGCCGGCGATCCGCCGACATATTTTTTAAACGTATCGCTCTGCGCAAGCGTCTTAAAGTAGTCCACAGGATTAAAATCAATGGCAATTCTGCCCATCGGTATCAAATCGAGCGGACGCGAGGAATCAAATTCAATATACTGCATATTTGCCTCCCGTAAATGTATTGCCATACTACATGACTTTGTAGTATACCTTAAATTAGCATAGCATATTTTGTATACGGTTGCAAGTATTTCCTTTGATTTTACAGCAAAATTTTTGCTTTATTATTTCGATTTTCAAAAAAACAGTCTTGTTGACTTTTTCCTGAAAAGACTTGTTGACTTTTTCCTGAAAAGAGTTATAATAGAACAACACACAACGATGGGAGGGAGCGACGATCGAAGCAGAAGAAAAAAAGAAGCTCATTGAAGTCTGCGGTCTTTGCCGCGGCTATGCGATGGGGGACGAGCGCGTTATTGCGCTGCGCAACATCAACCTGACGTTCTACGAAGGGGAAATCTGCTGTATCTTCGGCGCATCAGGCTCCGGAAAAAGTACACTGCTCAATTTGCTGGCCGGTATGGAAAAGCCGAACCTCGGCAGCATTCTGATCGACGGCACAGATATTACAAAACTGTCCGAAAACGAAATGGCCGCTTTCCGACAGCGGAATATCGGATTTGTGTTTCAGGGTTATAATCTGCTGCCTGCACTTACCGCCGAGGAAAACGTGGCTATGCCTTTGATGTTCTACGGATTGGACAGAGCAAAGAGGCAGCAGGCTGCACGCGCGGTACTGCGTGAAGTCGGCCTTGGGGATCGGATCCGGCATTACCCGACACAGATGTCGGGCGGTCAACAGCAGCGTACGGGCATTGCGCGGGCATTCGTCGCGCACCCGAGAATCGTCTTTGCGGACGAACCGACCGGCAATCTGGATTCTAAAACAACAGTTGAAGTCATGGATATGATGGTGCGTTTTGCGCGCCAATTCAGGGAAACGCTGATTCTTGTCACGCACAATCCCGAGCTTGCCGCATACACAGACCGTATCATTACGCTCAAAGACGGCGAAGTGATTGATGATATCTACAGAAACGAGGAAGAAAAACATGCCAAACATTAAACAAACATTGACGATATTGATTTGTGTCCTGCTGTGTGTCAGCGTATCTTTCAGCACATTTGCGGACGAATGGGATGATGAACCCTATACGGAAGAGCAGACGTTGACAACGCAAGTCACACAACCTGAAACGTCCGCGCCGCATGGAACGCTTGCAACCGAACCCGCGACAAAAGCGACCACTACCGCAGCAGCCAAAGCTGTGAATCCGCCTTTGATAAAGATCACGCGCGAAGACATTGCACGCAAACCAAAAGCCGGCGATTCCTTTACCATGACCGTTGTCTTTCATAATTACAGCGGGGACGTATCCATTCGCAGCGGTCTTGCGTCTTTTGAGCCGAGCGAAGGACTTGTACTGGTTGAAAATTCCGCTTCCAAGGTAGTTCCCGTAATCGGTCCGAGCGGTGTGCGCAGCGTGCAGGTAAAACTGCGTGTAACCAAGGACGCCGCGGCATCTCAATCCGTATCCGTAAGTTACGCGTACAGCTACAATACGCCCGAAGGACTTGTGCAGGCTGAGGCGAGTGAAAAACTGATTCTTGCCGTTACGCCTGCGGCCTCTCAGGAAACGACCGAAAAAAACGGCACGGCAAATGCAACGCCCAATATTATCGTTACATCCTACAATTACGGCGGGACGATTGCTGCCGGCGATACGTTTTCGCTGTCGCTGCAATTCACGAATACAAGTGAAAAACTTGCTGCGGAAAACATCGTGATGTCTGTGGAAACCGGAGACGGGATCACGATTACGTCCGCATCCAATACATATTTTTATAAGAAACTCGCCGCCGGAAGCAGCTTATCGCAGCAAATTCCGATGCGTGTTGCGGCGAATGCCAGTCCGGACGGCGCCAAAATCGACATCTCCTTCCGGTATGAGTTTGTCGATGCAGGCACGCGCTCCGATGCATCTACAGCCGAAAAGTTATCCATTCCGATTTATATCCCCGACCGCTTTACCGTCTCGATGCCGGATACCGAAGTGATTGGCATGCAGGGAGAAGAGATTTCCGTCTCTTTGCCTTATGTCAATAAAAGCAAGAGCGAAGTGAGTAATGTGGAAGCAGAACTGATCTATGATGATTCCATGATTTTCTGCGAGCAGCCACGGCTCAACCTCGGCAATTTTGAACCGGGCAAGAGCGGCAGCATAGACTTTTTCTTTGTCGCCAACGAGCCGGGCAACGGAACGGTGACGGTAAAAATCAAATACGAGGACGAACTCACGCAGGAAAAAACGCTGGAAATGCACGTACCGTATTCGGCCGATCCCATGAACAATGAGTTTGATATGGAAGACGAACCGATGGATATGCCGCAGGAAGAGTCCGCGGGGCATACGTGGATCTGGATACTTTGCGGCGGGATAGCTCTGGCGGTGATTGTGATTGTTTTGATCGTTGTTCTGCGAAAAAAGAAGAAAAAGACGCAAAGCGCCATCGACTTTGATTGGGGTTCGACGCAAGAGGTGAATGCGCATGAAGACAATTGATCTTCTGCGAATGTGCCGGGAAAACCTGTTCCGGCGTAAAGCGCGCACATTTCTTTCGGTGCTGGGCGTTGTGATCGGCTGCTGCTCGATTCTGCTGATGCTCTCCATCGGCGTAGGTCTGAATGCATCCAATGAAGCGTGGCTCAGCGAAATGGGCGACCTGACAAAAATCGACGTCTTTGCATACAGTGAAAACGGCAATACTGAGATGAAATTGGATGAAGAAGCGGTTCGCTCTTTTCGCAACACAGAGCATGTTCAGACCGTAATCCCCAAATACGGCACCAACGAGCAGTTACGCTTTCGTGTGGTATGCGGCAACAACGAGCGATACAGAGTTGACTTTCTGAATCTCGTTGGTATCGATCCCGACATCCTATCCGAAGCCGGCTATACCGTACAGGATGGTCATGCACCCGACAGAATGGATACGGCGCTCATGGGGCAGTATTTTGAATACACACTGCTCGACAGCCGCAAGCCGGAGGGACGCAACCAGATCCAATATTATGAGTATCTGTACGGAGAATCGCAGGAAGAGATGCCAGACCCGTATCAGAAGCTGGTCGGACAAAAAATCACGTTACAGGCGCTCGACGAGGACGAAAAGGTCGTCTATACAAAAGAGCTGACCATCAGCGGAAAACTGGAAGAAAACTATTCCGCCGGATATGAAACGACAGAAGGGCTTGTACTGCGTGCCGACGATCTACAGCGGATTGTCAAGGAAACCAATAAAGCGCTCGGCATCAAGCAGAAAGGTTCCCTGATCTCTTCGGTATCGGTCATGGCGGACGACATCAAAAATGTAACCGCTGTAGAAGACGCGATTCATGAGATCGGGTATCAGACAAGCAGTATGGCGTCCATGCGCGAGAGCACGGAGAAAGAGATGGCCAATATCCAGCTCATTCTCGGTGGAATCGG
This sequence comes from Clostridia bacterium, assembly GCA_017450005.1. Lineage (GTDB taxonomy): Bacteria > Bacillota > Clostridia > Oscillospirales > Acutalibacteraceae > UBA1425. The sequence goes on from JAFSYM010000158.1 coordinate 29,948, forward strand.
CGCCGTCAGTCTGCTTGTAGCTGCGATCGGCATTATCAACACAATGATTATGTCCGTATCGGAACGCACAAAAGAAATCGGTATTATGAAGGCCATCGGCTGCTATGTGCGCGATATCCGCAAATTGTTCCTGATGGAGTCTGCTGCAATCGGCCTTCTGGGCGGTGTGATCGGATCTGTTCTCAGTTTCATCATATCCTGTATTATCAACCTTGTCGCAGCCGGAATGAACGAATATACGGAAGAATCACAGACGTTTTTTGAGACGATGTTTACATCACCTACACGCACTTCGATCATCCCGCTCTGGCTGTTTTTGTTTGGAATGACTTTTTCTGTGCTGATCGGTCTGATTGCCGGATTCTATCCCGCCAATAAGGCTGTGAAGATTTCCGCCTTGGAAGCAATGAAAAACGAATAAGCGGTGCCACGACAAAAAACGCTCCTCATCCGCACGGACGAGGGGCGTTTGTCTCTACTTGGTTTTTTACATTAAAGATATTTCTCGACCAATGCAGACAGATCTTCCTTGCTGCGATAGCCGACGATCCGTTCCTGCTCAGCGCCGTCTTTAAAAATCATCAGCGTCGGAATGCTCATAATGCCGAACTGCATTGCCACTTCTTCCGCTTCGTCAACGTCCACTTTGCACACGTTCAGGCGGCCGTCAAATTCGTCCGAGATCTCCTCAACGATCGGCGCGACCATACGGCACGGGCCGCACCACGTCGCCCAGAAATCGACAAGAACAGGAAGCTCGGAGCCTTGGATGTAGTCTGCGAAATTCTCATTGTACAGATGTGTGATTGCCATTGTCATTCTCCTTTTCTGTTTCAAAATTGATTCTTTTTTCTTCGATCACCAGGGGACGATTCATCACGCGCGTATTGATATTGAGAATATATTCCCCCAAAAAACCGATAAAAAACAACTGTATGGCGCCAAGGAAAAACATCCCGATCAGTGCGGGTGCAGAGCCCATCGGAAACTGATTCCAATTACAGAGCTTGAGAATCAGATAGACGATGCCGATGATCACGCTGATGCAGGCAATAATCATGCCGAGGAATGAAGCCATGCGCAACCCGATTTTTGTATAGGACGTGAAACTGAGCATAGCCGCGTCATAGAGCGTATAAAAATTGTTATGCGTTTTGCCGGCACGACGTTTCGCCTGCTCATAGGGGATATCCTTACGCGCGTATCCGAGCTCCGCAACAATGCCGCGCAAAAAAGGCGTGGGGTCGTTCAGCGAGCGCAAGACTTCGACAAAACTGCGGTCATACAGACCAAAACCGGTGAAGTGTTCAATCTGTTCGGTGCTGCTCATCTTGCGGATCAATTTATAGTAGCATGTGCGCATTAAGCGCATAATCTTGTTTTCCCGGCTTGCCGTTTTAATGCCGCATACAATTTTGTAGCCGCTTTCCCATTCGGACACAAAACGCGGAATCAACTCGACAGGGTCCTGAAAATCGGCGCAAATCACGATGACGCAGTCGCCCGTACACTGCAAAATCCCGTAATACGGTGAGTTGAACTGTCCGAAGTTGCGGCAGTTGAATATCGCCTTGATACGCTTGTCTGTGCGGCAGATTTCCTCTAAAAGCACCCGCGTGCGATCCTGCGAATGATTGTCGATAAACACGATCTCATATTCATATTCAGCAAGAGAATTGCGCATCACATCGGTAAGCGCACGGCTCATCGGAACAACGTTTTCTTCTTCGTTAAAGCAGGGGACAAGAATACTGATCTTTGACATCTACGACCGCCTCCTCTCTAAGTGATCAATGTGATGACGCGGCAGATCATCGGAATGAAATAGATTGCGGCGACTGCCGCGATATCGGCAACAAAGTATATCCAGAGTACACAAGATGCAGCCTTGCCGTCTGACAGTGCAGGCTTCAACCGTGTTTCCCGCATCAGCCAGAAAACCGCGGCGATCAAGGCTGCGCAAGATACGAACACGCCGGGAACGAATCCCTTCGGGAAAAACCGCAATTGAATTGTGTTTTGTCCCGGTTCAAGCGGAATCGCCGTAAACGCGCCGACAGCGCGTTCGGGTGTGACACGCTGTCCGTTGACTGTGCATCGCCAACCGTCGTCAAATGTGATCGGCAGGAAGAGCATCTGATCCGACTGCGATGCGATCGCCTCGGCCTGAATGGACCGACCGGATGCAGAAACATGTACGCCGGATTGTGCTGCACTGCCGACAAAATCGCGCAGCTTCTGCTTGTCCAGTAGCGCAATCTTCGTATTCAGCTTGTTTATGGATATGGTGTCGTTCAGAAGCAGAACACGCACCGTGACATGCGTATCGGAAAATTCGCCGAGATCGAGCAGGCTGTTGTTGAACCGGGTTGTATAGCGCGTATTCATTTCTTCGCCAAGCGACGGCACGGGCACAATCTTTCCGTTGACAAGAAGCTGCATGTTCTTGCGCTTCGTAGAACCGCCGCAGACAATATACAACTCTTTCGTGCCTGTTACATCAAAATCATACGAGACGGCATACCGATCTTTTTTTTCTGTATAGCGAACAATCTCAAGCAAATCGTCCTGTTCGTCCTGCACGCTGTGCCATATTTGATTATTGGCTGCAAAAGCCGATTTATCAAAGATTTCCGGGCTTATGACGGACGCGGAACAAACCGTTCCGAACGGCAGCGCATACCGGGATTCATACACATGGTAGCTGCCGGCATCCGCGATATAGCGGTAGTCCGTCTGCGGCAGCTCTTCCAGCGAGAGCACATACCGCTCGCCGAGCAGCGCATCCGTGAAAAACGTGCCGCCGGCATCCAGAATACGTGTGTAAACGGTAGAATAACCGAGCTTTTGCATGCTTTTTTTGATTTCGGACGGAATCGTGTGTGTAAAATTGGACATGGACGGATAGTCCGCAATCAGGGGATAGTTGGTGTTCAGCGTCGCGTCAATGTTTTTGACACGCGCCATTTCGCTGCGATCCAACGGCAGTTCCGAATGAATTGAATCGCACTCTTCGATAAAATCGAGGCTGTACTCAAACGTACGGTTGGAACCGGAGTTGACCGCGTGGCTGAAAAAGAATGCGCCCTCAAAAGCAACAAACGCGCCGATCAGAATACACGACAACTTCCGGATACCGAATTTCAGCAGCAGAAAATATGCGCAGAACAGCGCAAGAAACACTACCGCGAAAGGAATCAAAAGCTGTTTTGAAATAAACGCTGTTTTTGTTTTATCATGAATCACATGCATCACGATGACGCCGACGGAAAAAAGCGCGCACGCGGCAACACTGCACAGCACGCCGACCGCTTTGCGTCCGCGGAATAAAGCGCCCGGAAACTGTTCGAGCGTATAACCGGCGGTCATGAGCAGCGTCAGCTGCAGTAAAAACGCAAACCGCATGGAAAAGTTCACGTAACTGCCCATATGCCAGAGCAGGTTTACATTTTCAAACACCACCGGCACAAGCATCAGAAACAGGCTGAATAGAATGAACAGAACTTGTTTCGTTTGTTTGCGAATGTGCAGTAATGCAATCAGAACCAGCGAAAAGGCAAGTGCAGTCATCACAGTTGACATCGCAAACTTGGCAGTCGGGTTCGAGTTCTCGCTCAGAAGCACCTGCCAGTAGCTCTTGGTCGTCTGGAAGCGGGAGCTTGCCGTCATATAAAAATACGTGGGCAATGCGGAAAACGCTGAGAGCAGAACAGACAGCACAGACGAAGTACCGAAGCGAACGGCGGTATTTTTGCGGTTTTCTTTCGGAACCAGCAGCAGAATAAACGCCGCGCCTTCAAGGAACAGAAACAGCAACACCATATACGCCGTATATAGCTGAACAATCAGACAATAGGTCAGCGAAAGAATATACAGCACGCCGGACTTTCCCCGCATCAACCGATCTGCACCGAGCAGAATCAGCGGTGCAATCCACACAACTTCCAGCCACGATGCATTGGAATAGTATTGCAGCAAAAAAGGATTGAAGGCATAGCAGACCGCCAGTACAGTACACCAGAACGGGCCGACGGAAAATCTGCGCGAGAAGAGGAGCATGGACGTTATCGCTGCAAGAACTATTTTGATGAGCAGAAAGAAAGACATGCTCTCAAGCAGCTTGTCCCGCGGACAAATCAGAAAGAACAGAATGTTCAGCGGACTGCAGGCATTCTCAAAAACGCCGGTGATAAAAATACCGCCGGCTGTACGCAGATTCAAAAGAATGCTGCCGTTACCGTGCAAGGCGTCCCACAGTGTATACAGCATCGGCACATTGCACTGGCCCATGTCGTCGTGCACGATGCTGTCGGTTCCGAAAGGAAAAATACCGTTGACAGCATAGATCACCAGCACAAGAAACAAAACCACAAGCGCCGGCAAAAAAAGCCAGCGCATACCGGTCTGTCGGAGCGAGTTTTTTTCAGACATGGCATATATCCTTTATCATTCTGAAAGTCATAATCTTCATTCGCCCGGCCAGCAGCAAGTCAGCCGCAGACCGCATCGCTGCACCTGAACCTGCGGCGCACTGTCTGCCAAGGCAGCTGCAAAAGCACGAAGCATCGCGCTGTTTGGAAAAACAATGTCAAAACACATGGTCAGGGAAGAAGGCGCGACAGATTCATGCACGGTAAATGTAGTCTGCCACCAGGAGAGTGAATGCTGCGTACGTACGATAGTCTCTTCGCCGTGCGAAACAATGAACGACATCTCCAGACGATCCGGATCAGCGGCACAGTCGTAAAAAGGAGTCCGGCGATCTGTCGGTTTGTTATAAATACCAATTTCGCCACCGATCATATTCCAGCTGTAAATGCCCTTCCAGATTTGAATCATCCAGTCCTTATTGCCGTATCTGAACGGGATGCGGATCGTCTCGTACCAATCGCCGATCAGAAATGCAGCAGAATCATACAGCTTGCAGAATCCGAAGTTGCGCTGCCAGGGATCGGGTGCGGCCGAAAAAGTGTCGAACGAAAAATTGAAATCGTATCCGATACCCATTGCACCGGTTCCGTCAACAGTTGTCACAGCGCGCGTGCGATCGTTGCGCAATATGCCGGTGTGCATACACTCTTCCTCTGCGGAGAAAACCCGCTTTACCCAAAGGCAAAGCTCAGTAACATCTGGGTCTTTTCCGTAAGGCTCAAAAGTATAGCGAATCGAATAGGCGTTTCGCAGCATTCGGTGAAGGCGCAAGAGCGATATCGCCACATTGTTTTTCGTGTTCTGGCCGGGTTGCTCAGCGGTTTTATCCGTCGCCGGTTCAAATCCGGCCAACACACGCATAATGTCCCTCATTTCGCCGCCGGCCGCTTTTGCGATATAGCACACACTGGCGGCTTCCTGTGTGCAGCGCAGCAATTGCGCCTCGCTTTCCGAATACCGGCAGCTGCAAGGAATCAGCGCCGTGATCGAAACGAAAACGGCGCAAAGAACAACAGATAAGAGGCGGGTAAAGCGATGTCGGATCGGCAACCCCAAAACTCCCTACTCAGATAATATTATCTACAACGCCGAATGTAGCGCATCAATAAGCAAGACCGTTGGCCTTGGCCCAGTAATAGTATGTACGAAGCGACTGCATGCGCGGTTCGCTCAGTGTGCGGTGACCGCGGTTGATCGGCTTCATGCCTTCTACGCCCTGCAGCTGCACAAGATATTTGGCGGAAACATTGAATCCGCTGTCGATGGCATTGTCCAGGTGGTTGATATACTGGATCGTGATGTGTGCCGCGTCAAGATCTCCGGCGGTAAATTCCTCCCACATGCGCTGGAACAACTGCGCACCGCAGGAAGTCGGCGTGGCCATCACACCGCGCGCACCAGCCTTCCATGCCTCGAGCAGCAGCGGCACATTGGCCTGCAGGATATTGGAATCGCCCTGCACGTCGATCTTTTCGCAGATATCCTTCATGTTGCTGGTCGTGTCTTTAATGCCGACAAAACGTCCGGTGTCGACCAGCCTCTTGTAGACGTCTGCTTCCATTTTATGCGGCTGGCAGCCGGGGAATTCATACAGCAGCAGCGGCAGTTCGGTATGCTGCGCCAATTCGCTCAGATAGGTAAACTGGCGTTCAGGATCGTCGTGCATTCCCTTAGTTACAAAAACAAGTCCGTCAACGCCCGTCTGCGACATGCGCTTGACCTCATCAACCTGCGCAAACCAGGAAGGCTCCATGTTGGCCGTGGCAACAACAGGCGTGCCGTTTGCATGCTTGACGGTCAGTTTCGCGAGTTTTTCACGCTCATCAAGCGTGAGCTCGGCCATCTCCGACGTGCCGCATACGGCAAACAGATGCCCGGCGCCGGTAGCCGCCTGAAACTCCGTATACTCAGCGTAGGCGTCATAGTTGACCGTCAGGTCATCGTTGTAGGGTGTGAGCATAAGCGCATACACACCGGCGAATTTTTGATACTCTGCTTTTGTCATAATCAGGATCTCCTTTATTAAAGTTCATCTGCTTCTTTCAGCAGTCCGAAATATCGTCCGGTCCAGTAGGGCAGCAGGAACATGGTCGGCTCCTGCGCACGGTCGTAGTTTTCCTCATCCAGCGCAAACCCGCCGTTGTCAGGGCGGTGATTGTTTCGCTCGTCATAGGGGAGGGGACAGACGAGCTGCGGCGGTTCATTCCAATCCGCCTGTTCGGTATCGTACACAAGCCCCTTGCGTTTGGAGTTTTCCATAGCATAGTGGATCATATCCAGCGGCATCTCACGAAGCGACTGCACACCCTCAACAAGATCGGCGTCACGTCCCGTGAAGAGCGCATGCACAATGGAAAACAGCGGCTGACGCTCCACACGCTCATACTGCCAGTGATCCTCCATACCGCAGAGGATCAAATTGCAGACAGCCGGATCACTTTCCAGACGCAGCAGCGTGAGCTGGGCGAGAAACGCGAGATTGTCGTCGATATGGCACACGTGCGCATCGCGGATTTTATGACGTGCGGCATTGAGCGGATAGTGATATTTTCGTACAAAATCTTTGTAGAGACTGTTGTATTTTTCATCGCCGGAAATATGATAGCTGACCTTCAGAAATGCCAGCAATTCCAGCGAATTTACGCCGCGCTCAAAGATCCACTTGTCATCATGATTGAGCAGCATGGGGTCCCAGCATGCCCACGTTGTCGGCGCGCCGTCCGCGTCGATCAAGCGGTAACCGCTGCGGATGATATGATCCATAATCGCGCACAGGGAAACGCGGATCGTCTGTTTTTCGTCTTCCGTCGCGCACAAATCATAATAGATGGAGCTGCCGAAGAAATGACCCGTCATCTCGTCGCTGGACGTCTCGCCCTTCCATTCACAGCTCCCGTCAGGGGATGGATGCCATTCTTTGTTGCCGTTTCCGAAACCCTTTTCGCCGGGATAGCGCACCGCTCTGGCCGTAAAGCCCGGTATACCCGTAATGCGCTGCAGCAGCAGAATCGCGCGCATGCCCCGACGGGCGCGTTCGAGCGCCAAAGGATCGGCAGTCACGGCGTAGCGGAAGCTCTCCGCCGCAACATGGCAGGCAGTCCACAGCCCGTCATTATCGGAAATATGGATCTCGCCCTTCGTAATATCGTAATCCGCGATACTGCGCGTGGCAATATATCCGCGGCGCACATGATACTGTTCGATGGTATCTTCATAAAACGCGGCTTTGTCGGCGAGCGTCATCTCGCAAGCAGAGAGAACAGACAACCCCTTGTTCGTTGCGGCGTAAACCGTCTCTCCGTCGGCGCCGACCGCAACGTCAAGCACATCGTTATCCGGAACCCAGCGCTCAGCCGAATAATACTTGAGCGCACCGCGCTGCAGATGGATAAGACCGATATCAGAAGCGAACCAAACGCCGCCTGCCGCGTCCGTCGTGATCGCATGAACCGCATTTTGCGGAAGCTGCTGCAACTCACGCGGCGTATACCAGCCGTTCATATTGTCATAAATCACGGCGCCGTCGTCCGTACCGATCCAAAGGTAACCGTTGCTGTCGAACATGAGCGCACGCGCGGTATGCTCCGGCATATCGCAAAGCTGCGGAACAATGTTTTTCCACTCGCGGCGCTTGCCGTGGATGATGCTGATAAATGCATCTGTCGCCACATAGATTTCGGAATCGGACACCGCAAGACATCGGCCTTTGCCGCCTTCAAGTGAACGGCGCACCCAGACTTCGCCGGTCTCTTTTTCGACGCTCAGAATCTCCCGCTCCGTCAAAAACCAGTACAATCCGCGTTTATCGCAAAAATCCACAACGGGATCATCCATCGTGCGCAGCAGCACAAGAACATCATCACGAATTACATAAAAGCTGTTCAAAGCCAATATGACCGGCGACCCGTCGTCAAGAGTACGAATACGATGAACAGGCGAGGTAATCGTCTCGGCAAACGCCGGAACAAACCGATCCTCTTCCAGACGATACAGTCCGGATTCCGTTCCGACAAGGATGCTGTCTGTCCCGAAAGCATGAACACACAGAACTCGATCAGCGGGCAAGCCGTCAGACTCATTGTAGACAGTGCGTATACGCTGCGTAAATCTGCCGCTTGAATAATAACCGAGCCGCATTTCGATCCACTCCCTGTACTCATATTTATGATATTATAATCTATATCTTTGAAGATTTCAAGTATCTGACCTCAAAATATTGTGCAGTCATCTTTTTTAGAGAAAATGACGAAAATATTAAAATGTCGAAAAAAAACTTGCATTATGTATTCCCGGACTATATAATATATGTATCCATATCCCGCACGTCAATACAAACGGAAAGGAACACAGGTTATGGGCAGAAAAAAAGCAATCAACCCTACAACATACTCCAAGGGCGAGTTGACCGGTTATCTGGTCGGTCTTGCCGGACAGAACATCATTTACAACATTATCGCCACAGGTTTGACGTTCTATTTTCAGAGCGTAATATTCATCCCGGCGATTGCATGCTCGATCATCTTCGCTGTAGCAAGAGTCTGGGATGCAATCAACGATCCCATGATGGGCTCGATCGTTGATAAGACGCGTACAAAATGGGGCAAATGCAAACCGTATCTTATGTTTGTGCCGCCCGTTATCCTGATCTCCACGATTCTTCCTTTCCTCAACGGCATGTATGCATGGCCGGACGAGACAGGCTCATCGGTGCTGGCTCCTCTGTCCTCGCGGATTCTGATTATTGCGTGGGCTGCAGTGTCCTATATTCTCTGGGGCATGACCTACACCATCGGCGATATTCCGTTGTGGGGCGTAACCAGCCTGATGACCGAAAATCAGAATGACCGTGCGAAAGTGCTCTCTTTGGCGCGAATTTTTGCGTCCGTCGGCGTAATCGGCATGGCGTTTACATTCATTGCACCCTCCTTCCAGGGGATTTTCCTGGCGAAGGGAATGGACAACGCGCATTCCTTGCGTGCGGCATATATCCTTACAGCCGTAATCCTGACGCTGATCTCTACCATCATGTTCGAGTTTGCAGGACTCAGTGTACATGAACGCGTCGCACAGCACGGCGAGCCGCACACGATGAAGGAAAATTTCCAAACTATGTGGCGCTGCAGACCGTTCCGTCAGCTTCTCATTTCCGGCGTGCTCAGAAGCCCGATTCAGCTCCTGTCCATCGTCGCCATGACGCTGGTCATGTATTACTTCTTTAATAATGACCTTGCCGGCACGCTTACAAATGCAGACGGCGGTTTTAATATCGCCATCATCGTCAAAGTCCTTCTGCTGTTTATCGGCATCATGGGCGGTATGCTGGTTTCGTCCGGCGTCACACCGGGACTTGCTTCCAGAATCGAAAAGAAAAAGCTGTACAATGTGTATTCTCTGTTCGGCACGATTCCGTTCCTGCTGATTTTCCTGATTTATAAAATCTCCGGCGGCAATCTGCTGAGCTGGCCGATGACGGTTCTGATCAGCGTCGTATTCTTTGTCGCATCCTGGGCGCAGGGCGGTCTGAACGTGCTGCAGTCAGTCATGATCGCTGACTGTGTGGACTATGAGGAATACAACAACGGTGTGCGTCCGGACGGCGTGTTCTTTGCCGGACAGTCATTTATCACAAAGCTGTCTGCCGGTATTGCCGCACTGATCCAGGGCGGTGTTTTCGCCCTCGTCGGATTTTCCGGAAAGAATATTGCCGTCCTCAACGACGCGCTGATCAAGGGCGCTGACTTCACCACCTATGCTGGAGGAAAATACGCAGCCGCCATGTTTTTCCTGGTTTCCGTTCCGCCGGCAATCGGCATGGCGCTGTCTGCGATTCCGACACTGAAGTATGCGATGTCCGACGCGGAACATAACAGAATGCTGGATGAACTGAATGCAAAGCGTCATAAAGAGAAGGGCGACGCATAATTTCATATAAATTGTTCCGAAAATACAGACTTCCGTATTGCTTTTTTTCACAACCTATTGTATAATATGCATGATTTTTGTCGAAGGGGTGGTAGTTTATGCTGCTGCTGGAGGAGCGCATCCGCAAGGACGGAAAAGTCTTTCCGGGAAATATTCTGAAGGTTGACAGTTTTCTGAACCACCAGATCGACGTGCATCTGCTTGAACAGATCGGCGAAGAGTTTTACCGTTTATTTGCCGCAGAAGGGATCGACAAAATCCTGACGATCGAGGCGTCCGGGATCGGGATTGCCTGCATCACAGCCCAGCGCTTCGGCGTGCCTGTCGTTTTTGCGAAAAAGACACAGACCAAGAATATCGCAGCGGATGTATACACAGCGCGCGTAGAGTCCTTTACGCACGGAAAAGTGTACGATATTGTTGTGTCCAAGGAATTTCTGCACGCCGGCGAAAGAATACTGATTATCGACGATTTTCTTGCAAAAGGACAAGCTCTGCTCGGCTTGATCGGACTTGTTCGTTCTGCCGGCGCACAGCCTGTCGGTGCGGGCATCGTGATCGAGAAGGGTTTTCAGGAGGGCGGACAGCTGGTGCGCGATACCGGGATTCATCTCGAATCGCTCGCTGTAGTTGAGTCCATGGGAGACGACGGCTCCATTGTATTCCGTCATTGATTCCGAGCAATTTTTTTTGCTATAAAAAAGAATGGAGGAAAATCAAATGAAAAAAATTCTTGCAATTCTTCTTGCGCTGGCTTTCGTGCTCAGTCTTGCGGCATGCGGCAGCAAGAGCGACGGCGGCGAAGAGCCTGCTGCCAACGACGAAGGCATCAAGGTCGGCGCGATCCTTGTCGGTGATGAGACCGAGGGCTATACGCTCGCGCACATGAACGGCATGGAAAAAGCCGCTGAAGCGCTCAAGGCTGAGGGCAAAACTGTTACTATCGAGTACAAGAAAAAGGTTCCGGAAGACAATTCCGTCGAAACCAACGCCAACAATCTGATTGCCAGCGGCTGCGATCTGATCATCACCAACTCTTACGGTCATCAGTTCAACTTCGGCTCTGCCATCGAGCAGAATCCGGACGTCACGTTCGTTTCCATGACGGGCGACAAGGCTGCCGGTTCAGGTCTGCCGAACTACTTCAACGCATTCACAAAGGTCTTTGAGTCCAGATATGTTTCCGGTATCGTCGCAGGTCTGAAGCTGCAGTCCCTGCTGGATTCGGGCAAACTGAATCCGACGGACTATCCGAACAGCTACGACGGCGAAAACATCAAGATCGGCTACGTCGGCGCTTTCAACTATGCGGAAGTGGTTTCCGGCTATACGGCGTTCTATCTGGGCATCAAGAGCGTTGTGCCCAACATCGTGATGACGGTCAAGTACACCAACTCCTGGTTCAGTGAGGAAAGAGAAGCCGCTGTCGGCGAATTCCTGATGGAACAGGGCTGCGTCATCATCGGTCAGCATGCTGACTCCACCGGCGCTCCCGCTGCTGTGCAGAAGGCGCACGCTGCCGGCACCAACACAATGTGCTACTCCGTCGGCTACAACGTTCCGATGAACGATGTGGCACCCGACGTTGTTCTGACCTCTGCCTCCAACAACTGGGAAGCGTACTACGAGACGCTGTTCAGAGCTGTTTATGACGGAACGCCCGTTCCGCAGGATTGGGCGGAAGGCTATGCCAAAGATGCTGTTATGATTACCGAGCTTGGCACCGCTTGCGCACCCGGTACGCAGGAAGCTGTCGACAAGGCGATCGCCGGCATCAAAGACGGCTCCATCAAAGTGTTTGACTGCGCGAACTTCACAGTCGGCGGCAAGCATATCACGTCCTATACCGAAGCGTACGAAATGAACGGCGCAGAAGCGATCAAGACCGAAGGCGGCGTTTCGTTCTACGATGAGTCCACGATCCGTTCGGCTCCGTATTTCGATCTGCGCATCGACGGCATCAACGAGATCGCATCCGACTACGACGCGGAATAAAAGCAAAAACTTAAGAAGGGGAGCCTGCGGGCTTCCCTTCATTTCCCTTTATATGGCAATACAGTGAAAGGAACGAAACGATCGCTCGGTTCGGTAGGGTTTTATGGAGCAGAATAGACAAGTCGCCATTGAAATGCGCGGTATAACAAAGACCTTCGGTTCAATCGTCGCCAACAAAGACGTGGATCTGTCTGTATACCGCGGCGAGATTCTTGCGCTTCTGGGAGAGAACGGAAGCGGCAAGACGACGCTGATGAATATGCTTTCCGGTATTTATTTCCCGGATGCCGGCGAAATCCTTGTCGGCGGCAAACCGGTATCCATCCGCTCGCCAAAGGATGCATTTACATACGGCATCGGTATGATCCATCAGCATTTCAAACTCGTGGACATATTCAGCGCGGTTGAAAATGTTGCGCTCGCAATGGATACAAAGGAGAAATACAATCTCAAAGCCGTTGCGGCACGAATGCAGGAAATATGCAACAGATACGGCTTCGATCTTGATGTGCATCAAAAGGTGTACGATATGTCCGTGTCGCAGAAACAGACGCTCGAGATCGTCAAGGTGTTGTATCGCGGAGCCGATTTCCTGATTCTGGATGAGCCGACGGCAGTTCTGACGCCGCAGGAAGCGGACAAACTGTTTCAGGTGATCCGCAATATGCGCGAGGACGGAAAATCCGTCATCATCATCACGCACAAACTGCACGAGGTTCTGTCAATCTCCGACCGCGTGACGATTCTGCGCAAGGGAAAATATATCGGCACGGTGGACACTTGTGATGCAACAGAAAACTCCCTGACCGAAATGATGGTCGGGCAAAAGGTGGAGTTGAACATTGATCGTCCCGAACCGATCAATCCCGAACCGCGTATTGTTTTAAAGAACGTAACTTGTAAAAGCGCCGAAGGCGTAACCGTGCTTGACAATATCTCCTTTACAATCAACAGCGGAGAAATTCTCGGCATCGCAGGTATTTCCGGCTGCGGACAGAAAGAGCTGCTGGAAGCGATTGCGGGATTGCAAAACGTCGAGCAGGGCAGCAGTATCCTGTATTATTCTCCGGAGGACCGCAAGACGACAGAGCTTGTCGGCAAATCTCCGCGAAAGATACGCGATCTCGGTGTAGCGCTTTCCTTTGTGCCGGAAGATCGTCTGGGCATGGGTCTGGTCGGTTCCATGGGTATGACGGAAAACATGATGCTGCGCTATTATAACGAGAGCAAATCCATCTTTGCCGAATCGAAAAAGCCGCGTAAACTCGCTATCAAGATCAAAGATGATCTGAAAGTTGTAACGCCCGGTATCGACACGCCGGTGCGCGCGCTGTCCGGCGGCAACGTACAAAAAGTCCTGGTCGGCCGAGAGATCGCCGCTTCTCCGACTGTTTTGATGACAGCTTACGCCGTTCGCGGACTGGACATAAACACGTCCTATATGATTTATCATCTGCTCAACGAGCAGAAGCAGGCAGGCGTAGCGGTCGTCTATGTCGGCGAGGATCTGGACGTACTGCTCGAAATCTCCGACCGGATTCTTGTTCTTTGCGGCGGCAAAGTAAACGGCATCGTCGATGCGCGTTCCACGACCAAATCCGAAGTCGGACTGTTAATGACAAATCTGAAAAAGGAGGCGCAGCATGACTGATTCGGGAAAGAATAACGCACGTGAACCCTTCGTGCGCATCATCAAGCGCGGCCTTCCTTCTACCAAGCGCGCATTGGCCGTTCGCGCTTTATCGCTCGCGGCGGCGCTGGTCATTTGCAGCATTTTCATTCTGATCGTCGGAAAAGGCGAGGTCAGCATCGGCAAAGCCTTTTCGCAGATGTGGAACGGCACATTCGGCATTCCCGGCAATGAACGCAGTATGCGTATTATGATCTGGGACACGGCGATCTATGCGGCCAAGCTACTCTGTATCTCCGTTGCGCTTGCGCCTGCGTTTAAAATGAAATTCTGGAACATCGGCGCGGAAGGTCAGATCATAATGGGCGGTCTTGCCACCGCAATCATTATGCATGATTTCGGCGGGAGTCTGCCGAAACCGCTTCTTCTGACTCTGATGATCGTGGTCTGTGTGATCTGCGGCGCGATCTGGGGTATCATTCCGGCAGTATTCAAAGCATACTGGGGGACGAACGAAACACTCTTCACCCTGATGATGAACTATGTCGCCATGAAAATCATGGACTACTTCTACAACATGTGGAAAGGCAAACTTTCTGCACTCCCGACATTCCCCAAGGAAACGTGGTTCCCGTCTTTGTTCGAGCACAGTTACGGATGGAACATCGTCATTTTCGTTTTACTTGCCGTATTGATGTTCTTTTACCTTAAAAAGACGAAGCAGGGATATGAAATTGCCGTCGTCGGTGATTCTGCCAACACCGCACGTTATGCCGGTATCAACGTCCGGAAAGTCATCATCCGCACCATGGCGATTTCCGGCGCGATCTGCGGTCTTTGCGGCGGTCTGACAGTTGCAGCACAAAACCACAACATCGCGTATTCTGCCGAAGCGGTACATACCGTGACAACCGGATACGGCTTTACGGCAATCATTGTTGCATGGCTCGCCAACTTCAATACGCTTGGTATGATTCTGATTGCCGTCCTGATTCAATTCCTGGAAAAGGGCACCGGTCAGCTCGGCAACAGCTTTCCGGCATTTGCGGTCGGCGCCGGCAACGTCATGATCGGCATTGTGCTGTTCTGCATCATCGGCGGCGCTTTCTTCCTGAATTATAAACTCGTATTCCGCAAACGATCCGCAAAAGAAGCCAAACAGGGAAAGGAGCGTGAAGGCGATGCTTAGTACAATTCTGTCGTGGATCACACGTGCGATTCTGTTCGGCGTTGTGATTATGTTCGGCGCAATGGGCGAAACGCTGACCGAAAAGTCCGGCAACATGAATCTCGGCACACCCGGTATCATGTGCATCGGCGGCGCGTTCGGATTCGGCTGTACGTACCTGTACGAAATGAACACAGATACGCCCAATGCATTTCTCTCTATATTCATTGCCGTATTCTGTGCGTTCTTTTTCTCGTTCCTTGCCGGTCTGTTGTTCTGCTTGCTGACGACGACGCTGCGTGCAAACCAGAACGTGACCGGTCTTGCCATGACGATCTTCGGCTCCGGTCTTGCCAAGTTTTTCGGTATGTTCATCATTCCCGAAGGTGTTGTCACTGTTAAGGCGACATTTGCCAACAGCCTGTTTTCAAAAAGAATGCCGATTGATTTCGGGACTGGTAAGGTCGCAACAATCATCGAGGAAGTGTTCTTCGGTCACGGCTTTATGTTGTACGTTGCCATTGCGATCGCCATCGTGCTTGCGATATTTCTCAAGCGCACGCGTACCGGACTCAATCTGCGCGCTGTTGGCGAAAATCCTGCCACAGCGGACGCAGCCGGTATCAACGTCAACAAGTACAAGTATCTTGCGACCTCCGTCGGCGCAGGCATTGCCGGTCTCGGCGGCGCATATTACATTTTGGACTACAACTACGGCGGCTGGTCTACCGGCGCCGCAGGCGGTATTCAGGCGCTGGGCTGGCTCGCGGTGGCACTCGTGATTTTTGCAATTTGGCGTCCGCTCAACCTGATCTGGGGCTCTTTCCTGTTCGGTTTGTGCTACTGGCTGTATAACTACATCGGCGTTTTCGGCGTGCGCATGACCAGCGCGCAAAGCGCCCTGCTCGAAGCCATCCCGTATGTCGTAACGATCATTGTGCTGATCATCTCCAGTATTCACAAAAAACGTGAGAACCAGCCTCCGGCCGCACTCGGCCTGTCGTACTTCCGCGAAGAAAGATAAACCGAAACACGTTCTACAAACAACAAGGACTGCAAACCCATGTCGGGAATGCAGTCCTGTTTTCATATTATCACATTCGCTTTGTGTCCACCGGACACGCGAAATCGGTTTGCGGTCGAAAATATTGTCGCGACACTCGCTTGGAGCGCTTCGTGTTGCTCTGTATTTTCTCCTAATAATCACATTCGCTTTGTGTCCACAGGACACGCGAAAATCGGTTTGCGGTCGAAAATATTGTCGCGTCACTCGCTTGGAGCGCTTCGTGTCGCTCTGTATTTTCTCCTAATAATCACATTCGCTTTGTGTCCACAGGACACGCGAATGTGATTATTCCCATTCGCTCCTGCAAATCTGATTCTAAACAATTTTGTTTAGAGATTTTAGCACGAGTTATCCGGAATACCTGTATTATCCGAAGAATTTGGACTATCCGATTTTTTGTTGCCAAAATGTTGCCACCGGAAACGGTGTAAGAATCTTATCCGGCCGCGCCGACGGCGTTTGCAATGGCGTTTTCAACGAAGCTGTTCAGCGACGTCTGGTCTCGCAGGGCGGCGATTACGGCGGCCTTATGCAGCTCCGGAGAGATGCGCACGTTAAAGCTGCCCTTATACGCCTTTTCCGGCTCGGTTCCCTGCGCTTCGCACAAGGCAAGATAATCATCGACTGCGCCGTGGAAATCTTCTACAAGATCATGTGCGTTTTCGCCTTCATAGGAAACGAGCGCGCGGATGCCTAAAACTCTGCCGAAAAAAAGTGAATCTTCCTCCGAAAACTCCACACTGCCGACGTAGCCTTTATATTCCATCGTATTGTTCAAAGTAATCCCTCCTGTTCCAAAATGTCGATCAACTGCTTGATCTGATAAGCCAGCAATTCTTTTCTTGGGTGAGGCTTGTGCAGCATGATCGGTGGGTGGTTATCGGAAACAAACATTACACGCGAGCCGCTGGTTTTTCCCTTGTTGGAACGCTTATAATCAAAGTATCCCAAAAGTGTTTCCGCGTCATTGAATGTGAAATCCTTCGGTTTGGATTTCAGATGTTCGATCAGTTTTTCCTTCTGTCCCACACGCTGTACCTCCGTTCTGATAATAGTATATCACATGTCAAACAATTATGCAACTATTTTTAGTGTTTATTTCTGGATTATTTTTGCTTCTTTTCTTAATGTTATCTGAGTCGGCATTTTTGTCACGCTTTTGGACTCTGAGATCCCTTGTTTTACGCGGGTTTTCATTGTCAAAATGTGGACGGTAGTATATTATCATTACCAATGCGATTTTAACGAAAATAGATGTTGATAAATTGGCTTTTTCAGCCTTTAAAATCACGACGCAAAAGCGTGACTGGTTTTATCGAATAAAGTATGATCTCTGTATTGATTTATTCCGAAATCTATGGTAAACTATTACCATATTTCAGAAGAGAGAGAGGTGGACAAAATGACGAGAACCATGATTCTGTTATACGACGCCGTTTTGTCTGCCCGGTAGATTTATATAGCAGACGGTCTCGGCTTCGTATAAACGGAGCCGATTTTTCTATTTAAGGAGAGTAAAAGTAAAATGATTGTCTGCACACAATTAGATCCGTCAAGCAATAAACAACACAGAATGAAAGAACGATTGTCCGATAATGAAATTCTGTTTACGCAGATAACGAAGTTGAACGCTGAACTGTTCTCTCAGCTCCGCAAACTGTTCCCCGATTATAAGATTCAGGGGTTAAAACACCGCGGCGAAACGCCTTACGGAAAAAAGTATTGGCGCGCTCTGTTTGACAGGGAATACGCATCAACATCGGAACCGCAGGACGGCAGCGGCCGCGATCTCCAAATCGCCATGCACACGGCAGGCGAGTTGATAGGTTTTTCTGATTTTTCCATACACTCCCGCAAGCTCGTAGATATCCCGTTTAATTACGGATCGGTGAACGAGTTTTTTATTGTTCCGAAACACCGAAGAAAAGGATACGGAACGATTTTGTACGGTCACGTTGAGCAGTTGTTTGCGAAACACAACGTCGGCACCGTATTGTTGACGCCGGATCCTGTTACGGGCGTTGATTTTTGGCGTGCGATGGGATATGAGGATACCGGGCTCAACAAGGGATCAGGGGAGCCTTTGATCTATCGCAAGCATCTTGCGCCCGGAGAAACCGCAGAGGCAATAGACGACGCCATTTCAAAGCTTCGCACCCCTACCCAGATCATCGCGATCAACCCCTACAATAAACGCCAATTGTCAGAGATGACTCCCATTTGGAGAGCGTATTGCCGAGAAAATGACCGCCGGTTTCATAAAAGGGACGTTATGGCGACGGCATTTGAAGCGCGAAAGCATAGGGACGTATCATTTGCGGCAATTTATTACGGAGGCAGGATCGTGGGATTCCTTCTCCGTAAAAATAATGAAGAAATCAGGTTTATCCCTGACAGCGACAATAAAACACTTCTGATCTACCTTGCAGAAAAAGAGGGATAAATAAATGATCGTCTTTCAATTGTTGGATAAAAATGAAGTTCAGCGCTGGCTGCCGCAATTATTCTCTGTTCTACATGAGAACATGAGCGTCATCGCCCCGACGGGGAACACCTATGAGCAGGATTACGCTCTGTGGAGCGATGCTGTCGGCCCCGCTATGCAAAAGAAAAACCGCCAGATCGTTTTGATTTTCAATGATGAAACACTGATCGGCTATCTGCAGTATTACACGAACGAAACCACCTTTATGATCGAAGAAGCGCAGATAAAACAGGCACATCAGGGCCGCGGCGTGATGCGAAGGGCGTTCGCATATATCTGTGATTTTATTCCGCCGAATGTTCTTTATGCTGAGGCATACGCGAACAAGCGGAACGCGAAATCACAAAACATATTAGAACGTCACGGTTTTGCCCGGATCGGGGAGAACAAAAACGGGAACAGTTATCATTACCGCGCGGATTGCGGGACCTTTCTTCGTGGGATCAGAGAAAAACAGATAGAAGCGCAGCTTCAAAAAAGCGTTCAAGCCGTAACGGACATGATTGCCGCGATCCTTGCAGAGAACGCGCCCACCGTTTATCTTTACGGC
>JAFSYM010000159.1 GCA_017450005.1 Clostridia bacterium
ATATTGAATGCCTCCCTTTATTTTGTAGTTTGTGCAGTTGGCAGACCGCACTTCTATTCTATAAAGGGATTCTTTTTTGTTCAACTATTTAATTCTTACCGAACCACGCGTCAAACGCGTGGTTTTGGTATACAACAAAAAGGCCGGGGCAGTTAACGCCCCGGTTTTATGCGTCACGGTCAATTTCCATTAAAAGAAGCATGCAGTGCATCCGCATCTGTTCCGCTGCTTTCCCGCTGCGCATTGGTTTTGCCGTTCTCATTCGACAGGTTATCCAGCGCATCGTTGAACATCCGGCGCAGCTGTTCAAGGATCTGCTTGTCGTTGTTCAGGGATTCACACATTAAAAACCATCGTCACAACCGGACGACGCGTCATATACTGACTGTGGGACTACCCCAAATTCAGAGGAAAGGAGCGTCGTCTTGAACGACATGACAAGAAACTATTACGGCCAGCGCACACCTGTCCGTCCCGCGCAGACGCAGCCGCTGACCATGCCGCAGCCGGGGCTGCCCGCACTGCCCGCAGACTTCGCCGTCGCCATGGCATACGTTCCCATGCAGACCGACACGACCGTCTACGACACGGACAAGGCGCTGCGTGAAGGCACACTGTTCCCGACGCTGAACAAGCCCTTCGCAGGGGCGGGTGACCGCCGATGAACAAACGTGAAGCGGCCATGCTCAAACTGCAGGGTGCGAAGTTCGCATTGTGGGAGCTGCATCTGTATCTCGACACACACCCGGAGGATCTGGAGTCGATCGCCGCGTACAAACGGTATGCCGCGAAGTACGCCATGATGAAACACGAATATGAGGAGCAATACGGCCCGATCGGCACACTTGACGCACCCGGCGTCGCCTGGCTGAAGAACCCGTGGCCGTGGGATTCGGAGGTGCGAGACTGATGTTCAGTTATGAGAAAATGCTGCAGTACCCGATCCGCATCAAAAACCCCAACCCGAAGTACGCACAGATCATCGCAAGTCAGTACGGCGGACTACAGTGCAGAAAGATATAATATGAATTGATATTTTTACTCTTGCTTTATGCTGCCGTTTATGTTACTATTTCGCAAAGGGTGTGATATTTTGGACATTATAAAAGAAGTCGCGTTTGACGCACAGCATATTAGTGCCATTCGACTTGAAAACGGCGTTACGGTTTACGCCAGTGATACTGGTGTCGGTATCGGCTCTGATGGTCGTCGGTATGTACGTGTCTCTCAAGAAATGGATACGGTTTCTATGCCGTCAGATATGCCGTGGTTTTTTGATGATCCCAATCCTGTCCCCATCCATGAGATTGCCCCGGTAGAAATCGGCTGGACGCCTGATGCCGATGCGCCGGTCATACTGGATGCATCCGATGATCTTTGATAAGATAAGCAAAAAAGTACCCCCCCGACCGGCTCCGTTTGGAACTGATCGGGGGCAAGGTTTTATGCCAGCCGAAGCTGTGCGCTTTCTGTTTCAAGCCAATTGCGGGCTGTTTGATAATTGTCCGAATCACGCTCTATACCGATAAACTGCCGTCCGGTATGAATGCAGGCAACGCCCGTCGAAGCGGAACCGGCAAAGGGGTCGAGCACCAGCTCTCCGGGGTTGGAATGTGTGCGAATCAGCTTCTCCAGGATCGGGAGCGGCTTCTGGCAGGCGTGAAAGCGTTCGCGCTCACTGCTGCCGATCGCAGGTGCGTCGAAGTAGTTGCAGTACGTGGAGCCGCGTTCCAGGTTGAAGCGCGGCCGAAGATCCTCATACTCGCGCCGCAAATCCTCATACTCGCGCCGCAAATCCTCGTACTCGCGCCGCAAATCCTCGTACTCGCGCCGGAATCCCATCGGCTTGAACACGCTGTTGTATATTTCTTCGGTCGGGATCTCGAACTGGCTGTCCTTGAAGTAGTGCCGGAACATAAAGCCCTTCTTGCCGGTGACTTCCCGATACTTCGCGATCAGATTGTCCTCGGTTAGACCGAGCCGATTCAGCTCTGATCGGTACCACTCTTTCAGCGGCCGGAAGCACGCAGGGTTTGACAGCACGCAATCCAGCCCTGTCTTTTTCCACTGCCGCTCGTTTGCCTCGTCGGGCTTTATGTAGACCACGAAAAACTCGAACACGTTGAACCAACTCCGCAGCGTTAATGCCCAACCCGAATTCTCCCAGGAGAATTTCCGAAAATTCGGCTTGTGCCAGTTGCAGAAGCTATTGAACACGAGGAGCGTATGCTCCGCGATCCAGTGCATGAGCTCGGCGAGCTGCGGCATGTCGTTGTGCCAGAAAATCAGCGTACCAGAGCTGCGCAGGACACGGCAGCACTCCGTCAGCCACGCGCCGCACCACTCGATGTAGTTGTCGATCCTGTCCCACGTCTTATCCTTGCCGATGTTGTACGGCGGATCGGTGAGCACCAGATCGACGGAACAGTCCGGCAGCGTGCGCAGTTGTTCCAGCGCGTCGCCGTGCCGAAGATCAATCATGCGCCCTCCTTCGTCCGCTGCGTGTTGAACTCGGCGACGGCGGCTTCGAGCAGCATCTCGATTTCGAGCGACGTGATCTTGATGCCTTTTTCTTTGAGCATCTTCGTGATGCTGTCGATGGCCTTTTTCTTTTTCTCCTCGCCGTTCAGGTCTTTGTAAAGCTGTTCCACGGCTTTGACGCACGTTCTGGCGACGCTCTTCTTTGTCTTGTCCGCTGCGATCTGTTTCCAGACCACCTGCAACTGCGTGCCGAGGAAACCGGCAAGGCCGATCAGCGCCGTACCGAGCACGGGGAGAATGACGGTTGTGAATATTTCGTTCATGATTTATGCTCCTTTTCCAGATCGTCGATGCGATGATTCGCAACGGCGATTTTTTCATCATGCAGCGTCAGGTGCTCCTCGATTTTGTAGGTGCGTTCTATGACGCTGTTGTGCTTGTCGACCTTCTTTTCGAGCTGTTCAATTCGGTAGTTCGTCAGCCGGTTTGCCGCCAGAATGCCGCCGAATGTGCCGATCAGTGTTCCGATGAGCGAGAGCACCGCGACCAATACTGTATGATCCACCCTTACCGCCTCCCGAACCGGACGAGACCGTCTTTGAGACAGATCCAGCCTTTTTCGGTTCTGCCCCATGTGTGCGCGGCGTTGGTCTGCGTGATCCGCACAGTCTCGCCGTACTTGAGACTGCCGACAACCGTGCTGTTCGGTGCTGTGCGGACGTTAACGCCGGTTCGGTCGGTCACGGTCACGTCGAACGGCAGCAGATAATTGAAAAAGCTGCTGCATGCCGTCGCAGTCATGGACTTCGATTCGTCGCCGTACCACTTGCGCGGTTTTGTGTCAATGTGGATGTTGCCCTGTTCGTCCGTGACACGCCCGCAGCGATAGCCGATGCCGTATGTGTGACCCAAGCGTTCGAGCGTGAGCGCCACAACCGACGACGGAACGCGGCTTCCGTCCTTGTAGTAGCAGCGCACGTCCGCCGCGAATCCCTCGACATGCGAGCCTGCGCCCCTGCCGCCGACAGCCTTGTCATGCTTTGCGCAGCGATAGCCGGAGATCACGTTGATCTTGCCGAGGTCGAGCGCCGGAAACAGTTTTTCCAGCGTGTCGATCAACACGGTATCAACCTTGATCTGACCGCATCCGCATTTGCATTTGAATTCGGACGAATTGAAATGCTGCGACAGCGTAACGCCTGCCGTGTACGTTTTTACCGCCATATTCCGAGCACCTCCAGTATCAGGTTAATGAGATATGCCAGCGGCCAGAGCCACCGGCTGAACAGCATCGCCGGAAACAACCAGCGCGATGCTTCGATGATCTCCTGCGGCCTATTCTTCATAGTCTTCACCCGTGATCTCTTTGAACTGCTCCGCCGTGATCCAACCTTTGACCACGGCATTGCGCACACGGTCAATCGACCAAAACCCGTGGTCGTAGTAGTATTTTACTTTTTCAAATTTGTTCATGCGTTCTCCTCCATTTCGACGTCTGTCATCATGGCGAGATAGTCAATATCCGCCTGCTGTCTGGCAATCTGCGCACGCAGGATCGGCACGTCCTCGATTTTTGGTTTGATTTCGACGCCGAGCGCGTCGGCCAGCGCGATATATTCCGCGCGGTCGATTTCCTGCACCGTTTCAGTTTCAGCCAGCGGAATTTCCGGCAGACCGTCCACATGATAGGCAACGCCGTCCGTGCCGAGAATACCGCTCGCATACGCTTCGTCACACGGTACAAGCATCCCATGCTTTTCCTGCCAGCGTAGAAAGCACTGTCTTTCCAAGATGCGCACGACC
>JAFSYM010000003.1 GCA_017450005.1 Clostridia bacterium
GTGCGACGAGATCGAGAAAGCGCATCCCGACGTATTCAATATGCTGCTGCAGATTCTGGACGACGGCGTGCTGACCGATTCACAGGGACGCAGGGTGGATTTCAAGAACTGCGTCATCATCATGACCTCGAACCTCGGCGCCGCACGCATCACCGGGCAGACCGGCGCAACGCTCGGTTTCTCAGGCGATAAAAAGGACGGCATGATGGATCAGGAAAAGATCCGCGAGGCGGTCATGAGCGAGCTGAAACAGGCGCTGCGTCCGGAGTTCCTCAACCGTGTGGACGAAGTGATCGTGTTCCGTCAACTGACCAAACCCGACATCCGCGAAATTGCCGCGCGTCTGCTGCAAACGCTTTCACGCCGCACGCAGCAGCTTGACATCACGCTGCGGTTCAGCGACGCGGCGATTGAAAAGATCGCCGACGCCGGATTCGATCCGGTCTACGGCGCACGTCCGCTCAAGCGCGCCATCCAGTCGCAGATCGAGGACAAACTCTCCGAGGAAATGCTGGAAGGCAAGGTTCTGGCAGGCAAGGCGTATCTGTGCACCGTGCGGGACGATGCATTCGCTTTTGAACAGGACGAGGCGGCAGTTGAACCGGCCGACCCTGAACCGCCGAAGGAAGAAGCTTAATCCCGGCTTAAATTGCAGCGACCCGAAAGCCGTCCTACCGCTTTCGGGTCGCTTTTGTGCGGCAACAAATGGACAATACAAACAAGTATTACTATATATTACTTTATATGATTTGTCAATAACTCAGGCGAGAAAGTGGTATGATTGTTCCGGAAACGGAGGGATACCATGAAACCGCTGAAAGAAAGAGTCAGCGTCACGCTGGACAGTGATATTGTGGCGCAGATCAAAGGATTGGCCGAGGAGGATGACCGCTCTTTTTCGCAGTTCATCAACAAAATCTTGCGCGACTATCTCCGGCATACGCAAAAGGAGACCGATTGATCCGAGATACGAAGCTGCTGCACATCGTGCGGCGGCTTTTTTATATATATCGTTTGGAGTTGCACTCTTTTCAAACACCGTTTTTTCTGCTATACTATATTTAATTCCAAAATACAATCTGCGGAGGTGCACTATGCCGCATCCGATTCACAAGCTGTTTGAAAAGGCCGTTCGTATTTTCTTTGACAACATGGCGGCCGGGCAAACGCGCTTCAAGCGCGGCGCGTTCGGCGTCGATCTGCTGTGCAAGTCGGCTTTCGGCCTGACAAGCGTGTTCGGCTGGGAGGGCGACCGTCATGCGCCGATCGCTTTCATCGACGGCAGCTATCTGCTGCGGGATCGCGGCAATGTGCTCGTGCATTTCGGCTTTACGAAAAAGCAGATCACGTCCAAGGTCGACTGGTACAATGCCGAGGATTATCTGCCGTGTCTGGTCAGTCATTTCGAGGCGGGCGACCTCGACGTGACGATCGAGAATTTTGCGGACAAGCTGACGCTGAACGGGCACGACTACGCGGCGGCGTATTCGCGCCTGACGCTGTGCAACCGCGGCGATATGCCCGCGGTGGTTCCTCCGGTCAGCACGTATCTGGAACCGCTTACCGAAACACCGGAAATCCTCGCGCCTGGCGAGACGGTACAGATGGAATATGTTGTCGGCGCGGATCGGTTCGGCGGCAAGTATCCGTACCCGTCCGGTGAAGAACTGCGCAGGACTGGCGGCTTTGAGGCGCACTACGCGCACATGCGCGAATACTGGCTCGAGCGGCTGTCGGAATTGTGCGATCTGGAACTGCCGGATCCGCAGCTTGTGCATGCTGTGAAGGCCGGCTATATCTACACCATGATTGTTAAGGACGGCGACTGTCTGCATGTGGGCGAAAACGGGTATGACGCGGTGTTCGACCATGATGTGATCGGTATCACGGCCGCACTTGTGACACTGGGAGACTTCCGCCATTTCAAGGCGTATGTGGCGCATATCCTTGACCGCGTGCAGTATCCGGACGCGCGGTGGAAATACAGTTGGCCTTTTGCGCTGTATCTGATGAAAACAGGCGATACGGCGTATCTGCGCGGCATGCTGCCGACGATCCGCGAGAACGCGCACTCCATTGAAGGCGACCGCACCGCGCAGGGCTGGATGCGACGCACGACGGCGATCGACTCGCTCGGATACTGGACAGTGGACAACTGGTCGGCGCTGACGGGTCTTGCCGCATACAATTATATATGCACACAGCTCGGCGAAAGCGACGAGGCGTCGTGGGCGCGCGCGCAGTACGACAGTCTGCTCGAAGCGTGTGAAAAGCGTCTTGCGGCGCTGCGGGAAGAAACGGGTATTTGCTATATTCCCATTTCTCTGACCGAAGCGAACGAAACGGGACCGCGCAGCGATCCGCGCGACGCGAACGCGCTGTCGATGTTTTTGTTCGGCCGATGGGCGTGGGAAGGTTATCTTTTCGGTATGCCGCAGCCGGACGATCTGGCGCAGCGCATTGACGAGACGTACGCCTATGTAATCGGGCGGCGCAGCGGCATTGCGGACAGCGCGTACAATTTCGGCGGCTATCCGCACGGCTGGTACTGCAGCGCCTACAATGCGGGCTACGGCAGTGCGGCGCTGCGCGGTGATCGGTACCGCAGCGCGGGAATCGAGGCGTACCGATTTATGATCGAACGCGCAATGAGCGGACCGTTCAGCTGGTGGGAAGGCGTGCATCCGCCGCAGCCGGACAGCCCATGGAACCGTCCGCATGCCGCCGGCGGGGGAGGGTCATGTCCGCACATGTGGGGGCAGGCGACCGCAGCCAAGACGCTGCTCGATGCGCTTGTCTCGGAAAAAGCGGACGGCACACTTGTGCTTTGCCGCGGTATCCCGGATGACTGGCGGCAACAGGGAAACCGGATTGCCGTGCGCCGTTATCCGGTGCGGGGCGGCCGATTGGA
Source organism: Clostridia bacterium (assembly GCA_017450005.1). GTDB lineage: Bacteria > Bacillota > Clostridia > Oscillospirales > Acutalibacteraceae > UBA1425. The sequence continues at coordinate 2,912 of JAFSYM010000003.1, forward strand.
TGCGGTTATTTCTTTCGGGGCACAAATGGCGGTCGAGCTATCGGGCGAGATCGGCGGCAGGTTGGTGGTCATTGACGCACACAAAGCCGCAATTCCCGACGGAGCAGGCGTTTGGCGGATTTCGTTATAATGTCCAAAAAATGTCGCCTGTATTCATATAAAGTCGGAATATTTGAAAAATCTTAAAAAGGGTATTGATTTTTTAGCTAATATCCCGTATAATACATTTGATTATAAGCGCTAAAGTGTCTTTTCAATGGAGGGATTTTATGACGCGCATTTCCTACAGCAAGCGGTTTTTATCCCTGGTTTTGGCGCTGGCTCTGATCACTGCCTGCATGGTGGTGAGCTATGCCGGCTCGTTTGACTTGTTCACGGGCGACGACAACACCAACAAGTGCGAGGTCAAGATCACGTCCAACGGCGGCAAGATCGAGTATGTGATCGGGTCTGTGAGCCGTTCGACGCGAAACCAGTACATCGGTTCTCCCGACTTGGGCGCCGACTGCATTCTGACCGCTGTCGACACCGCCACGCGCCAGTTCATGTACTGGCAGGACGAGTATTCCGGCCGTGTGTACTCCTACGACCGCGTGCTCTCTTTCAAGGCAAGCTCGCGCATGAACATCCGCGCGGTGTTCGCCAATGTGGACGACAACCAGCACTTCGTGTCCTATGTGAACTACGGCGACACAGTCATGCTCGACGCCGTGATGTACGCCAACGGCGCGACCATCACTCCGCCGACCGACACCAAGCTGCCGGGCTTCACCTTCAACGGCTGGTCGAAGTCTTCATCCGAGATTCAGAGCGACGACAGCGATATGATCGTCTATCCGCAGTATACGGTCAATAACGAGTCCTACACCGTGGCCATCACCAACGACGCATACGTTTCCGGCGCCGGCACATACTCCAACTTCCAGACGGTCAACGTCAAGGCAGAGGAGAAGGACGGCGCGGGCAAGACCTTCTCCTACTGGAAGGACGCCGACGATGTGATCGTCAGCTATGAGCGCAACTACAGCTTCCGCATCAACTACAATGTCACGCTCACCGCGGTATACGGCGAGGACGTCACGCCCGAACCGGTGATCCGCATCAGCAAGATCCACCGCGACACGCAGGATATGAAGATCACGTTCTATGCCGAGCGCAGCGTGCCCGAATCCTACACCGTGCTCGAACACGGCATCCTCATGGCGACCGGTGACGCCGTCCAGGATTCGGCGCTGGTTGTCAGCAGCGCAGGCGACACGCGCAACGCGCAGGTGCGCAAGGTCATCGGCAAGTCCAACGAGCAGTGCGGCACCTTCTCGCTGGCCAAGGCGGAGATCAGCTACAACACGCAGGTCATCGCCCGTCCCTTCGTGATCACGGCGGACGCAAGCGGCGCGCATCACATCAGCTACGGCGACGTGATCCGCACCACCAACGGAGCGGCCTGATAACGGAATATTGCGAGAGAAAAAAGCAGCATATTTCTCTTGCCTTAGATATTCAAAAAAAGAAAAGGAGATTGATTCACATGAAAATGGCAAAACGTGTTCTCGCTCTCATCGTAGCGATGATCATGGTCGTCGGCACCTGTGCGGTAGCGGCTTCTGCTGCTGTCGATTATCAGGCTGAACTCGACGCCGGTCACGACATCACGCTGACTGCGGACACAAGAGCGACATTCACTGTAACCAAGGATGTCACAATTGACCTGGGCGGCCATCTGCTCAAGAGCGCATATGGCAAACCCGCAATCATCGTCAAAGGCGGTAACGTTACCGTCAAGAACGGCCAGATCTCTTCCATGTTTGCACAGGTTTCGAGCGCTGAAATGCTCCAGACCATGTTCACGAAGAGCCCTGCCGGCATTTCCGTCACCGGCGGTAATCTGACTGTCGAAGGCGTCCGCGTCATCGGCAGCATGGCGCGTGTTCCCACCACGACGGATTGGTTCTTCCCGTCCGGCACCGCGATCATGACCAAGAACGGTGCGAACGTTACGCTCAAGCAGGCAACTCTGATCGGTGACTACGGTGTCAACGATCAGGTGACCGGCAGCCAGCCCGGCGGCACTGTGACGATCGAGGACGCGATGATCTTCGCGTACAACAAGGTTGTCAAGAGCGGCGTCAAGAATGTTGTTCTTGGAGCTAACACCGAGAAGGTCAATGCTGCTGACCGTATCGAAGGTTTCCTGAACGATTCCATCCATCTGGAAGCACGTGAGAAAAATCTTATTAAGAAAATTTTCGGTGAGAGAGTCTATCTGTTCACCAAGACGCCGACCGAAGATCAGAAGGGCAAGATCACTGTGACCGAAGGCGTTGACAAGGCTGAAGTCGAAGCTGAGACCATCAGCTACGTGTGGCCCAACAGCACCAGCACGGACTGCTCCTATGAGCTGATTCCGGAAGCAGTTGTCTATTCCGACGGCACGCTCGCTGACCTTGACAACGTTGATGCTGCGAAGGTTGACGAGGATGCGCAGATCAAATATCGCATTAAGTTCCACATCTGCGACGATGCTGCTGAGTATCTTGCGAAGTTTGTTGCGGATCCCCAGTACTATGTCGATCTGAACTGGTGGGGCAAATTCATTCAGGACGAATATGATTGGAACATCTCCAACAACGCAGGTCCGATCGACTCCTACAACGAGGCAGTCATCGCCATCGGCGACGCGCTGAAGATGCTTGACGATCTCGGCAACGAGAGCATTGCGGGCGTCTATGTTGATGATATCGACATCTATAACCAGCTTCGTGTTGCGATCCTTGAGCTCGGCGGCGCGATTGCCTACAACAAGGCGACCGATCGTTCTGCCAACTTCAGCGACGCACAGTACACCTACTACTACGGCCGCGTCGGCCAGACTAAGACCGAGGCTGACTACATTGCGCAGAACGGCGTCATCGGTACGCTTGACCGCGTCCAGAAGCTCGTCGACGGCATCGGCCAGTTTGCTCCCTTCACCGATACTTCCAAGTGGGGCGACATCGCTGTTTGGCTGTATGACAACTACGAAGAAGCAATCGACATCGTGAGAGATGCTGCTGCTAAGATCGCCAACCTTCAGGATATGATCAACGACGATACCGTCAAGCAGATTCTTGCTCTTGATAAGGATCTCGAAGATACCGCTGCTCTCGTGAATAAGTATGCGGATATCGCTGCTGCTGCTGCCGACATGATGGAAAAAGCGCTTGCTTACCACAGCGTGCAGAGCGGTCTTGCAATGCTTGAGCGCAACAAGGGCGAAATCAAGTACTATGCTGACAAGTTTGTCGGTATTGCAAACAACCTCTCCACCTACATCACGCCCAGCGATTTCGTGACGGCGGACGGCAAAGTCGTGACGGCTTATGCCACCAAGGGCGACGTTATCATTGAGCGTATTGCTGCTGACAACAACCTCGACATCTACAACCTCGGCGAAGGTGTTGTGAATTACAGCCTGACCCAGACCGACGGCGAAGGCACGAAGACCGTGAACGGTACGGCAGACCAGCCGTTCCAGAGCCTCGCGTTCGTCGAAGGCTTCACGCTGACGGCAGTTCCCGGCGACGAGTCCGTGTTCCTGTACTGGGTCAATGTAGAGTCCAACCGTATCCTCAGCACGGAGACCACTCTGACTCTGTCCACTAACATCGACAGAGCGATCGAGGCAGTCTTCACGTATGAAGACGAACCCATCGTCACATTCACGAATCCGACCGGTTCTATCGCGGGCTATGGCTTTGTGTCGGGCGACAGCTTCGAGGCAGACGCCAATGTCAAGGATCCTTCGATCCCCGGCTTCAAGTTCGTCAGCTGGCCGACCTCCATCATGGATAAGACTGCGTACTACGGCGGCAGCGCTTCCGCGTTTGCTGATACGAACGCTTTCTATGGCCAGAACGGCGCTACGCTGGCAGTCCGTCCCGGACTTGACAGCCTGATCATCACCCCGATCTATGATCGTAGTGACGACTACACGGTTCGCTTTATCGATCCCGCACAGCCCGACACGATCTTCGAGACTGTCGGCCCGTTCGGTAACACCGGTACTGTGACCGCGATCGGCGACAACTTCAGCTACTGGGTTGACGGCAAGGGCAACGTTGTTTCCCTGACGCCTGAGTTCAACTTCACGATTCTTGAGGATGGCGTGACCTACAGAGCTGTGTACGGCGCTACCAACATCCCGGATCAGATCCTCTACATTGCCACCACGGATATGGACAGCGAAAGAGTTTACTTCTTCGCCAACAGATCCATCAACGGCACTCTGCTGAGCACCGGTATCGTGTTCCATTACACGGAGTCTGTCCCCGAAATCGGTATGGACGGCGCCATCAAGGGTACTGCGAAGTACAACACCGCAACCGGTACGTACTCCGCTGGTCTGAAGATTGCGAACATCCGCTCTAAGGGCAACGGCACGATCTATGCTCGTCCGTATGCTGAGACGGCGGAAGACGGCATCTTCTACGGCCCGGTATTCACCTACAGACTTGGCTAATCAGCCAAACGCAAGGATAGCGTAATTAAACCAAACGTGGGCAGGCAGCCTCGGCTGTCTGCCCCTTTTTCGGATAATCAGATTCGATTCAATCCGGCAGGATCGCACAAAGTCTGTGCCATCCTGCGAGGTTGAGTCTGTGAACTGTGGAGGGTGCGTATGCAATTCTATAAGATTGCCGATATTCCGGTTTGCTATCATGCTTTTTATCCCATGCTTCGTACACGCAGCCAAAAGTACGCTTCGGATTCTTCGCCCGACGCGATTTTGCTGTCTGTTAATAACGTGGAAATTGAGGAGATACACGAACGGACGCCGCTGTTGGACGACGACATGCGTGAATATATGCTCATGGGTAAAAAATACTATGACATACTGGTGGAGCATGACGGCATGATGCTGCACGCCTCGGCAGTCGTTGTAGACGGTCTGGCTTATCTGTTCTCCGCACCGAGCGGCACCGGAAAATCGACGCATACATCCCTGTACCTCAAGCGGTTCGGCGAGCGCGCCTATATACTCAATGACGACAAGCCGGCAATTCGTGTAGTCGAAGGCAAGGCGTATGCTTACGGAACGCCGTTCAGCGGCAAATACGACATCAGCGAGAATCAGCGTGTTCCGATCGCCGGGATTGCTTTTATTGAGCGCAGTGAAACAAACTCGATCGAACCGATGCCGAGTGCGCGCGCCGTTTTTTCTTTGCTGAACCAAACGTCGCGTCCGGAGTCGCCGGAATTGTACATGCGTATGCTTCGCAATCTGGATGCAATATTACAGTACGTTCCGGTTTACACACTGCGGTGCAATATGGACGATGCAGCGGCGGCAGTCAGCTATGACGGAATGCAGAAAGGAAGAATAGTATGAAAATCAAGAGAGGCTTTATGGTTTGCAAAGTCGGCGACAGCCACGTCGTGATGTCGATCGGTTCTAAAATGCACATGCGCGGCTTAACGACACTCAATGAAACCGGCGTTTTTATCTGGAATCACCTCAAAAACGACACCACAGAAGAAGCAATTACACAGGCTATGTGCGCGGAGTTCGACATCGACGAGGAGACGGCACGCGCCGACGTGCACGAATATGTTGCGATGCTTCGGAAAGCCGGTTTTCTTGCATGAGGGGAAAGAAGTACGTCAAGCTGTCTCCGTCGTTTCAAATGGTCACGGTGGACGGCAAACAGTATCTGACTTCTGCGGTTCGCGGATTCAGCGGACAAATGGCCTGCAACGAAACGGCAGCATTTCTGATCGGTCTGCTGCGCCGCCGCACGACAGAGGATAAGCTCATTCGTAAGATGTGCCGCACCTTTGATGCGCCGCAGGATGAGATTGCATCCGATGTTGCGGACATACTGCAAATGCTGCGCCGCATCGGCGCGCTGGAAGAATGAGCGCGCGTGAACCCGGTTCCTTCGAGCGGGTGCTGGATCTCGAAGGTGTCGTTGTGTACCGTGTCGAAGGCGTCAGTATGCGTCCGATGCTGCGCATGGATCGTGACATCGTTGTGATCCGTAAGCCGAACGGACGCTTGCAGAAATACGACGTTGCGCTTTATCGCCGCCAGACCGGCAACTATGTGCTGCACCGTGTGGTGCGTGTGCTTGAAGACGGCTATATTATTCGCGGCGACAACTGCTTCCGCGACGAGACCGACATCACCGATGCGCAGATTGTAGGTGTGCTTACACAGTTTCAAAGGCGCGGCAAGCAGATCAGCACTGATGCGCCGGGTTACCGCCTTTATGCGCGCTTGTGGGTTGCGTCCTACCCGCTTCGATGTGTTCTGCACACAGCCAAAGGTTTTCTGACAGAAGGTCTTTGGGTGCATTTGCGCAATCATAAAAACAGAAAAAAGTAAGAGGCTGCCGCATTTGAGCGACAGCCCCATTTTTTTTGCGCTTATACACCTTGCTCCATCTGTGCTTCCTGCTGCAAGGCAAGGATCTTTTTCTTTTTATAGCTGTAATAAATGAATGTGATCACGAAAGCGACTGCTTGATACGCAAGAATGCGGAAGTAATACCGGCTGTCCAGGTATACCGTACCAGCCAAATCGGTGTACTGCATGTGTACCATATCCAGGATGAAAGCAAACACAATGTGGTCGAAGATGCAGACCCAAACGGCGCCTGTCGAGAAGCGCAGCAGTCCGAGTTTCAGACCGGTAATCAGCTCGTAGCACAGCGTTACACCGAGGAGGATCAGCAGACGTTTTACCGTGACTTCAGTGCCGAGATTGTAAATCGCAATGCGCAGCACAGGGATCAGATACCACACCGTATATAGTCCGGCCTGTATCCAGTTGATCGCGCCGAAGCGAAGCGAACGGGAACCGAGTGTAATCAGCAGTCCTCGGAATGAGATCTCGTAAAACAGCGCGTTCACAATGCCGATCATCAGCCCGGCAAACGTCCACAGCAGGAATGCGCGCATGCCTGCAGCGGAATAGGATCGGCTGGCCTGCTCATAAAAGATCGTGATTCGCGGATAGCCGCCGCTTAACAAAAAGGTACGGTACTCTGCAAAATAGACAGCCGCAGCCGGGATCAGGTTGAGAAGAAACGCGATCACAATACCCTTCGCGACCTTGTGCCCGGAAAACAGCATGCCGATTTCATCGAGCGGTTTGTTGATAAAACGCACGTAGATCAGCAAAACGATCAATCCGCCAAGGCTTGAAATGAGTCCCATTGTGTTGAAATGCGGAATAATGAGCAATTCCTCAACAACACGAAGAGCCAGGAAAAGGGAAAAGCACTGGATCATGCGCCGGAGCGCTTTGTTTTTATTCGCATCCATATTTGATAACCTCCTATAATGATCTATCTAATATTATATCCGTTTGCAGGTTGACTGTCAAGAAAAAGAACGACAGGGAAACGCCGGAATAATCTTTTTTTGCGGAAAGGCTTGTATTTCAATAGGTTTCTATGTATAATAAAATTAGTTTATCATGAGACTGTATAGTCTCGACAGGATAGGGTGGATGTTCTTATGCTCGGCAAATACGTGCGGGTTCGCGTGACGAAGCCGATCCATTCCCGAAGTGAGCAGTACGGATTTGAATACGGGTTGAATTTCGGCGTGCTGGAGGGCGGCCGACAGTTCGACAGCAAGGATGTGCGCGGTGCGTTTATCATGGGCATCAATCGGCCGGTCCGGTCGTTTGACGGCCGCGTGATTGCGCTTTTGCGCCGTGAGAGCGAGAGCGGTTACTATATCGTCGTCGCGCCCAAGAGCACGCGATTCATCGACATGCAGATTCGTGAGGCGATTGCGTTCGCGCAGACGGACGAGCCCTTTGAAATCGAATGCCTGTACGAGCGTTCCTGCGGTGCGGTCGTCTACAGGATTATTCATGACGAGCTGCGGTTTTTGCTGATCAAAAACAAGCGTAGTGCGCACTGGGGATTCCCGAAAGGGCACGTCGAGCAGGGCGAAACGCCCGAGCAGACGGCGACGCGCGAGGTGCTCGAGGAAACGGGAATACATATCCGCATCCTTCCGGACTTTTCCTACAAGTCGGATTACACGATCCAGGGCAAGGTGGAAAAAAGCGTCATTATCTTTTTGGCCGGGACAAAGGATGTGCAGACGATCATCCAGCGCGAGGAGATCGACGACTACATCTGGCTCGTGTATGACCGCGCGGTCGAGATGCTGCGCTTTGACAATGACAAGATGATTCTGACCAATGCGAAGAACTTCCTCATCGAGCACAAGATTGTAGAAAATGTAACTGTTTAACGAGCTGCGCAACTGCGCAGCTTTTCTATAAGGAGGATTTTCTCTATGGTGTGTAAACTGCGTCAAATATGCGAACGAAAAGCCGCCGGTGAAATGCAATGGTGTTTCTTTGACAAGCATGCAGAGAGAATGCTGAAAAGTTTATCGAATACGCATTTGACATTATCGATCACCTCGCGCTTAAAAGATGGGAATTATACCAAAGCGCTGCGGGCGTCTTTTGTGTCCGTGTTAAAAGAACCGAGTGCGCGCCATTTTGAATATCTCAGAACAGATTTGATGTGGCTCTGTTTGGGCGATTATATGATGCGGACATATTTCCGGGATTATACTGTTCGCCGTATGGAAGAGTATACCGGTATGCAGGTTCTGTACCATTATGCGCCTACGGAATCCGTGGAGAGGATTCTGTCGACCGGGCTGAAACCGAGCAAGCGTTTTGTGTATCTGACGGATGATCCTGAATTCTATAAAGCAGATTTCCTTCCATGGAAAGACCGGATAACCGGCCGGCAGACATGTTATACACTGCTTGAGGTGGATGCAAATGCGTTGACAAAATGTCAACCGATATATGCGACACATTGCAGGAGTGAATTTGTTACGGACAGCATCGCGCCGCAATATCTGACAGTATGTACCGAAGGACATATTGCCGCCGGTTCGGCGTAACGGTTTGCATGCAAAACGTTTTTCGTGGGAGGTGTTCCTATTATGCATCCGATACGCCGCAGACTGCCGTATCTTTGCGCGATATTGACGTTGTGTGCGTGCGGGCTTGCCGTGCGGCACTGGTACGGTGTATCGCCCAGCTTTTTCAACACCTATTTCCCCGATGCCGCATGGACGATGGCGGTGTATTGCGGTCTCGGTCTGCTGTTTGACCGCGGCGTCCGCCTGAACCTGCCTGCATCGCTGGGCATATCGTACCTGGTCGAGTGCTCACAGTTGTTCAGCCCGCCGTTTCTGACGGCACTTCGCCGCACGACGCTTGGCGGTCTGGTGCTCGGGTACGGCTTTCTTTGGAGCGATCTGATCTGCTACACGGTCGGCGCGCTGCTTTGCGCAGGAACAGAAACGGCCTTGCGAAAAACAGGAAAGGGGACGTAACAGAATGAAAAAGTCGATTTGCCGTATTATGTGTCTGGTGATGCTTCTGTGTGCGTGCCGCGTCAGCGCTTTGGCGCAGACGGACTCTGTCGTGCTCGTCTTGCCCGATCAAACAACAACGATCTGTGTGCCTGCCGATGCGCCGCCGCAGCAGCAGTATGCCGCATCACAGCTGCAGCAGTACCTGCAGCAGATAACCGACACGCGTATTGCGCTTGTGAATACACCGGACGCGCAGAGTGACTGCACGATTTATGTCGAAGCGCCTGCGGCAGATGCAGCCGACGCGCCGGGCGAGGACAGCTACCGCATCCGGACAGACGGCAAGGATCTGCACATCTGCGGCGGCGGGAATCGCGGCGCCATTTATGGCGTTTTTGCTTTCCTTGAGCAGTGCTGCGGGTACAGACGTTATACTGCTGATATGCAGATTGTGCCGCGTTCGCAGACGATCACCGTTCCGTCCGATTTCGACATACGGTACGACGCCTGTTTTGAATACAGAGAGACGGACTGGCTAAGTCCCCGGAACCGCGAATACTCGCTTGCGAACGGACTCAACGGCGGCGTGTACCGATACATTCCGGAAAACATGGGCGGCACCGTTGGGTACATCGGCGGTTTCTGCCATACGTTTACCTACATGTTCTGCTCCGCCGAAACGTATTACAAGACGCACCCGGAGTATTTTGCGCTGCACTACGGCGTGCGCACGTCCGACCAGCTTTGCCTGACAAATCCGGACGTGCTGCGTGTGGTGACCGATGAGGTGCTCAATCTGCTGAAAGAACAGCATGACCCGACCAAAAGCATACAGATCATTTCGCTCACACAGGCGGACAACAAACGATTCTGCACCTGCAAAAACTGCGTGGCGCTGGACAGGGCGAACGGATCGCACGCGGGCACGATGATCTCTTTCGTCAATGCTGTCGCCGCGGCTGTCAAGGCGGCGGGCTACGACAACGTTGCGCTGGATACGTTCGCGTACCAGTACACGCGCAAAGCGCCGACAAAGGTCGTCCCGGCCGACAATGTGATTGTGCGTCTGTGCTCGATCGAGTGCTGCTTCGGGCATGCGTTCGACGACGCATCCTGCCCGAACAACAGGGTGTTCATGCAGGATCTTGCGGACTGGAGCCGGATCTGCCGCCGGCTGTATGTCTGGGATTACGCGATCAACTACGCGCGGACAGTCGGCGTATTTCCGAATTTCGGCGTTCTGCAGCGCAATATGCAGGTGTTCTGCGAGCACAATGTCAAGGGCGTTTACGAGGAAGGCAACTTCTATATGGATACGTGCGATACCGAGTTCGGCGAGCTGAAAGGGTATCTGCTCTCCAAACTCATGCAGGACCCGTATCTGGATTATGACGCGCAGATGAACGGCTTTTTGGCGGCGTACTACGGCGAAGGGTGGCAGCACATTCGCAGTATCATTGACACGATGAGCACGCACAGCGCAAACACGCTTGTGCATCTGCCGATCCGCCAGTGGATGTGCTTTACACTGCCCGGCATGACACGGCAGGATGTGCGCGCCGTGGATGCGCACTGGCAGGCGGCAAAAGAAGCGGCAGCTGACGCGGCGCAGGTCGAACGGATTGAGCGTTCAAGGCTGAGCTGGCGCGTCTGGAAATGCGCGAACCTGCGTGCGGAGTTCTCACCCCTGCACGGCATCTGCGCCCACGCGCAGAGCGTCCACGCACTGTATGAGGACTTGCTCTCCTTCGGCGTGACGACGATGGGCGAACGGGAACACCGGGCAGAGTTCTTCCGTTTCTCCGGAAAAGTGATACAATTATATTACTCACTTACACGCTGGCTGCCATGGTAAAAAGAGCGAAAAAAACGCAGAGTCGGTGATTGACGATCCTGCGTTTTTTGGTTCATTACGTATTTCCGTGCAAGAAGCTGACAAGAAAAGGAGGTGTCATTGCGAGCGCCGTCAGGCGCGCGGCAATCTCAATACGATGACGGTTCCCTCAAATGGTTCAGCAATCGGCATCTCGGGGAGATCGCCACGCTTCGCTCGCGATGACATGCAAAGGGTATCTTTTGAACGGAAAACCGTGAAGATCGCGTTTTTCTGCCTGTATCAATTTACCACGCGTAATTTTCGTTGTGATGCGGTGTGCCGACGAATCCGATCTGACAGAAGTCGTCCATATTGTGCCGGATGATGTAGTCGATATACGATTCGATCTGCTTTGCGGTCAGCCGGTATCCGGCTGCATTCAGATGTCCGCCCATATAAAACGACGCGCGGAAGGCGGCGTCATGCGGCGGCGCATAGCGGTCGAGATCGATTACATAGCTGTGCGGTATCACAGTTGTCAGTCTACGCAGCAGTCTGGTATGCGCGGGAGAGAGACTGCCGTTCTCGTTTTGCGGCATGGTCACGAAGAAAAAACGCGCCTTTTCCTGTATCTCCCGCAGCCGCTGCACGATTGCGACGTAGTGGCCGGCAAAGGTGTCCTTGTTGTTGCGCCAATCGCTTGGGTCGATATCGGACACAGCGCCGACAGGCTGTCCCTGGTTGAGGATGTCGTTCACACCCAGCGCAAGGATATACGCCTGACAGGCGTATTTTTTATCCCAGAAGCCCTGTTTCTGCGCGAAGGACTCCATATACTCCTTGGCGGTCATGCCGCCGCGCGAGAAGTTGTAGACCGTATTGCCGCAGTCACGCGCAAGGAACTGTCCCCACGAATAGTCGAACATATCGTGGTAGTCCTTGTTGCCGTAGGAATCTTCGGACTCAAATTCGCCGGAGGACAAGCTGTCGCCGACGCACCCGATTGTGCGCAGAATACCGCAGTAGCCGCCGTCGCTGACCAGGTGGTCAAGCGGTTCTTCGTCAGGATCGTTGATGCTGTAATATAGATTTGAATTTGCCATGCGTTATATCTCCTGTGGGATCATTGTTTCTGTAATGTGATCTGCATGCGCACAGGGTTGTGGTCGGACGAGACAAAGCCCAGATCCTGTGATGCAAAGTCCTGCACCGAAATGTTTCCGGAGACAATGAATCCATCAATCACATAATACTGGAAGGACGCCTTGTCCGCGCCGGAATACACCTTGTACAGACTGCGGCAGCTCGGTACGGATTCATCCATCAGGAACGCCCAGTCTCCATCAAACTGCGTCTCGTCGATCGCGCCCGCCTGCCAATTGCCCTCGTAAGTGGGGAAGGCGTCCGTGTTCGTCGAAGAGAAGAACTGGTTGAAGTCGCCGCCGGCAATCACGTAGTTGCCTTTTTTTGCTTCTGCGGAAAGCAGTTCGGCGAGCATTTTTGTCTGCGCGATTTTGCCTTCGCCGTTGTCATACGCCTCCAAATGCAGATTGACCACGACCAGTTCCCTGTCGCTCTCGGCGACCGGCATACGCGACACGAGCAGGCACCGCTTCAGGTTTGCCATGCGCATCGGCCAGGAGAAGGGAACCGGCAGCTGCACGCGTGTAGCGTCGGCTGTGCGGAAAGCGGAATACGTCGCAAGACCGGAATCAACCTTGCCGATCGGCGGAACGGGGTAGGGCAGGAAGGGAACCTTGAAATTGTTCGCAAACGATGCGGTGTAATCCGCGAGCGACTGCGCAAAACGTGTGAATTCGTCGATGCGCTCCGAGCGGTCGGCATTTCGGTCGACTTCCTGCAGCAGCAGAATATCCGGCTGCAGCGACTGCGCCTGTGCGATCAAATCGTCCAGGTTTTGCTCGATACGCGCCTTGTCTGCCGTGTGTACCATTTCGCCGCCGTCCATAAAGAAGTCGGCATTATCGCCGAGCGCACCGTATCCGATGTTCCAGGAAACGACGGAAAGCGGCACGCCGATTTGCGGCTTTACGGTGGAAGCGCCCTCAACCTTGAGCGTTTCTCTGTCTGCCGGACGGTATTCCGTCACGGACAGAAAGGCCACCATGCCGCCGAGCGCAATCACAACGCATAAACACACGATGCCGATTGCGCGCAGGAACCGTTTGAGAAGGGTGCGCTTTTTCTTTTTGCGTCTCATCTGATTTCCTCCGTTTACAGAAAAACGGCTGCCGGGTCGCCCCGACAGCCGCCGTTAGGTTGTCTGAAGAACTACTTACGCAGCAGCATAGGTGCAGTGATCCACGATACCGCTGTTTTCGATGTGCAGCGTCGCGAACGTGCCGTTGCCTCTGTCATAGAAGTTCCAGGTCTTGGAGAGACCGATCTTGCTGATGATGCTGTTTCTGCCGACGGAAACACTCAGGATGCCGTACAGCTGAACGTCAGCGCAGAATCTCAGGTCTTCCAGATCGTCCAGACCGGAGGAAGCTTCAACAGCCACATCCAGCGGGACCTCGGAGGTCACGACTGCATGGGTCTTGATGTTGAAGATCTTGGTCAGAACATAAGCGCCGATACCGCCGTTGAATTCGACGTCGATGATCTTGAACTTCAGGAAGGTCAGGCTCAGGTCCAGGCCAAGGACAGCGCGGAAATCACCGGAGATGTTGTACGCTCTGTCATAGACGGTGGACTCGTGGATGACACGACCCTTGTTGTTGATGATCTCGAAGCCCTTGGTTTCATTGGAGGTCACGATGATCTCAATTCTGCCGGAAGCGGAGAGAGTCAGGGAAACATTCATTTCGACGGTCAGACCGGTGGAGCCGATCGGGATGTCGAACGTGAAGATGTTGACCTTGATGCCGCCGCCCTGCTGCAGGGTGAGGTTGGAAAGGTTGTTCTTAACCTTCTCCAGGAAGGAATCGCCTTCGTTCGTGAAAGCGCCGCCTTCCGGAACGACAGAAGCCGCATAGGAACCTTCGAGAACGGTGGTCTCAACGAGATCATAGTTCATCTTCAGGTAAGCTTCCTTGATGGCGAGCTTCTTGATGTTGGCATCGTACTTCGCATCAAACTTGATGTTGCTCAGGGAGTACAGCTTTTCAACAGAAACGCCGTCCACGACCTTGCCGCCGATGCTCACATCGACGCGACCGCCGGAGTACGCAGCCTTAACCTTGAAGCCCTTAACGCTGAAGGAGACCTTCGGGTTCTTCAGGAAGTCTTTAGCCGCGTCGACACCCTTACCGATGAGCTCGGACGCCTTATCGCCGATCTTGCTCTGACCTGCGACAACAACACCCGTGCCGTCACTGATCAGGTTGCCTTCGTTGTCGTACGCAACAGCTTTGTCGAGGTCTGCAGCAACAGAGCCCTCGAAGTCGATCGCTTCGACAGCATCTTCGATCGCTACGGGAGCGACATCGACGATGGCAGCGCCGTCCACGACTTCGACAGCCTTCACTTCGTACGCAGCGCCGCTGACGTTGTACTCGTTCGCGCCTGCGATGAACTTGTCACCGGCGGCGAGAGCGAAATCAGCAGCAGCATAGACGAGCTTGTCGCCGACGACGGAGTACTCCGCGTCAGACAGATCAACCACGCCGGCCTGCGGAACGATTTCAGACTGCGGGATGGGGGAAACAGACTTGTTGTTGCTTGCCTTGACAGCTGCGCTCAGTGCTTCGAGTGCGTCCGCAAGCTTCGCCTTCTTGCCGTTCTCGGGGATGTCGATCTTGACGTCCGCGCTGCTGGCACGAAGGATCGTCGCGGAAACGAACTCGTTGGTGGCGTACTTGTAAACGTCGATCTTGTCGCCGTCTACGATCACGCCGTGACCATACGCAGTTTTCACGGTGTCGAGATATTCATTGGGCACGCCAGTGAAGGGGATCTCGACATCCTGCTTTGTGAATCCGAAATCCTCATTGACCAGCGCAAGCCACTCGCCCTGCTTGACATACAGGCCGTCGCTCGAAGGAACGGCGATACCGAGTGCGCTCAGGATGGACATGAGGAATGACAGAATCAAAGCAACGATTCTTTTCATGTTCTTTCCTCCTAACTTTGGTATACGAAAGGCAGCGTTAATGACCTCTCGCACCGGTTTTGCCGGTCAGTAAACGAGACTGCGCCCCATTCACCGACTATTTAGCATTATCATTATAGCATGAGGTTGGGTCATTTTCAAGCATTTTCCATCTTTTTTTCACAAAACAACAATGGAAATTTTAACAAACTTTGAACAAGGAGTTTGTATAAAATGACGGAGAATTGCGGACTTTTTCACCAAAAGTACAAAACAAAACGGGCAAAATGCCTATCTTTTGTGCAAATCAGAATATTTTGCCGGGCAATCTATTCTATGCGTGTAAAGGCGAAGTGTTCCCGGCGCCATCCGGATTGAAAAGCGAAAAAGCGGCCGCGCATGTAGCTCGATTGTTCGTTGCTGCATGCGCGGCCGGTGGTCGTTTTATGCACTTTATGCACTCAGAACGTTTTGACCAGTTCCTTGAGATAGGCTTTGAAATCCGCGCCGATCTCCGGGTGCGCGAGCGCAACCTCGCAGTTGGCCATCATGATGCCGAGCTTGTTGCCCATGTCGTAGCGTTTGCCGACAAAGTCGACGGCGGTCAGCTTACCCGCCTTGCCGAGCGCCGCCAGCGCGTCGGTCAGGAAAAACTCCTCGCCTGCGGGGCAGTTAGCGACGCCTTCCTCCAGCATGCCGAACACTTCCGGCGGCAAAACGACTCTGCCGAGAATCGCGTACAGGGACAGAATCTGCTCCTCGGTGGGCTTTTCGATGATGTTGTGCACGCGCATCACGTTGTCGCGCAGGGGCGTTACGTCGAGCGTGCAGTATTTTTTAACGGCTTCGCGGGATACTTCCTTTACGCCGACCGTGCCGCAGCCGTACTCCTCATAGGTGCGCACAAGCTGCGAGGTGACGGGGTCGTCGGAGATGATCACGTCGTCGCCGTACAGCACGGCGAACGGCTCGTTGCCCACGAACGATTTGCCGCAGAGGATCGCGTGGCCGAGACCCTTTGTGACCTTTTGGCGGACAAAGTATACGTTGGCCAGCTCTGCGATCTCCTTGACCGCGCGCAGCATCGGCTCCTTGCCGGGCTTGCCCTCGAGGTTTCTCTCCAGCTCGTACGCGTGGTCGAAGTGATCCTCGATCACGCCTTTGCCGCGGTTGGTGATGATGAGTATATCCTCAATTCCGGCAGCGACCGCTTCTTCTACCAGATACTGGATCGCGGGCTTGTCGACGATGTTGAGCATCTCCTTCGGTACTGCCTTGCTTGCGGGCAGTACGCGCGTGCCGAGACCGGCGGCAGGAATGATGGCTTTTTTGACTTTTTGCATTACAGAAACCTCCGTTTATTTATAAGTAATAAAAGATACCCTGCAGAATCATCTCGGCGGCAAGATAGCTTGCCATCACGCCGAGAATCGAAACGCCGCCGCGGCGCAGGATCAGCATGCGGAACGTCTGCTCGTTTTTGGCAAAGTCGCGCATGGACTGGACGTCGCGTACGATCTTTTTCTTGTAGGACAGATCGGCTGTCATGCCGGCGGCAATGTTCGGCAGGAACAGTGCGCCGAAATACAGCAGCATCCATTTGGAGTAGCGCAGCACGGCGGACTGTATCTGCTGCTTCTGGTTCTCGTTCAGCGCGACGATCGCCTGCATGATCTGGTCGGGCGTCGTCTGCTCATCTATCTCCACGTACTGCGTCACTGTTTGCGTGAGGGATTCGCGCACATTGGACATAGGGATTGCCATGAATACGGCGATCACGAGCATGATTCCCATGAACAGCGCGCCGGCCTTGTAGTGCTTGCGGTAGAAGAACCAGAACGGGGAGAACAGAAACGCCGCCCAGTTCCAGCCGACCTTTTTGTTTTGCAGTTTGCGGAATTTGCGCACATAAGCGCCCGCGCGGTACTGCGTGAACATGGCTGCCTCGCGTACGGTCATGCCGTCCAGATCCTCGTCCGGCTCGCCCTCGACGCCGCGCATAAAGAAATCAGCGTTGAAATCGAAACGCCCGCCGACGGGAACCTCGCCCAGGCGCTGTCCGCATTCGGGACAGACCAGCGTATCGGCCGACAGCTCCTCGCCGCAGCGCGGGCAGCGGATCGAGTCCTGTTCGGGATCTGCATCTGCATCGTTATGCGCGTTCCCGCTGTCGGAAACGGACCGCCAGACGAATCCGCTCTCATGCGCGGCCGCATGCGCACAGCCGCCGTTCTGCTGCCAGCAGGCGCGGTGGTGCGGCGCGCCGCAGTCAGGACAATAGACCACATCGTCGTTTTCGGAAAAAACCTGCCCGCAGACCGGGCAGACGTCGTTTGCATGAAGCATATAAATATACCGTCCTGTTTGAGGTATTTCAGGTTTTGCGGAATAGAATGAATTGAAAAAAACGGATGAAACTACTTTTACAATTTTATTATAACGACTTTCTTTGCAAATTTCAATCTTTCTGTAAAAAGTTTCTTTACTTTTTTGGATTTTTTCGATATAATAAAACAGTTAGATACCTGACCGAAGGAGAAATGGCTTATGATTCAATTTGAAGAACTGAAATTGGAACTGCTTTCCTATGAGGATAAACTGAAGGATTTGCGTGAGGCGCTGGGTCTGGATAAGGTGCAGCAGGAGATTGACACGCTGGAAGCAGAAACGACGAAGGAAGATTTCTGGAAAGATCTGGATAATTCGCAGAAGGTGCAGCGCCGCATTGCGCAGCTCAAGAGCAAGGTCGCGTCCTACGAGACGCTGCGCAGTCATTTCGACGATACGCTCATCATGATCGAACTGTCCGACGAAGAGGGCGACCTTGACCTGCTCGAGGAGTGTAAGGCGGGCGTGCAGTCCTTTATACGTGATCTGGACGCCGCGACACTCAGCACGCTGCTGACGGGCGAGTACGACGGCAACAACGCGATCCTGACGTTCCACGCCGGCGCGGGCGGCACCGAGGCGCAGGACTGGGCGCAGATGCTTGTGCGCATGTACCAGCACTGGAGCGACAGCCACGGCTTCAAATGCTCGATGATTGACTTTCTCGACGGCGATGAGGCGGGGCTCAAATCCGCGGTTCTGCTGATCGAGGGACAGAACGCTTACGGCTATCTGCGCAGCGAATCGGGCGTGCACCGCCTTGTGCGCGTTTCGCCCTTTGACGCGTCCGGCCGCCGGCACACGTCGTTCGCCTCGCTCGAGGTCATGCCGGAGATCGACGACACGATCGAAATTGCGATCAGCCCGGACGATCTGAAGATCGACTACTACCGCGCCAGCGGCGCCGGCGGACAAAAGGTCAACAAGACCTCTTCGGCCGTGCGCATCACGCATATTCCGACCGGTATCGTCACGTCCTCGCAGGTCGAGCGCAGCCAGCACCAGAACCGCGAGGTGGCCATGCGCATGCTCAAATCCAAGCTGATCGAAATCAAGGAGCGCGAGCACCTGGACAAGATCGAGGATATCAAGGGCGTGCAGAAGGAAATCGCCTGGGGCAGCCAGATCCGCTCTTATGTTTTCATGCCGTATACGCTCGTGAAGGATCACCGTACCGGCTTTGAAATGGGTAACATCAACGCGGTTATGGACGGCGACATCGACGGCTTCATTAACGCTTACCTCAAGATGGAGTCGCTGAAAACAGTTTGAAATCAAACGATTATATAAGGTAGGTGCCGGCCATGCACTTGATTGACATCACGCGCGACATCACGACCGCCGAGATCTATCCCGGCGATCCGCCGACGCTTGTGCGCCGCGTGAAGAGTATCGGAGACGAGTCCGACTACAACCTGTCCGTTTTGTGCACATGCGTACACGCAGGGACGCATGCGGATGCGCCGCTGCATTTTATCGAGGACGGCTGTTCTGCGGAGCAGCTTCCGGCCGAAGCGTTCATCGGCCCGTGTACGGTGCTGGAAATCAAGGATTCGCCGATCACGGGCGAGTGCGTCAACCGCCGCTTTCCGCAGAATGTCGAGCGGCTGCTCATCAAGGGCAGCGGCGAGGTGACGTTTATGGACTCCGCTGCATTTGAGGCGGCGGAGCTGCCGCTGCGGCTCATCGGCACGGACGCGCTCTCCGTCGGGTCGCAGGGGAGCGAGCTGCAGACGCACAAGGCGTTTTTGCAAAAGGGGATTGTGATCCTGGAGGGGCTTGATCTGTCCGCCGTCGAGCCGGGCAATTATTTTCTGATTGCGCTGCCGATGAAGATCGGCGGGGCTGATGGCGCGCCGGTGCGCGCATTCCTGGCGGACGATTATATTTTCTGGACGCAAAAGAAATAAGGAGACGGTATGAAGCGTTTTTTGGACGTTGTGTTCGGCACGGCGGCGATCATTGTTTTGTCGCCGCTGCTGCTCATTCTGTCCATTGTCGTGCTGTTTTCGGACGGCTTCCCTGTGATTTTCCGTCAGGAACGCATCGGACGGGGCGGCAAACGCTTTCGCATCTGCAAGTTCCGCACGATGAAGAAAGACGTGGGCGACGTGGCCAAAAAGGACTTACGGGATTATGAGTCCTGCCTGATCCGATGCGGCAGTTTCCTGCGCCGGACAAGCCTTGACGAGCTGCCGCAGCTATTCAACATCGTGGGCGGCAGCATGAGCTTCGTCGGACCCAGACCGCTGATCCCGCAGGAACGCGAGATCGACGAAATGCGCCGGGCGGCGGGCGTCTATTCCGTGCGTCCGGGTGTGACGGGACTTGCGCAGATCAACGGCCGCGACAACCTGTCCAATGAAGAAAAGACGGCGTACGATACGCAGTATGTGCGCACGCAGAGTCTGCGCACGGATCTGCGCATTCTGCTGCGGACAGTGGGCGTCGTTCTGCGGCGGGAAAACATGACGCAGGATACCAAAAAATAGCTGCGGCATTGTGCGCAATTGCCCGACTTTATGCCCGCGGAAATGACCCTTTTGTACAAATCTACAAACTTTTCCAAAATCATCAATTCTACCTTGCAAACCATTGCTGAACAGTATACAATAAACGATGGTAAAAAAATACTATATCTTTTGGAGGTAATGTATCATGTCTGTTAAAGTTGCAATCAACGGTTTCGGCCGCATCGGCCGTCTTGCGTTCCGTCAGATGTTCGGCGCAGAGGGCTACGAAATCGTCGCCATCAACGATCTGACCAGCCCCGCGATGCTCGCGCATCTGCTCAAGTACGACTCCGCACAGGGCCGCTACGCTCTGGCTGACAAGGTTACTGCGGGCGAAGACAGCATCACTGTCGACGGCAAGACCATCAAGATCTATGCCGAGAAGAACGCGGCGGATCTGCCGTGGGGCGAGCTGGGCGTCGACGTCGTTCTGGAGTGCACCGGTTTCTATACGTCCAAAGAAAAGTCGCAGGCGCACATCGACGCCGGCGCGAAGAAAGTCGTCATTTCCGCCCCCGCGGGCAAGGATCTGAAGACCATCGTTTACAGCGTGAATGAGAACACCCTGACGGCTGAGGATACCATCATCTCCGCAGCTTCTTGCACCACCAACTGCCTGGCTCCGATGGCCAAGGCACTCAACGATTACGCGCCCATCGCCAGCGGCATCATGACGACCGTCCATGCGTTCACCGGCGACCAGATGGTTCTCGACGGCCCGCACAGAAAGGGCGATCTGAGAAGAGCGCGCGCTGCTGCTGTCAACATCGTTCCCAACTCCACCGGCGCTGCGAAGGCAATCGGCCTCGTCATTCCGGAGCTCAACGGCAAGTTGATCGGCTCCGCGCAGAGAGTTCCCGTGCCGACCGGCTCCACCACGATTCTTGTGGCGGTTGTCAAGGGCAAGGACATCACAGTCGAGGGCATCAACGCCGCGATGAAGGCCGCTTCTTCCGATTCCTTCGGTTACACGGAAGAGCCGCTGGTTTCCTGCGACATCATCGGCATCACCTATGGTTCCCTGTTTGACGCGACCCAGACCATGGTCACCAAGATCGACGACGACACCTATCAGGTTCAGGTCGTTTCCTGGTACGACAACGAGAACAGCTACACCAGCCAGATGGTGCGCACGATCAAGTACTTCGCGGAGCTTGCGTAAGTTTCAGACAGTTTACCGCGTCCGGTTTGCGCCGGGCGCGGATTTTTTCGATAAGCTGGTGAGTGTGTGAAAAAGTGGATGATTACCGCGCTGCCGATTCTGCTTGCGTGCCTGCTTTGCGCCTGCGGATCGACCGCAGCGCAGACCGAGACAACGACGGAGCAGATGCAGGCGCAGACACAGGCGGTGACCGAAGTGCAGACAGCGGATTATGCGCCGGATTCACTTGCAGAAGACGCGTGCGGCCGCGCCCTGACGTGGCGGCTGTCTTCCGGCGGCACGTTGACCGTAGAGGGCGAAGGCGCGATGTACGATTTTCATTCCGCGCCGTGGAGCGCCGACCGTGAAAAGATCCGCCGCATCGTGATCGAAAGCGGTGTGACGAGCGTGGGCGAGAATGCGTTTGCCGGATGCGAAAAGGCCTATGAGCTGCAGCTTAGTGATACGGTGCAGCGACTGGGTACGGGCGCGTTTTCCGGCTGCACTGCATTCAGCAGCGTACGCATCCCTTCCGGTGTGGAGGTTGTGCCGGAGCGCTGCTTCGAGGGCTGCTCACAGATGTGGAGCGTGACGTTGCCGGACACGGTGATCGAGATCGGCAGACGGGCGTTCAATCTGTGCGACCGTCTGAGCGAAGCGAAACTGCCGCAGAACCTCGAACGGATCGGCGACGAAGCGTTCGCCTTCTGCGACAGGCTCTATTCATGCCGCATTCCTGCCTCTTTATCGCAGATCGGCCGCGGCGCTTTTCTGCACTGTACGCGTTTGTCGCACTTCTCCGTCGCGGACGGGAACGCGTATTTTTCGGCGGACAGCCGCGGCGTGCTGTATGACAAGAATCAGACCGTGCTGCTGGCGTTTCCTTACCGCAGCGACGAGTCGTCCTATACGATTCCGGACAGCGTGACATGCATCGGTGAGGGTGCGTTTGCATATTGCGACGTGCTGCGCCGTGTGACGATCCCCGATACGGTGCGTGCCATCGAGGCTTCTGCATTTTATAACTGCAACAACCTCGAATCCGTAACGCTGCCGCAGGACCTGACCGTGATCGCGGAGAATCTGTTCTCCAACAGCGAGAACCTGCGCGAGATCGAACTGCCGTCCGGCGTGACCGAGATCCGTGCCGGCGCGTTTTCGGGCTGCACGAGTTTGGAGGAGATTACCATTCCCGCGAGTGTTTCCGTAATCGGCAGCAATGCGTTCGGCAACTGCGCGCAGCTGACGGTGCATGTCGAGGGCAAGGAAGTTGCCGTAGACGGTTGGGACGTATACTGGGTCGATCCGAACGCGACCGTCGAGTGGAATGCCGAATTGCAGACTGAAACCGAAACACAGGCATAAAACCACACGTGAGCGCATATGCGCTGACCGCACAGGCCTGTAAAGTGAAAACGATAAAAGCGTCTTGCAGAAATGCACGGCGCTTTTTTTACCCTCTTCACGGAATTTTGTGGGATAAGAAAACGTCCCCTTGTTTGTCATTGCGAGCGCCTTTATGGCGCGCGGCAATCCGTTCTCTTTCTTGTTCACTTATGTACTTCCGGGGTTATGGATCGCCACATCGCTTCGCTCCTCGCGATGACACCGCTCTTTACCGACATCTGATCATCCCACAATAATCCGTGATGAACCTTTTTTACGCTCTTCACAAAGAAAAGAGGTTCTTCTTTACGTTGCACGGAAATCCGAGATGAGCGAATAAAGAATCCGCTGCCCGGACACAGCAAAACGCCCGTGGAGTGCGGCCACGGGCGTTCTGCCAAATGTTGCATTGGGGTGTAAAAAAGAGGAGAAAAATGATGAAGTGCTTTCTCTCGAAAGCATCTATAGTATACCCCGCAAATGTGACGATTGTGTAAAGAAATCGTGTATGTACTGAAACGTTTTTAAAAACTTCCTGAAAACGTTGAGGAAATATGCGGAATCAGGGCATTTGGCACTTGTATTTTTTGCGCGTATCTGTCATAATACAAAAGAGAAAAACTCTTTCTCATACTATTTTTCAGAAAGGCAGGTTTTCAACATGACGGGTAATTGTGCGGTCATTCTTGCTGTGGGAGAGGGTACGCGAATGAAGTCCAAACAGCCGAAAGTTTTGGCGCAAGTTCTGTTCAAGCCGCTGATCGATTGGGTGATCGACAGCGCACGGGCCTGCGATCTGGGGGAGAAGAATATCTGCGTGGTGACCGGCCACGGCAAGCAGGCGCTTTGCGCGCATTTGCCGCAGGACGTTGAAACCGTGGAACAGACCGAGCGTCTGGGAACGGGACACGCAGTGATGCAGGCGCGGGAGTTCCTGCGCCGCCACGGCAGCGGCAATGTGCTGATTCTCGGCGGCGACGCGCCGTTTATGGACGGGGAGACTGCCCGTCTTGCGCTTGAGTACCACACGCGCACAGGCAGTGCGGCGACGGTCATCTCCGCAGTCGTCAGCGATCCGACAGGCTACGGCCGGATTGTCCGTGACGCGAACGGCGATTTCTCCGGCATCACGGAGGAGAAGGACGCGAGCGACGACCAGCGGCAGATCCGCGAGATCAAC
The DNA here is from genome assembly GCA_017450005.1 of Clostridia bacterium. Lineage (GTDB taxonomy): Bacteria > Bacillota > Clostridia > Oscillospirales > Acutalibacteraceae > UBA1425. The sequence goes on from JAFSYM010000003.1 coordinate 26,735, forward strand.
TCCGGCGCGTACTGGTTCAATGTGCAGGCGCTGCTTGTGGCGCTCGAGAAAATGGAGCAGAACGCCAAGTATCGGCTCAATGCCGCCAAGGAGTATTATCTGACCGACGCGATCGAGATTCTGCGCTCGATGGGGCAGCGTGTGAGCACATTCAATTCCAAAAATGAGGCCGTGGCGCTCGGCGCAAACGACCGCGACCAGCTCGCGCAGCTCAACGAAATCGCGCGTCAGCAGGTTATCCGCCGCCACCGTCTGGCCGGTGTGTCGATTCCGTTCGACAGCGGCATCGTGATTGCGCCGGACGTGCAGATCGGCCGCGATACGGAGATTCTGCAGGGTACAATTCTCAAGGGTAAAACCGTGATCGGCGAAGACGCCGTGATCGGCCCGAACACGGTGCTGGAGAACTGCGTTGTGGAGGACGGCGCACAGCTTGTGCAGACGTTCGGTACGGATGCACGTGTGTGCAAAAACACGCAGATCGGTCCCTTCGCGCGTCTGCGTCCGGGTACGGTGATCGGCGAAAATGTGCGCGTGGGCAACTTTGTGGAGATCAAGAATTCCACAGTCGGCAACGAAACGAAGATTTCACATCTGTCATACATCGGCGACACGGACGTGGGCGAGGGCGTCAACGTTGGTTCCGGCTGCGCGACGGTGAATTTCACCGGCAAGGAGAAATTCCGCACCACGATCGGCGACCACGCCTTCATCGGGTGCGACACGAGCCTTGTCGCGCCGGTACGCGTCGGCGCGCGCGCTTATACGGGCGCGGGCTCGACCATCACCGAGGATGTGCCGGACGATGCGCTCGCACTGGGCAGAGCGCGTCAGGTCATCAAGAAGGACTGGGTCAAGGTGAAGAAGCCTTACCGTAAATAATTACGGAGAGACATGCATGAAAAAACAGACGATCTTCAAAATCGCATTCTGCGTTCTGCTGGTTGCGGCGCTTGTGTACGGTGCGTTGGATCTGCGTTTGGGCAGAAACACACTGCACGCGACGTTTGACGCCGTGCGCAACGGCGACTTTACGGCCGAGGCGCCGCAGGGAGAAACGCGTGAGCTGTACTCGCAGCGGCTGAAGATCACGCTGGTCAACGAAAACGACTATGACGTCACTGTGCTCGGTCTGCGCGTGGAAAAGGGCGATGAGCGCGATTTCCGCATCGAACGCACACCCGAACAGGCCGTCACGATTCCCGCGCACACAAGCGAGCCGCAAAACGTATGGTTTCACATTGTCAGTTACGACACGGATAACGATGCCGTTCTTGCCGCGCTTCGCAAGGAATACGCCATTCGTATTGTCTATGCGGACGCAGCATCCGGCGTCACGTCGCCCGACGCAGATGCGGCGCGTGCGGAGTGGGTGCGGTAAACACATAGAGACAGAGAGGAAACACAATGAAACCGATTCGCACAATCACATCTTTGCTTCTGGCCGTTTGTATGCTGCTGTCCTTTGCGTCCTGCGGCGCAAAGGATGACTCAATGCACGCGCGCTTTTCCAAGCTCTACGAGGCGGACGCGCTCAGCGATTATCTCGGCAATCCGCAGGCGTATGCCGATCAGATCAGCGGCTACATGCTCGACGATTTTGCCGCGACGTTCAAGAATGCCGACGATTTCCGCCTTTATTCGGTTGAGATCCAGCTCAACAACAACAACGATTACGCGATCGAAATGCTGAACCTGCAGATGGATACGGCAAAGCAGGGCAAGAACGGCGTCTGGTTTTCGCTGTATGCCGACGGCAGTACGATCGGTCTGCCGGCGAACTTCACAGACAACGAGTGCGTCTACTACCAGGCGATCGCCGACGCATCGCTCTCGAAGCAGGACGTACTGGAGGCGCTCGGCAAAATGCACATCGAGTGCGTGTTTGTCGACGCTGCCGTCGACACGGACGATATGGAGCATCTCGATCCTGCCGCGCTGCATGTGAGCAGCGTACTGTATGAGAAATAACGGAGGCACTATGAAAAGACGGATGACAATCGCTGCGGCGCTGCTGGCGCTGGCGATCTTACTCGGCGGATGCGGTGCGCGCGAAACTGTGCAGCCCGCCGCCGGAACAACAGAATCTGTGACAGAGAACGAAACGACGATGAATGCGCTCCCGACGGACCGGACGGACGAGGCAATATCCGGCGATGCGGCAGCGCAGTCATCTCCCGCACAGGCGGACACGACTGCTGCGCCGGCGCCCGCGGGCGACACCACGGCTGCGCAGACGACAAAGCCCGGTGCGTCCACGACGAAACCGGCCGCATCGACAAAGCCCGGCACGTCCACGACGAAACCGGCCGCATCGACAAAGCCCGGCGCGTCCACGACAAAGCCGGCCGCAACGACAAAGCCGGCCGCCACGACGAAGTCCGGCGCGTCCACGACGAAGCCGACCGCCACGACGAAACCGGCCGCAACGACAAAACCCGGCGCTCCCGTTTCCGATCCGCCCGTATCGACCACCAAATCCGGTGCTGTGACGACGACCAATGCGCCGCAGCTCAAGGGCGGCGCCGTGCAGGCCAAAATCACATATCTCAATGATGCGCCTGCCGATTATATTTCCAAACTGACGGCGGATAAACTGGAGCATTTCGGCATCACGGGCGAAAAGCAGCAGGAAGTGCTCAAGCATCCGGAGAAGTGGCGCGCCTATACGATTCGCCTGGATTTCCGGAATAATGAAGACGTGCCTGTCACGTTCTACTATCTCGATGTGACCGACAACGGCAAGGAAGATGTGTTCATCAACGGCGACTTCTCCGCCGAGCTCGGGCTCAATCCCGACGCACAGATCACCGAGCGGTTTTATCTGCTTGCCAGACGCAGCGATACGGACGGTCAGGTTCTGCAAAAGATCAACAGTATGTCCATGCGTCTGCAATATGCCGCCACGCCGGAGGATGACGAGGCGACGCCCGCATTCGTGTATGCCAAGGTGGGGTAAAGTATGTTCCTGCGCAAAAAAGAGTTTTCGGCCGGCAATGCGCCGGAGTACCTGATTGTCGGGCTCGGCAATCCCGGCACGAAGTATGCGTTTACGCGCCACAACGCAGGGTTCCTGTGTATGGATCTGCTCGCGCAGCGCGAAGGCACGGACTTTCGCCGCATCCGGTTCAAGGGCGTGACGGGCGAGGCGACGCTCGGCGGTCACAGGTGTCTGCTGTTAAAGCCGCAGACCTTTATGAATAACAGCGGCGAATCCGTGCGCGAGGCCGCCGCATTCTACAAGATTCCACCCGAGCGTGTGCTGGTGATTTTTGACGATATTTCACTGCCGTGCGGCCGCCTGCGCATCCGGCGCAAAGGCAGCGACGGCGGGCACAACGGGATCAAGAGTATCCTGTATCATCTGGGAAGCGACGCTTTTCCGCGCATTAAGCTCGGCGTGGGCGAAAAGCCCGATCCTGAATGGGATCTGGCCGACTGGGTGCTTTCCGCTTTCCGCAAAGAGGAGCTGCAGGCGTTGCGTGAAGCGTCAGAAAAAGCCTGCGACGCCGTGCAGAAGATTGTCTGCGGCGACATCGAGCAGGCTATGGCGCTATATAATGGATAAAAGAACTATTTGAGCATGATACGCAGGCTGTCCAGGATATCCTCTGCGTTCTGCAGTGCTTTGGACGCTTTCTTCTTCATGGGCTTGAGTGCGCTGCCGCTGTGCATCATTGAGCCGCCGACAGCGCCGCCGATCCCGCCGATCGCCATCCCCAGACCCATGCCTGCGGCGATCTTTCCGAATCTTTTCTGCATGTTCTTTCCCCCTTTCGCTGAGCTGCATCGTTAGTATGCCCCGCCATAGGGTCAATCACGCAGGAAAATAATCCCTGAAGGAGCATTTACTGTTTATGGCAAGTCTGAATATTGTATTGGTCGAGCCGGAGATCCCGCAGAATACGGGCAATATCGCCCGTACCTGCGCGGCGACCGGCGCGCGGCTGCATCTGGTCGAGCCGCTTGGCTTTCGCATCGACGACGCCAAGCTCAAGCGCGCCGGACTGGACTACTGGCATCTGCTGGATATCACGTACTATACCGGTCTCGATGATTTCTTTGCGCGCAACAGCGGTCCGTACTACTTCTTCTCCACTAAGGCGCAGCATCGGCACTCCGATATCCGATATCCGGACGGCGCCTACCTCGTCTTCGGTAAAGAGACCAAGGGGGTGCCGGAATCGCTGCTGGTGCGGCATCCAGACACGACTGTGCGCATTCCTATGATCAGCGAGGCGCGCAGTCTGAATTTGTCCAACAGTGTGGCCGTCGGGGTATACGAGGCGCTGCGGCAGTGGGATTATCCGCTCCTGTCGTGCGCCGGCGCACTGCGCGAATACACATGGGGCGAAAACGAACAAGGATAAACAAACGCGGACAGCGTTTTTTATTTCAGACAGAAATGTCGAAAAAAGCAGAACAGATGTGAAAAAAGAGAGGAAACAACACGCATGAGCCGGAAAAAGAAAAACCAGTTTTCCCGTGCCGCAATGGCAGCATTCTTCATCGTCCTCGCTGCGGTATTTGCCGTTCTTGCATTCTCAAGGGCGTCGCATCCGTCAAAGCAGACGATGCAGACTGTCGGAGAAAGTCTGACCGACGAGGTGACGCAGACTGTGACCGAAACGACACAGCCGCCGATTGCCGCGCCGACACGCGCAGATACCGGAAAAACGCCGGAACCGGGGGAAAAGGTGATTTATCTGACTTTTGATGACGGCCCGACGGAAAACACGTCCAAGATTATGGATGCGCTTGACCGCTACGGCGTGAAGGGTACGTTCTTTGTCGTGCACAGCTATGACGGATGCGAAAAGCAGATCAAGGAAATCTATGACCGCGGACATCAGATCGGGCTGCACACGTATTCGCACCGGTACGAAATCTACCGCTCGCAGGACACGTACTTTGCAGATCTTAACAAAATATCAGATCTGGTATACAATGCGACGGGGTACCGCTGCAAGCTCGTGCGCTTTCCCGGCGGTTCGAGCAATACGATCAGCCGCAAGTACTGCAGCGGCATCATGAGTACGCTCACGAAAGAATTGACCAACCGCGGCTACACATACTTCGACTGGAACGCCGATTCCTTTGACGCTTCCGAACGTGTGGCCTCGGTGGAAAAGATCGTCAACCGTTCCGTATCGTCGATCGGTCAGCTTGACCAGATCATTCTGCTGATGCACGATGCGCTGCTCAAGACGACTACGGTGGAAGCGCTGCCGCAGATCATCGAGGCATACCGCGACGCGGGGTACCGATTCGACGTGCTTTCGGAGAACTCCTTTGTTGCGCACCATACGGTAAATAACTGATTCGGACAGGCGGCGGAACATCTCTGCCGTCTGTTTTTTTGGGAGAGGGTTTTATGCGGCTTTTACACACATCCGACTGGCATTTCGGTATGCCGCGCGGGACAGACACCTACGAAGCGGATCAGCGCTTCTTTTTGCAGCAGCTTTATGAAATCATCGCGAGCGAACACGTCGACGCGCTGCTGCTTGCGGGCGACGTCTACGACAGCAGTGTCTCCAACGCGGACGCTATACGGCTGTATAACGACGCCATGACGCGTATCTGCGGCGAGATGCATGTGCCGGCTGTCGTCATTGCCGGCAACCATGACAGCGGCGCACGTCTGGCTTCATGCCGCGATCTGCTGCGGGGCGCCGGATTGTACGTGACCGGGCGGCTGGAGCGCAATGTCGAGCCGGTGCTGCTCGACGGCGGACGAACGGCTGTTTATGCACTGCCGTTTTTCGGCAGGGACGAGGTCGCGGCATTGTTCCCCGAACACCGCGCGCAGATCACGTCCTATGAGGCAGCCGTGCGTACCGTCTGTGACGAGATACGCGCGCACATGGACGCTGACCGGTGCAACATACTGCTCGCGCATGCGTATGTAGTGGGCGCCGATCTGTCCGAGTCCGACCGCGCCGCGCGTGTCGGGCAGGCGATCGCCGTATCCGCCGGCGTATTCGACGGCTTTGACTATGTGGCGCTCGGACACATCCACAAGCCGCAGCGCATCACCGAAACGGTGCGTTACAGCGGCAGTCCGATACAGTATTCCTTCGGTGCGGAGGAGAAACAGATCAAGAGCGTGGTTCTGTTTGATACGGATACGCGGCAGGTGCGGCAGATCCCGCTGCGGCAGCTTCACCCGCACCGAACACTGACCGGCACATTCGACGAGATTATGCAGACCGACGATGCGCACGACGCATATCTGCGCGTTTGCCTGACCGACCGGTATGCCGGCCCCGAGGTGCTCGGCGAACTGCGTGAGCGTTTTCCGCTGCTGATGGAGCTTGCCGGCAAGTCGACGGAGCAGACGGGCGCAGCGTCTTTTCTGACGACGGAGCAGCTCAGACAGATGGATGAGACGGAGATTATGCGTCAGTTTATGCGCGAAATTTGTGACGCCGAGCCGAACGAGCGGCAGCTTGCGATGTTCCGCGACGCGCTCATGCAAACGCAGGAGGAGGGGGATCGCGGATGAAACCGATTTCAGTTACCTTTCAGTGTTTCGGGCCTTATCTCGAGCGGCAGGAAATTGATTTTACCGAGCTGGAAAAGAGCGGCCTGTTTCTGATCACAGGCGAGACCGGCAGCGGCAAGACGACGATTCTTGACGCGATCTGTTACGCGCTTTACGGCGAGGCGAGCAACCGCAGCCGCGGCGAGTTGGAGGCGATGCGCTGCAAAACAGCCGACAACGCGCAGCCGACGTATGTGGAGTTCATCTTTGAGACGAACGGCAGACGCTACAAGTTCGTGCGGTCACTGCACATGGCGCGTAAAAAGTGGAATGACGAGCACAACTGCATGGAGTACCGGGACGGCGTGTACGTGCCGATTTTTGAAAACCCGAAGAAAACACGCGTCAACGAAATGGCCAGACAACTGATCGGCCTGTCCGCCGAGCAGTTCCGGCAGGTGATCGTGCTCCCGCAGGGCAAATTTGAAACGCTGCTGACGTCCGACTCCGGCAGCAAAGAGGAAATCCTGACCAGCATCTTTCATGCGGATCGCTGGGACGTAATCGAGGGATACATCAAAGAAAAGGTCGACGCGCTGCGGAAAAAGGCCGACGAGCAGGCCGTGCAGATCCGCCAGACGCTGCAGAGCTTCGGGTGCGAACGCCTCGATGCGTTGGACGGGAAATGCGCCGAAACGCGCACACAGGCGGAGACTTTGAAAGAGCAGCTCGTTACACTTGAAAAAGAGAAAGAAAAGCGGCAGGCCGAGGCGACGCAGGCGCTGCTGGATCAAAAGGCGTTCGACGCGCTCGACGGCACACGCGCAGAGCTGGACGCGCTCGAAAAACAGCGCGGCGCCATGCAGCGTGCGCAGGAAAAACTGCGGCAGGCGCGGCAGGCGGAGACGATCCGCGAAGCGTACGCCGCGCTGCAAACCGCGGAAAAGACGCTGCGTCAGGCAGAGACGGCCAAACGGGACGCTGCCGACGCGCTCGAAAAAGCGCAGCGGGAGCAGGCGGCCGCGCTCGAACAGCAGCGCATACAGGAAGAAAAACGGGAAACGTATCAGGAAAAAGGCGAGACGCTGCGGCGCTGCATCGACGCCGAGGCCGTGTATGCCGAATGCGCGCGGACAGCCGAGGCGCTGCGCAAAGCGCAGACAGAGGCGCAGACGGCGCAGCAGACGGTAAAGCAGCGCGCTGAAAAGCAGCAGACGCTGCTTGCGCGCATGCAGATGTGCGCGCGGCGGTTCGATGCGGCGGAGGCCGCCTATAAGCAGATCCGGCAGCGGTATCTTTGCTCGCTCAGCGGTATTCTGGCGCAGACCGCGCTGCACGACGGCGCGCCGTGTCCTGTCTGCGGCAGCACGGCTCACCCCGCACCGGCAGCGCCGCCGCCCGACGGCGTGAGCCAGCAGGATTTCGACGACGCGGAAGCCGCACGCGGCGAGGCAAAGGAAGCGTTTGACGCATCGCGTGAATCGTTTGAGCGCGCACGTGCCGATACGCAGGCTGCGCAGCAGGCAGAGACCGAGGCGCTTTTGCAGCTTGAAAAGGCGGCGGCGCAGGATGAAAGCGCGCGCAGCCGGATGATTCAGGGGATCGACACGGCCGGGCAGCTGCGGCAGCGGATAGAAACGCTGCAAGAGGAAATCAGACAGTTTGAGCAGGCGCAGGAAAAGCTCCTGAAAGACATACAGTCCGCCGCTTCAGCGATTGCGGCCGCCGAGGCGCTGCTTGAACAGGCGCGGCAGTCTCTGCATTCGGCTCAAGAGGCTGCGGACGAGGCTGCGGCGCAGTGGCGTGCTTCTTGCGCGGACACAGGCTTTGCCGATACGGCGGCCTATCTTGCCGCAGAGATGGAGCCGCAGGCGATGCAGGCTGCGGCGGACGCACAGGCGGAGTATCTGGCAAAATGCCGGCAGAAGCAGGAACTGCTGCAAACACAGCAGCAGGCTGTGCAGGGCAAGACACGGCGCGATACGGCCGAGTTACAGCGGCTTGCAAAAGAGGCGGAGACCGCATACGGCGAAGCCGCAAAGGCGTTTGCCGTGCTTGAGAATATGCTGGACAATATGCAGAAGGCGCTGCAGAAGCTGCGCGAGCAAACGGCTGCATATGATGCGCTGCGGCTGCAGCTCGAAGAGGACGCGGCGTTCCACAAGCGCATTGCCGGCTCAAACGGGATGAGCCTGAAACGGTATGTGCTGGGCGTGATGCTCACCGGCGTGACCGAGCAGGCGAACCGGATGCTGCGCGACGTGTACGGCGGCCGCTACTGCCTGTACCGCACGGACGAGTCGACCGAGGGCAAACGCCGCAGCGGACTGGAGCTGGAGGTGCTCGACAGTCACGGCAACGTGCGCCGCAGCGTCAAGACGCTGTCCGGCGGCGAGAAATTCCTTGTCGCGCTCAGCCTTGCAATCGGCCTGTCCACCGTCGTGCAGTCGCAGAGCGGCGGCGTGCGGCTGGACGCGATGTTCATCGACGAGGGCTTCGGCACGCTCGACAAGAACACCATGCAGGATGCGCTGGATATATTGCAGCGTGTGCAGCAGCAGAACGGGATCGTGGGCATCATTTCCCACGTACAGGCGCTCGCGGAGAGCATCCCTGCGCAGATTGAGATACAAAAAACGTCAAACGGCAGCCGGTGCGTGCTGCATGGAGTGTGAAGATGGAACATAAAACGATGTATTTGCTGACATATGATCACGGCGGGTTCGTACTGTGGGGCGACCGTGTGCAGGCGAGACTGGATCTGGTGGAAACCTGGCTGCAAAAGTATCCGGATTTTCGGCTGGGTCTTGACTATGAGGCGTTTACTTTTGACGAAATGGAGCAGACCGATCCGCAGTTCGTGTCGCAGATCCGTCGTATGCTCGCGCAGTATCCGGGACGGTTCGGACTGGGTTCCACAACCTACGGACAACCGCTGTCGTTGTTCATCTCCGATGAATCGAATGTGCGGCAGCTCACGTACGCTGTCAGAGCCAATCTGCGCCACTTCGGGCAGACGCCGAACGTGTATGCCATTTCGGAATTTGCGCTGCATAACCAGCATCCGCAGCTTTTGCGGCAGTGCGGCTATGACATGACGCTGTTTCGCACGCATGTGATGAACTACGGCTATCAGAAATCCTTTGACAGCGCCTACGGGGTCTGGCGGGGCAAGGACGGCACGAGCATTCCGGCAATTCCGACGTATACCGGCGCTGGCGAGGGCTACACCAATACGACGCTCGACAACTGGTTTCTGACGCGTTGGCCGGGCGAGTCGCAGTATTCGCCGGATGATTTTGAGCGCATATTCTCAAAATATGAGCCGCTGCTCGCGTCGCGTTACGACGACATCAGCAACGGCAAAGAGGAACTGATCGCGTATGCGCAGCAGGTGAAGAGTTGGCATTTTGTGCTGCTTGAAGATCTGCCCGCGATATACGGCGATCCGGTGGAAACGCTGCCGACGAATGACAACGATTTTCACGGCCGTATGCCCTGGGGCTACTGCGGCAATGAAATATTCAACGGTGTGCGCGCATCGGAGAACGCTGCCGCTGTTGCCGAGCGCGTCAATGCACTCAGCGTGCTGCTCGGCGGCGCGTCGCAGCAGCCGACGCTCGAGCGCGCATGGCAGAACACGCTCGAAGCGCAGCATCACGACGTGACCATCTGCGGCCTGCTTGATGAGGCGCACCGTTTTATCGGCGACGCGCTGCGTTTTGCCGACGCGGCGCAGACAAACACGCTGGACGAGCTTGCTGCACGCTTTGCAAGCCCCGACGTGCAACGGTTGCTGGTCTGCAATCCGCACGACTTTCCGGTGTCCGGCTGGGTCGCAACGCAGGGGCAGACTGCCGCCGGACTTCCGACGGAAACGGACGAAGGGGGCACGCGCGTCTTTGTGACGTTGCCACCGCTGAGCGTACAGACGTTCCCGACGGGTAAACCGGCTGCGCCGGGAACGGGCTTTGCCTACGCCGACGGTGTTCTGCAAACGCCGTTCTACCGCATCACGCTGCATACGCGCGGAATCGGCCGCATAGAGACGGCGGACGGCGTGTGTATCGCAGACAACGGTGACGGCGCGCTGTTTTGCGGTTTTATCGAGGACGGCGACTACGATTCGATTGGCACATGGGACGTTCGGATCGGCGCGCATTCCGTTACGGCAGTGCAGACAGGTACAATCGGCGTGCTGCCTTTCCGGTTCACCATGCGGCTCGACCGCTTTTCCAAACGCATAGACTGTACCTCTTCGTTCGATCTGCACGGCGAGCGCGTCGGGCGCATCGGCGTCACGAAGGGCATTCATACCGACTATGTTGTCAACGGCTCTGTGCACGAGAATAAGCTGCGTTTTGTGCTGAACACCTGTCTGGATACCGGCCGGCGCATGGTGCGTGACCTTCCGTTTGCCTTTGCCGACTGGGACGATCAGGTGCCGCAGCCGGAGGATTTCTGGTACGAGGGCAAGCAGGTGCTGGTCGATCACCGCGTGCCGCATGACGAGTGTTTCTGCACACCCTGCTATCTGCAGGGGATTTACTGGCTCGCGCTGCGCGACGCGTCCCGCGGGATTGCCGTGTTCAACCGCGGCTGTATGGGCAGCGCGATCGAGGGCAACCGCATTAACGTTCCGCTGATCTATGCCAACGAGTATATGTGCGGTACGAAAATGCTGAACGGGACATTTGAAAACGAATTTGCGCTGTATCCCTGCACGTCGGATGAGAGCGATTTCGATTTGCACAAGGCCGCGCTCGGGTACGCCTATACGTTGCCCTCGCGTGCGGTGCCGCGCGGGAACGGTACGTGCACGTCTTTCGCATTCAACCGTGCGCAAAACAGCGGCACGGTACTGCTGACGGCGCTCTATCCGGAGGATGGCGGCATCTATGCACGCTTCTGCAATTTCTCGGACAAGGACGCATCGTACACGCTCGACCCGACTGTCGGTCGTCTGACCGCGCAGACCGATCTGCTCGGCCGCGAGACGTGTCTGCTGCAGGAGAGCACGCTGACGCTGCATCCGTGGGAAGTCCGGACGGTGCGCGTCGTCTGCTGATTCTCCGAAAGTGACAGATTTGTCACTTGATCGTCACGCACATGTCATTCCGTTCGTCTATACTGGTCATTGAAAGGGGGCGAACCTTATGAAATACAAGGTTGCATTCATTCTTTTGACCGTCGGAATACTTGTGCTGTCCGCATGCGGGAATCAGACGCCGGAACCTGTATACGCGCCGGAGACGTCGTCAGCTGTCATTGAAACGGCGACGATTCCGAAGAGTACGCCGGCGATTGAACCGGCACCGACGACGGAGGAAGCGACGACCGAACAAACGACGACTGCCGCGCCGACCGAGACTCAAACCGTGACACAGCCGCCGACGACTGAGGCGGCAGAAACGACGACCGCCGCGCCGCAGACCAAGGCGGAGATTCTCAAGCTCTACAACAACGCAGTCTCGCAGGCTTTCGGACGCCGTGCATCCTTTACCAAAAAGCGCACGACAAATACCTTGAACTACAAGGACAGCCCGCTGCTCAAGCCCTTCAAATCGTATGTGGTCAGTTTTATGGGGCTTGACAAGGAGGAGACGATCCATGTGACTGCCGGTACCGAACATTATGAGCGGTATCTGCAGCAGGCAAAGCTGACGGAAGCTGACGTATCGTCCGCCGAATATAAGCCGGACGCAAACGGCGGCGGCACGATCACGCTGCATGTTAAGTCCGGCAGCAGCAGCATCGACGGCGGCAGCGACAGCGTGTACGCCGCGCCGATCGATCGCAGCGGTATTGCTGTCGGATCGGGCGACCGCGGCGAATGGGATCACAAGACGGCGCAGAATGCGTATGACGCGATCAAGGACACTTATGCCGGCGTCAAGGTCGAGGAGGACTACTCGAACGCCGTGATCCGTGCGCAGGTCGGCGCCGACGGCGCGTTGACAGGACTGGACGTGGACTTTGATCTGCACTTCATCATCAGTAAGATTCTGGGTTCAACCGGGAATGCGCAGGCGCATACCACCGTTCATTTCACGAGTTTCCGTTGACATACTGCACATAAACACAGAGATCCCCCGCCGTAATACGTAAACGGCGGGGGATCCTTCTGTACAATAGTGCATTCAGCTACTTCTGCGACAGGATTTCTGCGGCGGCTTTGTTTTTTTCGACATGCGCCAGATCCTTCGGCGTGATTTCGTCCAGACGTGTCAGGTCACTGTTGTGTGCGAGATCGGCCAGCTTTACCTTGCGGGCAATGCGGTTGTTGCGGATGGCGCGCACATAGTCCGCGTAGGGTACGTCGTCCCGGTGCGTCAGCAGTTCGAGCGCATGAATGACAGCCGGTGGAAAATCCCGCGCGAGATCCTCAAGCGTGACCGAAGAATCTTCGGGCACATCGTGCAGCAGAGCCGTGCATATTTCCGATTCTGTCTGCATTTGTTCGGCAACATGCAGCGGATGCAGTACATAGGGCAATCCGGCCTTGTCCACCTGATTTTTATGTGCGTCGAAGCAGATGCGCAACGCTTTTTTGGTCAGCGGCGTGTACAGCATAGCATCACCTCACGCGAAAGACACGCATTTCGTTTCGCCCGGCTGCAGCAGGCATTTTTGAAAACCGCGCAGGTTCTTATGCGGAATGTATTCAAATTGCAGCACCGTGTAGTTGACGGGAAGCGTGCCTTTGTTCGTCAGACAGACGGTATTGCCGTCCTGCCAGACTTCCTCGACTTCGCCGTAAGTCAGGCCGAAGCCGAAGGGGTACAGCGGATCGCCCCTGAAGAACTTGTAGGTGCGGTTTTCCATCGAATAGTCCTCGTACGGCGGCAGATCGTCCGCGCTGCGGTAGAACGTGACGGGCAGACGGCCGGACGGCGCAGTTCTGCCGAACAAGATGTTGCCCAGCGCAAGTCCGCCCATCGCGCCGGGGTAGAAGCACTGCACCACGGCGTTTGCCGTTTCCTGCTGGCGGCAGAGCGAGATGCAGCTTCCGCTAACGTTGACGAATACAATCGGCGTACCCGTTTCGAGCACAGCCTCGTACAGCGCCTTCTGTACGTCGGGCAGCTCCAGATCGGTGCGGTCGCCGTTGTCAAACGATGCGCTTGCCGCGTCGCCGGCGTCGCCTTCCTCGCCTTCGAGTCTGGGCGAGATGCCCATCGCCATCACCACCACGTCCGCACGGCGTGCGCGCAGTACCGCCTCGCGCAGCAGCGCCGGTTCGGACTGGCCGTCCGTTCGCACCAGACCGCAGCCCTCGGCGTAAAGGACATCGCCCTGCGATACCTCGCGGATACCGCGCAGCAGCGTGTAGTAGTCGGACGGCGTGCCGTTGTAATTGCCGGTCAGCACGTCCCGGCTGTCGGCGTTCGGGCCGATCACGGCCACACGCATGCCCTGCCGCAGGGGCAGAACGCCGTCATTCTTGAGCAATACAATGCTCTCTTCCGCCATGCGCAGATTGAGCGCGCGGTGCTTGTCGCACTCGATTACTTCGGGGCCGATTGCGTCGTAGGGGCAGTCGTCGTCGAACATGCCCAGACGCATGCGCGCCTCGAACAGCCGCTCGACGCTGTGCGTGACGGTCTCTTCGCTGACCAGACCGAGATCAACCGCTTCCCGCAGCCATTCGTATGCGCTGCCGCAGTTGAGATCGCACCCGCGGTTGACGGCCAGTGCCGCGCTTTCGGCAGGCGTTTCGGTCAAATGATGGTGTTCGTGAATGTCGCAGATCGCGCCGCAGTCGGACACAACGTAGCCGTCGAACGCAAATTCGCCGCGCAGTATGTCTTCGAGCAGTTTCTTGCTCGCGCAGCACGGCTCGCCGTAAGCGCGGTTGTACGCGCCCATGACGGCGGCGGGATGCGCGTTGTCGATGCAATATTTGAAAGCCGCCAGATAGGTTTCGTACAGATCCTTTTCGGACGGTGCGGCGTCGAATGCATGCCGCAGTTTTTCCGGCCCGCTGTGCACGGCATAGTGCTTGATTGTGGCGTCGAGTTTGCGGTATTTGCCCTCGCCCTGCAGACCTTTGATGAACGCTGTGCCCATTTTGCCGGTCAGACACGGATCTTCACCATAAGTTTCCTGCCCGCGTCCCCAGCGCGGATCGCGGAAAATGTTGATGTTCGGCGACCAGTACGTCAAACCCTGATACCACTGCGTGCCGCCGAACGTTTTGAACTCGTTATACTTTGCGCGCGCTTCATCGGAAATTGCCTGCGCAACCTCGTGCATGAGATCGGTGTCGAAGCTCGCCGCCATACCGATCGCCTGCGGGAATACCGTGGCACAGCCGGCACGCGCTACGCCGTGCAGACATTCGTTCCACCAGTTGTAGGCCGGGATGCCCAGTCGTTCGATGGCGGGGGAGCGGTACTGCATCTGGCTGCATTTTTCGTCGAGCGTCATGCGGGACACAAGCTCCCGCGCGCGCTGCTGAAACGTCATAAGTTAGCCTCCTTTAAACAAGCGTCACCTCGCGTGCGCACCCTTCGTATGCGCCGCCGGTAACGAACTGGATCAGATTGTCAGTCAGATAGCTCTCGTAATCAAAATGCAGATGACCGGACAGGATCGCTTTGATGCACGGCTCGCTTCGGATATAGTCGATCATGCGCAGCGTCGCCTCGGTCGGACGCTGCTGCACGGCGCGAAATTCGCTGTACGGCAGCAGATGCGCCTCATCACAGCCGACGACGTAGGTGCAGTCCGTCGGATGCTCGGTGTTGTGGAAATCGTACAGCGACTGCTCGAACAGCGGATCGTGAAACGCGAGCACAATCGGCAGACCCTTTTCAACCTCGCGCTGCAGCCGCCAGAGCTGCCAGTCCTCGAACTGGTAGTAGCTGTTGTCGATGCCGACGATATTCACACCCTTGACGACGCGGGCGTTGAAAAACATCGGCACACCCAGACCGTATCCCATCTGCATGTAGCTGTTCATGCGGTAGGCGTTGTCTTCCCACGCCTCGCCGACATACTGCGAGTAGTCGTGGTTGCCGGCGATGAAAAAGAAGTCTTCGTCCGCGACGATCTCCCGCGCCTTGTCCACGTTGGCGTGCGAGACAAAATCCATCAGGTCGCCCGTGTGTACCAGCAGGTCGCAGTGCGCTTTTGCGTAGGCGATGTGTTCGAGCAGGTAATTCTCCTTGTACGGGTCACCGAGCCGGTGGGCGAGCTCATGCTTGCGCGCATCGTCGCGCGCATCCGCAAGCGCCAGATGCGTGTCGGTCACGTGCAGCAGCCGCACAGGTTCCGCAAGGCCAATCTGTACGGTGGATCGAATCAGCTTCATAATGATGCTCCTTTATGCAAACTGGATAGATTGTATGTTGTCCCACGACCGGTTTTCGCACCAGTACACCGTATGCGCCGCGGCGTCGTATACCATGGATACGACGGTCGGACAAACCGACTGTGACGCGGCTTTCAGAACCGCAAAGCAGTCCGGTACGTCGAATGTGTCCGCGGCGTTTTCCAGCATGGATTTGGCGATTTGGTACCGGTCCCACCCCATCCACGGATGCGGCTCGGCATCCTGCTTAAACGGGGAAAAGTTTGTGAGAATCGCAAACGGCGGCTTTTCATAGTACAGATGTCCCTGCCCGGGTACGATGTGCAGCACGTTGCCGTCGCGGTCGGACAGCGCAGCCATAAACGTGACGCCGGGAGCGCTGTACACATCTTCCCGCTCGGCAATCGACCGGATCTCGTCGAGCGTTTTCTTTTGCAGCAGCAGGTCGATGTCGAGCAGCAGTACGCTGTTGCTGCCCGCATCTTCCGGCGGGTCGCTGCGGTTATCAAACGGCCAGCAAGTCGGCATGCCGACAAAATCGCCGCGGCTGTTCGCGCCGAACAGAGGCAGCCAGCCTTCTTTGTTGTCAAAAATTTCGATGAATACACCGTCCTGCGTCGGCCGAACACGGTGCTGCATATCCAAAAGATCCAGATTCCACCCGACGATCGTTTTTCTTTGATTGATTACGATACTGGTACACATGGCTTTCTCCTTTTCGGCGGCGGCAGTTCGCCGAGCATCGCGTGCAGCAGTTCGCGCAGAAAATCCCGCTCGTCGATCCGCTCGACCAGCAGCATTTCTTTGGCGCCGTCATACGGCTTTTCAAAAGACGCGTCCGGCATCATGCGTTTGGCGGATGGCGTGGGCTTGAGCAGAAACCGGTCGTCATATATGCCGCCGATGATTTTGCCCTGCACATACAGGATATACTCGCCCATCATGGGTTTGTACGAAACGCCGGACGTCAGCGACAACTGATCGAGTACATAGTCCAGATACTGTTTGCTTGACGGCATTTTGATCCTCCTTTTATTTCTGCGGATTGTCCGTGTCTGCGTTCGGGGCAATGCCGCCGAAATAGGTGATTTCGCCGCCGTCGCCGATCACGGCGAGAACGCCGCCCTCATTGCCGGTGACGTAGATGTTTCTGTGGCGCAGAATATGCACGATCCGTGCGAGCACATTGCGATCCACGCTTGCGCTGTCGTTGGTGACGACGCAGGTTCTCGGCCGCAGCGTACGGATGAATCGTCCGGAGCTGGAGCCTTCATAGCTGTGGTGACCGACCTTGAGCAAATCCACTCTGCCGATCTGCGGCGCAAGACGCTTCTCGTCGCCGGATTCGTTGTTGATATCACCGGCGAGGAAAACACGCGTGCCGTTTTTTTCGATCAGCACACCGAGAGAATTGTCGTTTTCGCCGACCTTTTCTGCTGTGACGGGATCATCGGTGTTGAAAAGTGTCACCGTGAAATGACCGAGTGTGAACGGCGTACCGTCCGGTTCGGAAATAATCGAGACGTTCCGGCTGCGCAGTGCGTCGGCCATCTGGTCATAGACCTCCTGATTGTCCCATTCTGTGATCTCGCTGTCCCGGATACGGGTGCTGTCGTACGTTTTGAGATAGGCGCGTCCGATCGTCACGTCCGGATCGAGGATGATCGTGTCGAAACCGCCGATATGATCGGAGTGACTGTGCGTGCCGACGACAAAATCCAGATATACCTTGCCGTTCTGATCCGCCGCATGTGCTTTCAGGTAGGCAAGCACTTCCTGTTCGTGCCCTGCATAAGACAGCGCGTCGAAGCCGCGCGGATTGTCCGAATCCTCTCCGGCGTCCACCAGCGCAAAGTGCCCGTCACTTTCGAGTAGAATGGCGTCTGAGGTGCCCGTAGGCAGAAAGTGGATGCAGTCTGTATGGCGCAGATCATTCGGCACAGGATTGAGCAGCGGTGCTCGAACGGTGGACGCAACGATGAAATGCGGAAACAGCACACAGGCGGCGCTGAGCAGCAGGTTGAGAAGTTTCATGCGGACGATTTTCATTTCGGTTCCCTCCATGCGGTCATCGGTATCGGATGCGTGTCGCGCAAAATCAATAACTATACTGATTATAGCATGAAAATGCAAACGGTTCAATATGAAACGGGCAGAAATCAGAGCCGTGACAATTCCGCCGGAAATCAAAAAAGGCACGCATTGCTGCGTGCCAGCGGGCCGGATGCTGCGGCGGCGTTACTCCAGATTCCGCTCAAGGTGCACGAGGAAATCCTGAATGTTCGTCACCAGACCCTTGACGGACAGGGAACCGCGGTCGTGCAGCTTGTTGACGGCAAATTCCGAGATGTCGACCGTGTAGATATAGACCGGGCGGATCATGCCGCCCACCTCGCAGAAGGCGGGCGTCATGTTGCCTGTGGCGATGGTGTGCAGCTGCGTTGCCAGACAGATCACGGTCGTCGCCTTGCGCGTATGCGCGCGCATGGCATCCTGCGCGTCGTAGACGTTCGGGATCACCTCGGGCAGCGGGCCGTCGTCGCGGATGGAGCCGGCGAGAACAAACGGCTTTTTGTTGCGGATGAGCGCGTCCATCACGCCTGTATGCAGGTCGTACTCCTGCAGAAATCGCTCGATCGAACCGGCCTTGCGCACCAGATTGATGGTGTGCAGATGGTGATAATGGCCGTTCTCCACGAGCTTCTTGGTGTAGATATCCTGTCCGAGTCCGGTGTGGAACATTGCCGCTTCGAGGTCGTGCGTCGCCAGTGCGTTGCCCGCGAACAGACAGTCGCAGTAGCCCTTGTCGATCAGGCGTGCCATTGCGGTGCGGCTGTCGTAATCGAACACGCACGCGGGACCGAGTACCCACACGATGTGGCCGTGCACGCGGTCATAGCGCAGCACGTCGTACAGATCGTCGTACGCTCTGGAAAACGACGTTTCGCGCGACTGGCCGGTGCGGAACGCGAACGCAGACGAACTGCCCGATTCCGTCTGCTCGGCAAAACAGTCCGCATGCACATAGACGCCCTGAGAGCCGTCGTCGACGCGTCCGACCACGACCTGATCGCCCTTGCGTACCCGGCGCGGTTCGGTCACGACCGGTTCGCCGTCGCGGATGACGACAACACTGTCCATGCGGCTTTGATGCAGCATTTTCCATGTGCCGCCGATCTTGAAGTATTCGGGATAGATGGTCGTGGCGTAAAAGTTCTCCGGCAGAAAGCCGTCGCCAGCCGCCTCGGTTCTGACGTCCGGAGCGGAGCAGAAAGGCTCTTTGGAAAAGTCGGGGGTTATGAACGCGGGAAACTGCATACGATCACCCTTTTTAATTATTTCAGCCAAAGAATATTGGCGTCGTTCATCAGATCATCCGTGCTGTAGTTGACCAGCAGTGTGTCGATGCCATGCTGCGTGATGAGGTCGGAGACGGCCTCGGTGCGGTAATAGCGCAGGTCGACCATCCAGATTTCACGATATGCGGCGGCCAGAAGCGTGGCAAGCGTATTGCCGAAGGAATCCTTCACCAGCAGCAGCGAGCCGTCCGGAGCGGATTCGTTGACGATGTGCGTCAGACTGTGGTTGCCGGCGAGATATACGGGATAGCGGTCGTATTTTTCCAGATGTTCGCGGAAGAAAACACTGTTCTGCTGCACTGTATTGCCGCCGAGGTCGGTCACTTCAACCGACAGCTTTGCGCCGGGGATCGACCAGAGCTGCATTGTGTCCGGCTGTTTGCGCCACAGCGCGGCGCGGGAATACGTCGTGCCGTAAAAGCCTGGCACGGATTCGATTGTGAAATCTCCCGCGGACAGCGTCGGCCGTCCGGCAGACTGCAGGAACGCGTTGGCCGCCAGCAGCGCGCCCGCGCTTGTCCAGTGGTGGTCGGTCTTGTAGTAGATCTGCGTATTGCTTTGTGCTTTTCTGAATGTTTCACGCAGGTCGACAAGCGACAGCTTCGGCGCATTTTCCGCCGCTGCGGCAAAAACCGCGTCGTCCGTGTACGGTGTGTGGCGGCGGGGGAGCTTTTCTTCGAGCACATAGCCCGTCTGCGGCACAATGAGCAGATACGCGGGCTTCTGAACCTTCTCGGCAAAGCCGTTCAGCGTGCGCAGATTGCTGCCGAGATTGCGCGGATTCTCCTTGGCGGGCGTGCCGATGAGCCAGCCGTCCGATCCGGCATAGACGCCGTCCGTGCCGTTCTGTCCGGCAGCGGCGTTGAAGTAGGCGCACAGTCCCACCCAGAAGTTGCGAAACGCCATCTGATCCTGTATGTACGTCTCCAGCCTGGATTCAAATTTGCCGTTTGCCAGCGTCTCGACCCGCAGGGCAGGCGGGGAGGCGAGCACGCGCTTTTCCGCTTCGGAGAACGTTTTGTCCGGAAGGAAAAGCAGTGCAGACAGCACAAATAACAGCGCGCAGAATATGCACGCTGTTATGCTTTTTCGGGAGAAGTGCAGTTTATGCATAGCTTGCCAGAAGCGTTTCGGCTGCGGCATTGTCGGCGCAGACGCAAACGATCACAAAATTGCCGCAGGTTCTGATGACGGCCGAATCGAGCTTGGGCATCTGCTCGGGCGCATAGCTCGCATAGCTTTCCTTCTGCCGCGCAAGCCGCGCTTCGGCCAGTTCGGTCAGCTTTTCGGCGGAAAACGCGCCGTCGATCTCAAACACGGCGATCTCCTCGGGTGTCGCCATCGTGCTGATATACAGCGCGCTCGAACCGGTGTAGCCGTCCTCGTCGAGAATGCCGTACAGTGCTGCGGCGCGGTCGGGCACGGCAGTCATGCTGTCGTCAAACGGCAGCTGGGCAGAGAGCAGGTCGAGCCACGCGTCCGCGCTCTGCGGTGCGGCGGAAACGCTCGTCTGCATGTCCGGCGTGTCGGTCTGTGCCGGCGTCTTGCCGCAGGCGGCAAAGCCCAGCACGATCAGCAGGGATAAAAGAACGGCGATTTTTCTCACGGTTCGGTCACTCCTTCCGATGTTGTTGCGGTGTCTGCGCCGGATGCGGCCGTATCATCGCCGCCGGCGAGATAAGCGGACAGGTCGCCCGCCCAGATTTTGCAGTAGTCATAGCCGAAATGCACGCCGTCGAACGCCGCACCCTGCGGCAGTGCGCCGGTCGGATCGACGAACGCGCTCGCGTACGGCATGAACGTCGCGCCGATCTCGCCGCACATTTCCTCGATCATCGCGTTGAATTTGCGGACGTTCTCGTTTGTGATGCCGGTCGTGCTCTTGGCGGAAGATTCCGCGCTGACCGGGAAGATCGCCTGGCAGTAGACCGCGACGCCGGGATTTATTTCACGCACTTTGTCGATCACCTTTTTGTAGTGGGAGATGAAATTCTTTGGATACGGCCAGCCCAGCTCGTTTTCGCCGAAGACGAACACGGCCTTGCGGTACTGCTTGCCGTACAGAGAGGCGATCGGCGGCGTTGCGGTGCCGTCGGAGAGCACCTTGTGGATTGACAGGCCGATGCGTGTGACGAAGTCGGCGTTTTGCATCAGACCGAAATTCTGCAGCGCCTGCGCCTGCGAGTTGCCCAGAACGACGGTGTCGCGGAAAGACTGCGCGTCGATTTCGCTGGGCGTGTACTCGTCGTACTCGATGGGCGGCATCCATTCGGTCTGCGCTTCGGCCGGCGCAGAATACGTTTCGCGCACGTCGTCGGCGGTTTCCGTCACGGTTTCAGACACCGCAGCAGGCGTTTCCGCAGCCGGAAACGCGCGCCGTGTCTGCGCGAGCGCAGCGAGAACCGCGGCAGTGAGCACAATCAAAACGGCAATGGCCAGACCATGCCGGAGTTTTGCATTTTCCATATACTTCTATCCTATCCTTCGGAAAGCAGTCTGTTCAAAAATAAAAACAGGATGAACGAGCCATCCTGTTTATTTTACAACCTTCCTCGCGCATTGTCAACAGATTTTGACACGATGGAAGTATTTTTGCTTTTATGCGTTCATCTCGGCCTGCGCCGTCTCTTGGACGTGATGGCGCGGGCGAGGAAGATCGTCGCGCTGTGGTGCGTGAGCAGACTTTCGTCATACTTGGCCTTGTCAATCATGCGCTGGCGCTCGACCTTTTTCTGTTCGCGGTCAAGGTTGTCCGCATCCAGACACTGGTCGGTGAAAACGACCGCTCTGTCCGGGCGCATCTCGGCAAACCCGTCGGCAACCAGAAACGAATGTGTTTCACCCGCCGCAGTACGGTAGCGGATCACGCCGTAGTCGACCGCTGCCGTGACCGGTTCGTGCCCGGCCAGCAGCACATAGTCGCCGTCCGGCAGACACAGATTCAGCATCTCCACATCCTCGGAGAGCACACGCCGCTCAGGTGTGACGATATTCAGTCGGAATGTATTCATAGCGCTTTCGCCTTCTCGATTGCTTCGTCGATATCGCCCACCATGAAGAACGCCGCCTCCGGCAGATCGTCGACCTCGCCGTCCACGATTTGGCGGAAACTCTCGACGGTTTTTTCTATGGGGACGTATTTGCCCTCGGTGCCGACAAACGCTTTTGCTACGAACAGCGGCTGCGACATGAATCGCTGCAGCTTTCTGGCGCGTCGGACGATCAGCTTATCCTCCTTGGACAGTTCGTCCATGCCGAGGATGGCAATAATGTCCTTCAGATCCTGATAGCGCTGGATCGTCTCCTGTACCTGCATGGCGACGCGATAGTGCGTTTCGCCGACATATTCCTTTTCGAGCAGACGGCTGGCAGAAGCGAGCGGATCGACGGCGGGGTAGATGCCCATTTCCGCGATCTCGCGCGAGAGCACCGTTGTTGCGTCCAGGTGCGAGAAGATCGACGCGGGCGCGGGGTCGGTCAGGTCGTCGGCCGGCACGTACACGGCCTGCACGGACGTGATGGAACCGTTTTCCGTGGAAGCGATGCGTTCCTCCAGATCGCCCAATTCATTGGCAAGCGTCGGCTGATAGCCGGCTGCGCTGGGAAGTCTGCCCAGCAGTGTGCTGACCTCATTGCCCGCCTGCACGTAGCGGTAGATATTGTCGATGAACAGCAGCACGTCCCGCTGCTGTTCGTCGCGCAGATACTCGGCAATCGTCAGTCCCGACAGCGCCACGCGCATACGCGAGCCGGACGGTTCGTTCATCTGGCCGAAAGCGAGCACGGCTTTTTCGATGACGCCGCTGCCTTCCATATCAGCGATCAGCTCCGTACCCTCGCGGCTGCGTTCGCCCACGCCCGTAAAGACCGAGTAGCCGCCGTGTTCACGCGCGACGTTGTGAATCAGCTCCATGATAAGCACGGTTTTGCCGACGCCGGCGCCGCCGAACAGACCGATTTTGCCGCCCTTGGGATAGGGGACGAGCAGGTCGATGACCTTGATGCCGGTCTCGAAGATTTCAGTTGCCGGCTTCTGCTCACGCAGTGACGGTGCTTCACGGTGGATCGGCATATACTGTTCTGCCTCGATCGGACCCTTGCCGTCAATGGGACGGCCGAGCACGTCGATCACGCGTCCGAGTACCTTTTCGCCGACGGGCACACGGATGCCCTCGCCGGTCGTCCACACGCCCACGTCGCAGGACAGACCCTCGGTCGCCTCGAGCGCGACACAGCGCACCACACCCGCGCTGATCTGGGAGACGACCTCCATGCGGCAGCGATCGTCGTCCGTTGTCAGCAGCGCGTTGACATGCGGCTCCTGCCCGGCGGCAAAGCGTACGTCGAGCACTGGACCGGCAATCCTGATAATTTTACCGTATATCTTTTCGGAAGACATAAGCATCCTCCCTTTTTCTCGTTTTATATGGCGTTCTTCGTCAGTTCCGTCGCGGCGGCGATCTCGGTCAGCTCGCTCGTGATGGCCAACTGCCGTGCGGCGTTGTAGTCGTTGCGCAGCTTTTTGAGCATTTCGTCCGCGCTCTGCGTTGCGCTTTGCATCGCCGTCATGCGCGCCATGTTTTCGCACACCTCGGCCGAGCAGAATGCACCGTACAGAAAACCCTGCATATACTGCGGCACCATCTTGTTGAAGACCTCTTCGGGCGAGGGTTCATACGTCATTTTAGCTGTGTACGGCCGCTGCAGGGATACGGTCTCGAAATTCTCGACAGCCAGCGGCAGCAGACGGTGCGCGACGACCGGCTGGTTTACAGCAGACTCATAGGATGTGAAGACCACCCATATATCCTGCGCATAGCCGCAGCGGTAGACATCGATCAGCTCCTGTACGATGGTGTAGACGTGGTGCATGGACGGAAATTGCGACGCGCCGTCGAAATTGCGGTATACCTCCACGCCGCGGCCGCGCAGCATCTCTTCGATCTTGAGACCTGCGGTGTAGATGATTGCCTCTCGACCCTCGCTTTCGACGCGCTGCATCTGCTTTGTGAGCGCTGCCGCCACGTTTTGATTATATGCGCCGCACAGACTCTTGTCGGATGCGATCACAAGAAATGCTGTGTCGCGTTTGCCGAGATAACCGTCGCCGTCGATAAAGGAGTGACGCACGTCCGGCGACTTTTCCAGTATATCCTTGACCGCTGTGCACAGATAGCGCATGTAGCTGCGGTTATAGTCGATCTGCGCAAGCCCCCGGCGCATGGCCGTGACGGAGAGCATATACATGGCGTTGGTCACATGGCGCGTCTGGTTGATCGCATCGAGATTGCGCACGATCTCGTTTAAATTCTTCGTTGCCATAGCAGCACCCCGTTATGCGCGCGCTGTCTGCAAAAGCTGCTGCTGCACCTCGTCCGGGCATTCGCCGGTGCGGTCGATTGCGGCCAGCGCTTCAGGGCACATTTTATGCAGCTTGTACAAAAAATCATCTGCTGTTTTGTGCATATCCTGCGGGTCAACCGTGTCAAAGCCGCCGTTTCTGAACCACAGCAGCAGTGCAGCTTTTTCGCCGAGAGAGTACAGCACATGCTTGCCCTGCGTGAGAAGCTGCGTGAGCCGCTCACCGGAGTCAAGCATCTTTTTTGTCGCCGGATCGAGGTCGGAGCCAAAGCGCGAAAAGACCGCCATCTCGCGGTACTGCGCCAGATCAATGCGCAGTGAGGAAGACACCATGCGCATTGCGTGCGGCTGTGCGGCGCGTCCGACACGCGACACGGAAAGACCGGTGTTGACTGCCGGCCGAATGCCGTTGTGAAACAGCTCGGACTCCAGGTAAATCTGGCCGTCCGTGATCGAGATCACGTTGGTCGGAATATAGGCGGAAATGTTGCCGTTCTTGGTTTCAATAATCGGCAGCGCCGTAAGCGTCCCGCCGCCGCGCGCACTGCTCAGGCAGGCCGCGCGCTCCAAAAGACGACTGTGCAGATAGAAAATGTCGCCCGGGTATGCTTCGCGGCCGGGAGAGCGGCGCAGCAGCAGCGACATCGTGCGGTAGGCGACGGCATGCTTGGACAGGTCATCGTATACGACCAGCACATCCTTGCCGTGCTCCATGAAGTATTCACCGATGGCGCACGCTGCATAGGGCGACAGGTACTGCAGCGCGGGCGAGTCGGACGCCGTGGCTGCGACAACAATACTGTAATCCATCGCGCCGCTTGCGCGCAGCGTTTCAATCACTGCGGAAACGGTCGACGCCTTCTGCCCGATCGCGCAGTAGATGCAGATCATATCCTTGTCTTTTTGGTTCAGGATTGTGTCGAGCGCGAGCGTCGTTTTGCCTGTCTGGCGGTCGCCGATGATCAGCTCGCGCTGTCCACGCCCGATGGGGACGAGGCTGTCGACGGAGATTATGCCGGTTTCCATCGGCGTATCGACAGCGCGCCGGCTTACCAGATCGGGTGCGCGGCGTTCTACGGGATAGTAGGTTTTCACATCAATTTCCCCGCCGTCCAGCGCACGGCCGATCGGATCGAGCACACGGCCGATCAGCGCATCGCCCACCGGCACGTCGCACACGCGTCCTGTGCCGCGCACGCGGCTGCCGACCGATACGACGTCCGACGTGCTGAGCATCACGACGCCGGCGCCGTCCTCCTCCAGGTCGATTGCCATGCCGAACGCGCCGCTCTCGAACTGCAGCAGCTCGCCATAGCAGCGGCCGGGCAGACCGGTTACGCGCGCCACGCCGTCACCGACGCGGCTGACCGTCCCGTAAGCATAGACCACAGGCTGCACGGAATAGGATTCTATTTTTTGCTTCAGGAACGTACTGAGCTCGGTTGCCATACGTTCACCCCTTGTTCTCAATATCGCCGATTGTGCCGCGCAGCGCGGAAAGCTGTGTGCGCAGACTCATATCGTAGATTTTGCCGTCAAGCAACACAATGAATCCGCCGAGCAGCGTCGCGTCCGTCGTACGCGTACAGGCTGTTTCGCCGAATTTTTCTGTCAGTTTTCTGCAAATATAGTTGTATGCGTTGTCCGTTACGTTGGACGCGCAGAGGATCGTAGCCTGCTTCATGACGCGTCCTCACCGTCCGTCATATTGTCGAACAGTTTGTCGGCCATGCGTTCGGTGTCCGTGTCGCGCACAGAATGCGCGAGCAGCTTTTCACTGATGCCGAACGCAAGATCAACGACCTCGCGGCGCATCGAGCCGAGTGTCTCGTCGTGCTCACGTTTTGCCTCGGCTCTGGCTTCGGCCAGAATCTCCTCTGCCTCGGCACGCGCTTGAGCGACAATCTTTTCGGCGTCGCTCTGCGCTTGACGATGTGCGTCCTCGCGCAGCGCGGCGCATTCCGCCTCGCCGCCCTGCAGCTTTTCTTCATACTGCGCGCGCGCTTCGTCGGCCGCGTCCGCTTTCTGCTTTGCTTCGTCGGCTGCCGCGTTCACACGCGCGGTGCGCGCATCCATGAATTGACGGATCGGCTTGTAGGCGAGCTTGCGCACGATCAAAAACAGCAGAACGATATTCAGTATATTCAGCAGAATATCCACAGGGATGTTGGAAAGCTGTAATCCTTCCATAGTTCTTCGCCTTTCGTGCTATTATTTTACGGCCAGAATCAGCGCGATAACGAACGAGTAAATCGCGGTGGATTCGGTCAGAGCCAGACCGAGGAGCAGGATGGAATTGATCTTGCCCGACGCTTCCGGCTGACGCGCTGTGGCGTCGACTGCCTTGCTGGTTGCAAAGCCCATCAGGATGCCCGCGCCCATGGCGGGAAGAAGTGCAAGCGCTGCTGCAAATGCTGTCATTTTTATACCTCCAGTTTATTCTGTCGCCTCGCGGATGAATGTCAGCGAGAGGATGATAAAGATGTACGTTTGGATAAGCGGGTGGAACAGGTTGAAGTACAGTCCCGCCAGCGTCGTCACGCCCACGGCGTAACCGCCCAGCGAGTTTTTGAGCAGATCCATGACGATCATGCCGCCGAGCATATTGCCGAACAGACGGCATGCAAGCGATACGGGCGCGGCGCAGTCGCTGAGGATGCGCATGGGCATAATCATGGGGGAGGGGGACGCGAGCGACTTGATGCGGCCGAACAGCCCTTTCTTGCGCACGCCGTACCAGTTAATCAGGAAAAACGTGCACAGCGCGAGCGAGAAGGTGTACTCCACATCCGAGGTCGGCGGACGCTGGCCGAGCAGCTCCGACATAGCACAGCCGATCAGAAGCGTCGCAACGGAGAACATATATGCCGGCAGCGCAGGGGAGAGGTCGCCCGCATTGTCGTGCACGAATTTGTCGACGAACTCTACGGCTGCTTCCATCGCGTTTTGCAGCCCGCGCGGTTCATCCTTGAACTTCGGCACCGCAAAAATGCGAAACAGCACGCACAGAATCGCTATAACCGCCAGCACACAATAGCCGGTCAGCGTTGTACGCGCAACGGACACAGGTCCGAGCTGCACGCGCGGCGAGAGCATCTCCAGCTCCAGATGGATGCCGCTTGAGCCGCCCGTCACGAGGTTAACGACGCACGCGACAAAGAACCACGCGCTGATTACCATGCCGAAGAACGGCAGGCGCCGTTTCTTTTTGGCTTTTTTCGGGTCGGGTTCGTCGAGCGTGTCGTGCCGCTTCTTGCACCAGAGTGCCAGAAACGCCGCGAACGCCACAGCCGCGACCGCGAGTTTAACAATGGTTACCGTATTCAAAAGATCACCTCTTTTTCCGAAGGATCATAGAGACGATGAAGACCAGACAACCCAGGAGAATTCCGCCGCCTGCACCGACGCCGAACCAGATGCTCTTCTCGCGCGGCAGCAGCAGAAAAACCGGAACCAGTACCGCCGCGTAGGAAATGATCTTGAGTACGATCTGTGCAGCCGGCAGTTTGCCGCGCAGCGTGCGATCAGCAACAGCCTTCGTTAAAAAGAATTCAGCTGCCCCGAACACGAGACCGGGCAGCAGCCAGAGTATAGTTTTCATATTTCACTTTCCCTTGAAAAGTGCGATTTCAAATATGTTTTATTATAGCGCGTCAGCCAAAAAATACAAGCGGTAAACTATACGAAAAAACTGAGCAGCTTTTGTGCAGCTTGCCCAGTTTTGATTACAAAAATATAACAAAATCACCAATTCAGAACGTTTCTTGCCACGCCGAACGCCAAAAAAACGCAGATCATGACGAACGCTGCGATTTTGGGCGCGCCGTGCAGCAGCCGCTCGCCGCGCCGGACATACCCGACTGCCCATGCAGCCGCGACATATAGTCCGATTGGCGCGAGCAGGAGCGAAGCGCGGTTTTGCGCAAAAGCGCCGCGCAGATCGCCGCGCAGCAGGCACAGCGCCATGCGCGTCATACCGCATCCGGGACAGCGCAGTCCCGTTAGCAGACGGAGCGGGCAGGGGATACCCATCCCCGTTTTGCGCACCCACAGCGCAT
Source organism: Clostridia bacterium (assembly GCA_017450005.1). GTDB lineage: Bacteria > Bacillota > Clostridia > Oscillospirales > Acutalibacteraceae > UBA1425. The sequence continues at coordinate 55,316 of JAFSYM010000003.1, forward strand.
AAAGCAAACCTGCGCACAGCAGCGCTGCTGCCGCACGCAGGAGGGTAAACAGTCTTTGCCGCATCAGTTCTGCGGCGATGCCATCTTGTTCAGATCGCTCTGGATGAGCGCCATGTTGACAATGCCGAGCCCGAAAATGGCCAGAATGAGATACAGAATCTCGGCGCTGTTATCGACGGGCATATTGCGCACCTGCTTGGCGTACGTCATCTTTTTGCCGGCCTGATAGTACCAGTAGCAGCCGTAGATGCCGCCGGTCACGAAGGACAGAAGCCATGTGATGCCGCCGGAAAAGGCACCCTGGTCGTTGGCGGCGCGGTTGACGTCGTCGACCATCTTGATGAACCAGTAGATATTGTAGATACCACACGTCACGATGGACAGAATGATTGCCACCGCGATGTCGCGCGGCTGGATGCCGACGTCGTAGAACGTTGTTCCGTTCGTATAGGGCGCGTAGGCCTGATTCCCGGACGCGCTGCTGTTGGGCGCCGCATAGTTGGGATACGCCTGCTGTGCAGACGGTTCGGGCGACGGTTCCGGAGCGGGATTAGAGACAGGCTCCGGGTCGCTCTGTGCGACAGCCGTGCCGCAGTTCGGGCAGAACTTGGCGTTGTCTTCCAGTTGCATACCGCAATTGCTGCAAATCATATATGTAGCCTCCTTTTTCTTGTTAATCCTATCTTAGCATATGAAATACATTTAGTCAATAAACGAACCGTGAACGGTTCTTGAATTTTTCGGTTCTGCGTCATCCGAGCAGGTACACGCGCGTCTCATAGGGCTTTGTGATGAAGACGTTGCTGCGGTACGGCACGTCATAGTTGCTCATCACCAGCTCGGCGTTCGTCAGATCGAAACCTTCGGGCGCGGTGAAGCGCACCGGCTTTTCGCTGAAGGAGCAGACGACCAGCAGCCGCTTGCCTTCGTAGCTGCGCGCATAGACGTACAGCTTGCTGCTTTCGGGGTAGTACTCCGTATAGTCGCCGTAAATCGCGATCTCGTTTTCCTTGCGGAAACGCAGCAGCTTTTTGTAGTAATTGAGAATGGAGTCGGGGTCGGCCTGCTCGGCGGCGACGTTGATTTCGTGATAATTCTCGTTGACCGGGAACCACGGCGTGCCGGTGGTGAAGCCGGCGTTCGCGCTGTCGTCCCACTGCACGGGTGTGCGGGCGTTTTCACGCGAGCACTTGCCCGCGAGCTTGATGAACCGGTCGCCCGTAATGCCGATCTTCGCAAAGACCTTTGCGTTGTTGAACGTCACGACGTCCTTGAACTGATCCATCGAGCTGAACGGGAAATTGGTCATGCCGATTTCCTGCCCCTGATAGATGAAGGGCGTGCCGCACTGCAGGATGTACATGGTGGCGAGCATTTTGCCGCTCTGCTTGTGGTACTTGCGGCTGCCGAAGCGGTCGATTGCGCGCGGATGGTCGTGGTTTTCGAGATACAGCGCGTTCCACGCGTCGCCGTACATCTCTTTTTGCCACGTCGAGAACGCTTTCTTCATCTTGCGCAGATTGAACGGCGTATGAATCCAGTCGGTCATGAGGCAGTCGGCTTCCTGATGCTGGAAGTGGAACATCAGGTTGAGCACCTGATCGTCGCTTTCCGCGATGAAGGTACGCGCGAGCTTGGGCGTCATCATGGGCGCCTCGCCCACCGTGAAGCAGTCGTAGTGGTCGAGCACGTCATGGCGGAACTCCGAGAGGTATTCGTGCACGTGCGGGCCGTTTGTGTAGTGTTCGAGACCCGTGCCGACCGGCAGCGGTGCGCCGTTGGGCAGACCCTCGCGCTTGGAGATGTAGGTGATCACGTCCTCGCGGAATCCGTCCACGCCCAGATCCAGCCAGAAGCGCATGATGCTCTTGACTTCCTCGCGCACGGCGGGATTGTCCATGTTCAGATCGACCTGCTTTTTGGCGAAGACGTGCAGATAGTATTCGTCGAGCTGCGGATCGTATTCCCACGCGTCGCCCTCAAATACAGACTTCCAGTTGTTGGGCTTTTTGCCGTTCTTGCCCTTGCGCCAGAAGTAGTAGTCGTGGTAGGGGCTGTCCTTGTCGTGACTCTTGACGAACCATTCGTGCTCGTCCGAGGTGTGGTTGATGACCAGATCCATGATGATCCGGATGCCGCGGCAGTGCGCCTCTTCGACGACTTTTTTGAACAGCTCAAGCGTGCCGTAGTCCTTGGAGATATCTTTGTAGTCGGCAATATCGTAGCCGTAGTCGGCGTTGGGCGACGGATACAGGGGTGAAAACCAGATCGCGTCGATGCCCAGATCCTTCAGGTAGTCGAGCTTTGCGAGCACGCCCTCCAGATCGCCGATGCCGTCGCCGTTGCCGTCGCAGAAGCTGCGCGGCCAGATCTGATAGACGGCCATTTCCTTATACCAAGTTTTTTTGATTTCCATAGCGTTTCCCTCCGTAATCACAATACCGCACAGCCGTGCTGGGGGTGTGCGGTATCCGGGTTTAATATTGAATCAGCGAAAACATCGACAGCGCAATGAGCTGCTGGCCGAAGAAATAAAACGCCGAGCAGGCGGACTTGTACGGCAGCGTGCGCGCGTGCATTTTGAAATGCATCATGCCCAGCATGTAGTCGGAGCCGAGGAACAGCGCTGCGCCGATCGGCAGCATCGCCAGTGCCGGCGCTTCGCCCAGCATGCGCATACCGAGGCCTGCCGCCTTGGTCACCATCAGCGCGATCAGCATGAAGTAGACAAACAGGATGACCAGCAGCTTGTGGAACTTCGGCTTTTTCAGCACGAGCACCAGCGCGACTGCGCAGACAAGCACGATATACAGCCCGGCCTCCGCCCCGTTCCACCAGCCGATCGCCGGATACAGATGGCGCATTGCCAGCGAAAACGCGACGATATACGAAAGATGTCCGGCGGCAAAGAAGCCGGTGCCGATCAGAAAGTCGCGCAGATGATCGCTGCGGCCGAGCAGATAGTCGCCGACAAAGCCCATCACGAAGCCCAGCAGCATGACGTACATATAGCCGTGCCGCGCCTTGACGGAAAACAGCGACAGGATCGCCGTCAGCACAAACAGCGAGGACAGGAACATCTTGACGGTCAGCGTCTTTTTGCTCTGGCCGTCAAACGTGATTTTGCAGTAATACGGCATCACAAGCACCATGATGCCGGACAGAACGAGCGAAGCGATCAGCAGCGGATGCATACGCTCACTCCTTTGCCGCAGCCGTGTCGGCAAAGCGGCCGTGATGTACCGGCTCGACCACGCCGTACATTTTCATGGCGGCAGTCTTGGCGGCGTTGGAAACAGCCTTGCTTTCGATGAAATCGTCCATCGAGTCGCACAGATATTTGACCATTGTCACGATGCTCGGGTTGGAACTGGGCGCCGCCTGCACCGTGCCGTTTTCATTGAAGGTGAACAGCCATCGGCGCTGGCACACGCTCTCCATCGGGCGGAACCAGACAGCCAGCGCGTTCTCGCTCTCCCACGCGGCGCTGCAGCGCGCGGTGAAGTTGATGCCTGCCAGATGGATCGGGCTGTAGCGCGGCGTGCCGTCCATGCCGCAGACGATCGTGTTTTCCACGTCACCCTCGCGCCACGTCATGCGGCATTCGTCGCCGTCGAATGCGAAGGACACATGGTCGATGTTGCCCGCACGGTCGGCGGACATGTACACGGATGCGAGCGGGAGCATGCTCACGGGGAAGTTGACCGTGTTGAGCAGCGCGGGCTTGCGGAATGTGATCTCACGGCCGGCAATCGTCTGCTCAAGCACGCTGTGCGGCATGGCATGCAGCTCCTCAAGCGGTTCGAGCACGAGCTGATCTTTCAGCGCGAGGTAGTCCTTGTCGTCGCGCGGACGCGGCAGGAATGCCGCAGGGAAGTGACGCCACAGGCAGTCACGCGATTTTTGCTCCTCGATTTCGCACGAGGTAATGACAACGATGGCGTTGTAGTCCTTGAAGCAGATCGCAAACTGCGAGAACATGCCGTCCATGCGGTAGGCATTCGGCACGACGCCGCACTGCCAGAAGAAGTAGCCGTAGCCGTTGCGGTTGTCAATTTCGGAGTAGCGCTCCGGCCAGGACTGCACGCCCGTGGCCTGCTCGCACCAGCCGGCAGGGATGACCTGCCTGCCCTCGAACACACCGCCCTGGAATACGCACAGCGCGATCTTCGCCAGTTCCTCGGTCGTCATGTACATGCCCCAGCCGCCGGCTTCAATGCCCTCGCTGTCGGTTTCCCAGTATGGAACGCGGTCAAAGCCCAGCGGCTCGAACAGACGCGGCGTCAGGAACGAGAGCACGCTCATTCCCGTCTTGCGGGCGATGCACGCGCACACCATGTAGGAACACTCGCTGATGTAGCGCCATTCGTTGTCGTCGGGATCGGCGTACCACTTCGCGTCGAAGAACTGCTTCTGCCAGCTGCCTTTGGATTTGTCGGCAAGCAGACTCACGTCCTTGCCGGCGGTCATGTTCAGAAGATGCCGGACGGTAATCTTTTCGAGCTTCACATCGTAACCGGCGGTGCGATACTCCGGGAATATGTCGAGCACCTTGGTGTCGAGTGCGAAATAACCCTCGTCGATCGCAAATCCCGCCGCAATCGCGGTAACGGACTTGCTGACGGAATACATGACGTGCGGCATGTCGGGTGTGTACGGCTGACGCCACGTTTCATAGGCGACCTTGCCGTCGCGGATAATCATGATGCTGTGCACTTCGATATCGGAGTTTTTCAGATCGCGGATGTATTCCAGAATATCCCGCGACGATACGCCCACCTGCTCCGGATAATCGGCACGCGGGAGAGAGAGTTTTACCGTGTCCATATAGCTTCCCCTTTTCCATTTCCATATAAGAATACAGACTATCTGTATTTGATTTCAATTCTGCCAACTGTTTTACCGGAATTGCTTCTTGCCCTTGTCCTCAGGATGCGCCTCAAACCATGCGTTCCACTCGTCGATCGTTTCGTCCTCGTGCACGATGTACGCCTCCTTGGCGTATTCGGCCAGAAAGTGATCCGACCACGCGTCGGAGTAGAACTTGTCGATGCAGTCCAGACCGTACTGATTGCGGAAGTTGACGACCTTGAACTCGCCGACGGCAAAGTCGCCGTCGATCTTTCCGGTACGGGTATCCATCTCGGTGGCAACCAGACCGCCGATGCCGAGTTTTTTGACGATCGGTTCGAGGATGAAACGCGGCGTGCCGCTGGCGATCACGTCGTCGGGCCGCTTGACCTTGTCGTACCACGGCATCATATACTGCTCGATTTCGTCCCAGTATGCTTTGATCTGTGCGTCGAGATTGCCCATCCTGTCGATCTTCTTGAGGAAGGAGTATTGCAGCTCGCGGCTGCGCGTCTTTTTCATCAGACCCAGCTTGTTCAGCGTGTTCCAGAAGTGCCAGATCGGCTTATAGTGACGGAAGCCCTTTTGCTTGAACATGAAGTCGAAGAAACGGTCCTCCGTATCGCCGACAAAGATGGTTTTGTCAAAATCATAAACGTTCATATTCTTACCTCTTTACACCTTTGATGAAGTCAGTTTATTATACCATGCCCGGCGGCGGATTGCAACCGGTTTTCCGGGTCTGTGTTTCGATCTGTTCTGTTACTTTGTTTCGATCTGCAGCCCGTACGGGACGGGATCGCAGACGAAGACATGCGGGTACTGCGTCTGCAGTTCGCCTGCGCAGGATTCGGCTTCCGCTCGGGTGCGGAATACGCCGAACACGGTCGGACCGCTGCCGCTCATCATCGAGAACAGACTGCCGCTCCGGCGCATGACGCTTTTGATCGGCACGCGGTCGACGACTTCGACAAACTGCTCGAACGTGTTGCATGTCCCCCGGAATACACGCGGCCAGTCGCCCTTTGCCGCGTCGAACAGAAGCTGCGTAAAGTGGGGGTGAGAAACGCCGATCGCCTGATCGAACGCGGCATACGCTTCGGCGGTCGAGACGCCGCAGTCGGGCTTGGCCAGCACGAGCGTGTAGCCCTCGAATGCCGGAAGCGGCGCGAGCACGTCGCCGATATTCAGCGCCAGACACGTCCCGCCGGTCAGACAGAACGGCACGTCTGCGCCGACTGCCGCGCCGATGCGGCATAACTGTCCGGCAGAGAGATCTGTGCCGTGCAGCCGGTTCAGCGCCGCGAGCACTGCCGCGCCGTCCGCGCTGCCGCCAGCAAGTCCCGCTGCGGACGGGATGCGTTTGTCGATGGTGATGCGCGTGTCGGTGCAGTCGATACCCGTCGCTTTTTCAAAGGCGTTCGCCGCCTTCCAGACGATGTTGCGCGCATCGGTCGGGACAGCCGGATCGCTGCACTCGAGTGCGTGTGCGCCCCGCTCGACTGTCACGGTATCGCACAGGCTGACCGACTGCATAATCATGTGCAGACCGTGGTAGCCGTTTGGCAGCGTGCCTGTGATGTCCAGCAGGAGATTGATCTTGGCATGGGCGCGCACGGTGACTTTGTTCATCGGGATACCTCTTATTCTATGGGAATCTGGATCGGTTCGCGGTGCTCAAAAATGGTCAGATTGCAAAATCCGCAGCGTTTGGCCAGCGCCATCCCGTCCGCAATGCCGCGTCCCAGATGCTCGGCGTAGTGCGCGTCGGAACCGATCGTGATCAGCTCTCCGCCGAGTCTGCGATACTGCGCCACGATTTCTTCGGGCGGCATGGTCGACTCAATCTTCTGAAACAGGCCGGACGTGTTGATTTCCAGCGCAATGCCGCTGTGGATGATCGCCCGCAGCACGTCCTCGATCTGACCGCTGTAGTCGCGCAGGTCGACCTTGCGCCCGTGCTCGCCGCAGATATAACGAAGCGGGTACGTCAAATGGCCGATCGTGTCAACCTTGCCCCACTCGGCGAGCTTACGCTCCTCGTCAAAGTATTCCGTCAATATCTCGCGGATTTCTTCGTCCGACGTTTTGTCGACGTCGAGAAAATAGAAATCCTCCTCGCCGGGCAGATTGTGGATGGAGCCGATCACGAAATCGTAGTGCAGCGTATCCAGCAGCTTTTCGGCCGTGGGAATATCATAGATTGCCTCGCCCAGCTCCACGCCGGAGAGGATCAGCAGCTTGCCGCGAAAGGCCGCACGCGCCTTGGCTGTGTCGAAGTAGGACTGCCGCGCCCAGCGGTTGAACTCGCCCTTTGCGAAAATGTCGATCTCGACGTGATCGGTGATGGCGATCGCGCGCAGACCTTTCATGGCGGCACACTCGCACATGTACATGGCGGAGTGGTTGCCGTCGAAGGAGTTGTCCGTGTGGGTGTGCATGTCCAGAATATCTTTGTACCGCAAGAGGAACACCTCTTTTTTTAGATTGTGACTTTATTTCACCGTGCCGTCCGCATTGAACAGCGGGAGCTTTTCAAGATACAGGATGTCGTCGCGGTTCTGCGCGTCGCCCTCGGCGAGGACGGCCATCCTGCCCGCCACAATGCCGCCGGCATGCTGCACGAGCTTTTCGAGCGCCGCGAGCGATTCGCCGGTTGAAATCACGTCGTCCACGATGAGGATGCGTTTGCCGCGCATCATTTCCGCCTCGGCCGTGTCGAGATACAGCTTCTGCTGCTTGTCGGTCGTGATGGAGTTGACGACCACCTCGAATACACCGGTCATGTACAGTTTCGGATATTTGCGGGCGATGAAGTACATATCGTCCTCGTGCTGGCGCGCCATCTCGTGCGCGAGCGGGATGCCCTTGGCCTCGGCCGTAAGCAGGTAGTCGTATTCCGGCGCGATCTTCAGCAGATCCCGCGCGCAGGCGACGGTCAGCTTCGCGTGGCCGAAGACGACGAATGCGCCGATGTACAGATCGTCCGTGACGCGGCACAGTGGCAGTTCATGCTCGATGCCGGCGATGTTCATTTTGTAAACCATGTTGTACCCTCCGTGTATATTCCGTGTAGATTAAATACTGCTGTCGAATGCATTCTGAATGTGGTTGATTTTTTGCAGATTGTCCATGCTGTCCAGATAGACCTCGATCACGTCGAAACGCGTTTTGCGACCGGCCGGTTCCGCGCGCAGATACAGTCCGGCTGCGCGCACGAGCCTGCGCTGCTTTTCGCGGCCGACCGATTCCGAGGGAAGCGCAATCATGCCTTCACTGCGTGTTTTGACCTCGATGAAAACGAGCACGCCGTTCTTTTCGGCAACAATGTCGATTTCGCCCATGCGCGTGCGGTAATTGGCGCTGACGATCCGGTAACCGTTCTCGCGCAGATACCGTCCGGCAAGAACCTCGCCCAGCGCGCCGGTCAGTTCGCTCACAGCCGCACGCTCCCCTTGATATCCTGCACGCACGCGGCGGCGAGCGCCGTCATAGAGTCGAGAATATCGGGACGCTTGATCTGCAATTCGTAGTAGATGACGGACAGCTCCGTGCAGCCGAGAATGACCGCGTCGCATCCGCGCGCTTTCATGCCGTCCACGACAGCGAAAAAGGCGTCGCGGTCGACCGGCTGTCCGGCCTTGACCTGGTCGTAGATGATGTGCATGAGCGACTGCACGCCGTCCGAGTCCGGATAGACGCACTCGATCCCGAAGCGCGACGCCACGTGCGGATACACGTCCGAGTGCAGCGTGCCGGTTGTGGCCAGAACGCCGACCTTCTGCAGACCAGGCACCGTCCGGTGCGCATACCGCAGCGTCTCTTCAATAATGTTGATGACGCGCACGCCGACGTTTTTCTGGATTTCGTCAAAGAAAAAGTGTGCCGTATTGCAGGGAATGGCGATCGCGTCGCAGCCGACCGATTCGAGCATTTTCGCGTCCGCGATCATGGCGGGCAGGGGATTGGGCTTGGTGCGGTCGAGAATATAATCCGTCCGGTCGGGGATCTTCGGATTGTTGGAAACGATGGTGCGTATATGATCCTGGTCACAGGCAGCCGGCGTCATTTTGACAATCAGGTCGGCAAAATACACCGTCGCCAGCGGCCCGACGCCGCCGAGGATGCCGAGCGTTTTTTCCTGCATCCTGGCCGCCCCCTTTCAGATAATCTGGAATATGTAAAACTTGAGATAGTCCGTCTCCGGCACATTCCACAGCACCGGATGGTCGCAGCACTGCTGGCGCACTTCGAGCTGCCGCAGCTGCACGCCGGCGTCGCCCGCGGCATCGCGCAGCATCCGCTCAAACAGATCGTGCCGCATGAAGTGCGAGCATGAGCACGTCGCCAGATATCCGCCGCGCGGCAGCAGCTTCATGGCGCGGTAGTTGATCTCGCGGTAGCCGCGTTCGGCAGAATGCACGGTCTTGCGGCTCTTGGTGAATGCGGGCGGGTCGAGGATGATGAAATCATACGGCTTGTCACCCCGCGCCGCCAGTTCCGGCAGCAGGTCGAACACGTCCGCACACAGGAAGTCCATCTGGCCGACAAGACCGTTGCGCACGGCGTTTTCTCTGGCCATGTCGATGGCCGTCTGCGAGACGTCGACCGCCGTCACATGCGCCGCGCCGCCCATGGCTGCGTTGAGCGCGAAAGAGCCGGTGTGTGTGAAACAGTCGAGCACGCGTCTGCCGCGTGCCATCCGCGCCACGGCAAGGCGATTGTATTTCTGGTCGAGGAAAAACCCCGTCTTCTGTCCGTTTTCAAAATCGACTGCGTACTGCACGCCGTTCTCGGTGATGCGCGTTGTCGTGTCCGGGTTTGCGACCGTTTCGGGGCGGTACCAGCCTTTGTACTGCGCCAGCCCTTCCAGCTCGCGCAGCGCGACGTCGTTACGCTCGAATATACCGCGCAGCGTCACGCCGTAGCCGGCGAGGATTTCATGCAGTGCGCCGTACAGCAGATCGCGCCGCTTGTCCATCCCGTAGGAGAGCACCTGCGTGACGCACACGTCGCCGAAGCGGTCGACGGTCAGTCCGGGCAGGCCGTCCGCCTCGCCGAACACCAGACGGCAGGCGGCAAAGTCGTCGCCCATGATGCTGTGCCGGCAGTCGATTGCATAGCGCAGACGGCGCGTAAAGAACGCGGCGTCGAACCGGTCGTTGGCGTTGGACGAGAGCAGACGCACGCGGATTTTGCTTTTTTCGCTCCAAAGACCGCTGCCGAGATACGTCCCCTTTGCCGAGACGACGTCCGCAATGCAGCCGTTTTCGATCTCGCCGAACGTGTCCGTGATTTCGTCGTAATAGACCCACGGATGCCCGCGGCGGATCGAAGCCTCCGCCTTTTTGCTTACCAGCGCGAGGGGAAAGTCGCGTTTTGTTTTCATGCAGTCCACTCTTTCCTGAATACTAAACGTCATTGTACCACAATTCAACGAAAAAAACAACCGTTTTTTCTTGCGCATCCGGCGCGTTCCATGCGGTGCAAGGGCGGCGAATGACTTGACAATCCACCCGCTGAACTCTATAATAGAAACATAATGGGTCGGCGTATGTCTGCGGCGGAAACGGCGCAGATTGCCGGCGAACGAACGGAGGGATCGCATGCGCAAGGTCGTTACATTCGGCGAGATTATGCTGCGGCTTTCGCCCGGCGGGCATTACCGCTTTTTACAGAACGGCAGCTTCGAGGCCACATTCGGCGGCGCGGAAGCCAATGTCGCCGTATCGCTGGCAAACTTCGGCGTGGAGACCTCTTTTGTGACGCGGCTGCCCGATCACGCGATCGGCCGCGGCGCGGCACAGGCACTGCGCGCATTCGGCGTGGATACGTCCGGCATTGTGTACGGCGGCGAGCGGATCGGCGTCTACTATCTGGAAAAGGGCGCGGGTGAGCGCGGCAGCGTCTGCATCTATGACCGCAAACACTCCGCAATCAGCGAAGCGACGCCGGACGATTTCGACTGGGACGCAATCTTTCAGGATGCGGACTGGTTTCACTTCACCGGCATCACGCCCGCGCTCGGCGGGTATTTGCCGGAAATCTGCGAGGTCGCCTGCAAAGCCGCCAAAAGGCTGGGGCTGACGGTTTCGTGCGATTTGAATTACCGTAGCAAGCTCTGGACACGCGAACAGGCCGGCGCGGTGATGGACAGGCTCTGCCGCTGTACGGACGTGCTGTTTGCCAACGAGGAGGACGCGCTGCGCGTGTTCGGTATCGCCGCCGCAGACAGTGATGTAACGGCCGGCAAACTGGACAAGTCCGGCTATATGTCCGTCGCGCGGCAGCTTCGGGATCGGTTCGGCTGCGGGAAAGTCGCGATTACGCTGCGCACGTCTCTGTCTGCGAGCGACAATCTCTGGCAAGGTTTGGTTTTTGACGGCGAAGAATTTGCCTTTTCGCGTGAACACAGCATCCGGATCGTCGACCGCGTCGGCGGCGGCGACAGCTTTGCCGCAGGTCTGATTTATGCGCTGCGCAAGCAAACGGATGCGCAGTACGCGGTCGAATTTGCGGCGGCAGCATCGGCGTTTGCACAAACGATTGAGGGCGATTTCAACCGCGTTACGGAGGACGAAGTGCTGCGACTGATGCGCGGGGACGCGTCCGGACGTGTGCGGCGGTAAGAAACGGGAGACTTTGGAATAAAGAAAGGCGATGATCTGCATGAAAGTAGTGATTCTGGCGGGCGGGTTCGGCACGCGCATCAGCGAAGAAAGCCACCTGCGCCCGAAGCCTATGATCGAGATCGGCGGCATGCCGATCCTCTGGCATGTGATGAAACTGTACTCTTTCTACGGCTTCAACGATTTCATCATCTGCTGCGGCTATAAGCAGCACATGATCAAGGAATACTTTGCAGACTATTATCTCACACGCAGCGATGTGACGTTCGATTTTGCGCATCAGGGCGCCATGACCGTGCACAGCAACATCGCCGAGCCGTGGCGTGTGACGCTGGTCGATACCGGCCTGAACACGCTGACCGGCGGACGTGTCAAGCGTGTACAGAAATACATCGGCGACGAAACATTTATGCTCTCCTACGGCGACGGTGTGTCGGACGTGAACATTCCGCGTCTGCTGGAATACCACCGCAGCCACGGCAAAAAGGCAACGATCACCGCGGTCAACGTGGGGCAGCGGTTCGGTGTGCTCGATACAGCGCCGGACGGACAGATTCTGTCCTTCCGTGAGAAACAGGATACGGACGGGAGTCTCATCAACGGCGGCTTCATGGTGCTGGAACCCGGCGTGTTCGACTACATTGAGGGCGACACGACCGCGTTCGAGCAGGAGCCGATGGCACAGCTCGCGCGTGACGGCGAGCTGATGGCCTATCATCACGACGGCTTCTGGCAGTGTATGGATACACAGCGCGACCGGCAGCTTTTAGAGAGTTTGTGGGCAAGCGGCAATGCGCCGTGGAAAGTGTGGGAATAATGGTTGATCTGAATTTCTATAAAGACAAATGTGTACTTGTGACAGGACACACCGGGTTCAAGGGCGCGTGGCTGTGCCAAACTCTGCGCATGGCGGGTGCCAGGGTCGTCGGCTATGCGCTTGATCCGCCGACCGATCCGAGTTTGTTCGAGCTTGCGGCGATGGCGACGCAGATGGATTCCGTGATCGGCGACGTGCGCGACTTTGACAAGCTGTTCGCCACGTTCCGGGATTATTCTCCCGACGTTGTTTTTCACCTGGCCGCACAGCCGATTGTGCGCGAGAGCTATCGCACGCCGCGCGAGACGTTTGAGACGAACGTGCAGGGTACGGTCAATGTGCTCGAATGTGTGCGGCGTCTCGGCTTTGTACGCAGCGTCGTGATCGTGACGACCGACAAAGTGTACGAAAACAGGGAATGGGAGTGGGGCTACCGCGAGACGGACGCACTCGGCGGCTTCGACCCGTATTCCGCCAGCAAAGCCTGCGCGGAGGTGGCGGTGAAAAGCTATATCCGTTCCTTTTTTGCCGACGGCAAGACGGCGGTTTCGACCGCACGCGCGGGCAATGTGATCGGCGGCGGCGACTATGCCGCAGACCGGCTTTTGCCGGACTGTGTGCGCGCGGCGGTACTCGACGAGACCATCATCGTGCGCAATCCGCTGTCCGTGCGGCCGTTCCAGCATGTGCTCGAACCGCTTGCGGCCTATCTGCTGATTGCGCAAAAGCAGTATTTCGACCCGTCGCTCGCCGACAGCTACAACGTCGGCCCGGCCGAGACGGACTGCCTGACGGTCGGACAGATGGCAGACCTGTTCTGCCGCGCATGGGACGACGGTCAGAAGTGGCGCTGCGAGTCGCAGGCAAACGCCGTGCATGAGGCGAACTTCCTGCGGCTGGACAGCACGCGCATCCGCACGCGGCTCGGCTGGCAGAGCGTCTGGGACGCGGAAACTGCCGTAGCCAAAACGGTGGAGTTTACCAGACGCACGCTCAGCGGCAAGGATGTGGGGGACACGCTGGACAGGCAGATCAAGGAGTATTTCAATGTTTGACTTTAAAGACGAGCAGCAGGCGCGCGCCGCTATACTTGAGAGTGTTGCGGCCTACTGCGAAGCGTTTCATACGCCCAAGCCCTACGAGACGGGCGACCGGATACCGTACGCCGCGCGTGTCTATGACAAGGACGAGATGGTGAGTCTCGCCGACAGCATGCTCGACTTCTGGCTGACGGCAGGGCGGTATGCCGACCGGTTTGAGCGGGAGCTGGCGTCGTTCCTCGGCGTGAAATACTGCGCGCTGGTTAATTCCGGATCGTCGGCGAACCTGTTGGCGTTTATGGCGCTGACCAGCCCTCTGCTGGGCGAACGCGCCGTGCGCCGCGGCGACGAGGTCATCACCGTTGCGGCCGGATTTCCTACAACGGTCGCACCGATTATCCAGTTCGGCGCGGTGCCTGTTTTTATCGACGTGACGATCCCGCAGTACAATGCGGACGTGTCGCGCCTCGAAGCGGCGCTCTCGCCGAAGACGAAAGCCGTCATGCTCGCGCACACGCTTGGCAATCCCTTCGATCTTGCGGCGGTGCGCGCGTTCTGCGACCGGCACGGACTGTGGCTGATCGAGGACAACTGCGATGCGCTCGGCAGTGAATACGAACTGCGCGGCGTATGGAAAAAGACCGGCACGGTCGGCGACATCGGCACGTCGAGCTTCTATCCGCCGCATCACATGACGATGGGTGAGGGCGGCGCGGTCTATACGTCCGACGCGCTGCTGCATAAGATTATCCGCTCGATGCGCGACTGGGGACGCGACTGCGTGTGCCCGTCCGGCTGCGACAATTTCTGCGGACACCGATTCGACCGGCAGTACGGCGAGCTGCCCGCGGGCTACGACCACAAGTACGTGTATTCCCATTTCGGCTATAATCTGAAGGCGACGGAAATGCAGGCGGCGATCGGCTGCGCGCAGCTCGGAAAGCTGCCGTCGTTCATTGAAAAACGGCGCGAAAACTTTGCGTACCTGTACGAGCTTGTGCGCGATCTGGAGCCGTATTTTATTCTGCCGCAGGCCGCGCCGGAAAGCCGTCCGAGCTGGTTCGGCTTCTTGCTGACGTGCCGTGCGGGCACAGACAGGAATGCCGTCGTACAGCATCTGGAGTCGAAGGGCGTGCAGACGCGCATGCTCTTTGCGGGAAATCTGCTGCGCCATCCGTGCTTCGACGCCATCCGCGGCGACAGCGCGGCATACCGCGTCGTCGGTACGCTCGAGAGCACCGACCGCATCCTGCGCGACACATTCTGGATCGGCGTTTACCCCGGCATGACGCCGGAAAAACTGCGGGACATGGCGGCCGTGCTGCACGAAGCGGTACGCGGCGCGTGACGATCCGACACAGCCGCCTTGCGGTATCACGGCGCAGACACATTCTTTCATGATAAAGCCTCCTTTGACCTGGCTCGGTCGGCGAACCGGCTCTGCTTTGTCAAAGGAGGCTTTTTGTTTGTCAGGCTTTTTGATTCTGCGGATCAGATCTGTTTTGCGTCGATGGCGCAAAGTGATAAGAGTGACGATACTTGTGTTCAGCGCGTCAAGCCGGAAACGATCGTATTCCATGCATCCGAATCAAATCTCATATTTTTGTAATAGTATTGTCTGTCGTCCTCGGTGATTTCTTTGAGTATCCTGCACGGATTGCCTGCCGCAACAACGCCGTCGGGAATATCCTTTGTCACAACAGCTCCGGCGCCAATCACCGTATTGTTTCCTATATGGACGCCGGGCAGGATGATTGCGCCGGCGCCAATCCAGACATTGTCTCCGATCGTAATCGGGATACCGTATTCATATTTGGAGTTCCGGCTGTCCGGGTGGATCGGATGACCTGCCGTAATAATCTGAACATTCGGCCCAAGCAGGACATTGTCGCCTATTGTAACGGGTGCAACGTCGATGATTGTGCAGTATGAATTGGCATAGAATCTTTTTCCAACCGTGATATGCTTGCCGTAATCACAGCGAAACGGCGTGTCGATAAATGTATCCTTACCGTATTTCAGACCCATAAGCTTCAGAATCAGATTTGCCTTTGGAACGTTAAAAGGAATCATCCGGTTATAACTTCTCTGTAATATACGGGATTTGAATTGCTCGGCCAAAACAGATGCGTCAGTTATATATGCCATGCCTCTATCCCGGCGTTCTTTGTTTGTCATAAAACAAAACTCCTTTTTCAAGTTTCGTGTTTAGATTGAAGATCTTTTACAAGGCTGATGATGTAATATGCTCCTTATCACTTGCCGCAGGCACGCATCATTGCCGAAGGCAACATCATGTGCGAAGCACACATCATTTGCCCGACAGGGCAAACATCATTCAAAAAACGCCTTCTGTCTTTCGACAAAAGGCGCTTTTTGTTGGCTGGGGAATAGGGATTTGAACCCCAACAAACAGAGTCAGAGTCTGTCGTGCTACCGTTACACTATTCCCCAATATGTGCAAACGAAGCATCTCGTTTGTTTACTCGACCATTATACATCATTTTTTGAAAAAGTCAACACTTTTTTGAAAAATTTTTTACGTCAGAATCCAATAAACCAAAAACGCGACGCTCAGAAGGAACGTAACCGAATACTTTTCCAGATAGGCGCCCGCGGTCATGAGGCAGGCAGGCAGGAAAGCGAGCGCTTTTGCGGCCGGTTTGGCGTGCGCGTTGCTGCCGTAGTGCATGCGCCACAGGTGCAGCGCGTCCTCCGTGTACGGAAACAGACTGCACAGGCACGACGCGCCGAACAGGTACAGCAGCACGTACACGATGAACAGCGGGCAGAACTTGCCGGTCAGCGGATCGATCACGTCCACACCCATAAAACCAAGTGTCAGTACGCCTGCCGCGAACGCAGGGAAACCGATGAGAAAATTGGCCAGCATCGGCAGAAAGCAGACGAGAAAGCTCTTTCCGGCTGTGGGCGCGGGCTGCATGGACACGTGACCGCACAGGCGGTTGCGCGTGATGTAGGCGTCCGCCGCATAAATCGGTACATGCAGCAGCCGGCAGCACAGATGCTCCCAGAACCCCTTGAGAAATGTGCCGGGGAAATAGATCGTTTTGCACAGAACATACAGCCACGTCACTGCACTTCACCTCCGCCGGAGAGGAAAATATCCTCCAGTGTGATCTCGCCCGCGGCAAACAGATCGACCTGCTCAAAGGGCATGTAGCCGTCGAGCAGCGTCTTGTATTCTTTGTATACCGCTTTGTCGCCGGCGGCATGCGCGCACAGCGCAATCGTTGCCAGGTGCTCAAGCGTCGCCGTCTGCGGGCTGTAGGATTCGGTCAGCAGCGTCAGCGCCTCGTCATATTTCTTGTCCAGCATGAGCACAATCGCTTTTTGCCGCTGCATTTCGCTGCTCGGTTCGGTCAGCGCAAGGGCACGGTCATAGACCTGCAGCGCTTCCTGCGGCTTTCCCAGCAGGCGCAGCTGCATCATCGTATAGGCGACGGTTGCGGGATCGGATGCGTCGCGCTGCATGAGACTGTTGCAGATCGAAAGCGCCTTGACATACTTGCCGCCCAGATCATAGGCATGAATGCCCTCGCTCGCCCAGAGCCAGAGCGCGTCGGGCTGCATGTCGATCAGCGCATCGAGCAGCTTGCAGGTACGCGCCGGATCGTCCGCCATGGAATAGGACGCCGAGAAGCGGTAGTACTGCGCCATGTAATCCGGCGTCTGCGGCAGCTTTTCGAGCGCGTCGTCCACGAGCGCGGCCATGTCGTCGTAGCTGCCCGTGTCGCCGGCAGGCAGCGTGTCACGATAGGCGGACACAGACTGCTGCATCTCGGTCACAAAGGCGGAGATATCCTGATACTGCGCATAGATGTCCTGCAGTGCGCGCGGCGGATTCGCGCCGTAAATGGACTCCATTGTTCTGCCGGCCTGAAACGGACCGTTGAGCTCGGCAGCGGCACGAATCTGCTTTTCGATTGTGCGCGAACCGTTGGAGAAAAAGGAGAGTGATCCCTGCTTGAACAGAAGGTCGTTCAGCCGTGAAGCGACATTGTACGATTCCGCGTAGTCCATGTAGCATGTGCGCAGATCGCCGCGCGCATGCGCCCGGTCGCCCTGCACAATCGGATGCGCGATCAGCAGATTCACGCCCAGCGCGAACAGCGAAAAGATCGCGGCGAGCACAATCAGGATTACGCCGATCCATGTTCCGGGTGCAAAGGGATAGGCCTGCATGGTCTGCAGGCATTCGTCGCAGTATTCCGTGTCCTCCGGAATGCCCCCGTCGCAGCGCGCGCAGCGGTGCAGCGGTTCTTCCACGGACTCGGGCGGTTCGGACGCGCGCGGGATATCCTCCAGAGGCTGGATCAGAATATCCGGCTCTTCGTCCGGCAGCGCGGGTATATGCTCACTCACGGCGGATCACTCCCGGTTCAGACGTCTCTCTTAATCAAAAATGACGGGTTTTCCCGTGCGGGCGGATTCATAAACGGCGTTGACAATGCGCACGCTCTTGATTGCTTCCAGCGGAAGAATCTGCGGATCGCGGTCGTCCAGCACGGCGGCGATCATATCCTCGACCATCGAAGCGTGGCCGGTGCACAGCGTCGGATCAAGCGCAGCGGCGGCGCTGTTGCCGCTGTACTGCGCGAGCATCTTTTTTTCCTCGTCCTCGGGTGCGCCCTCGATCTTCCACATTTCGAGCGTGTCGCCGTTGGCTTCGATGGAACCCTTGGTGCCGTACACCTTAATGCCCGTGTTCAGACCCGGATAGGCGCAGGTCGTGCTGACGAATGTGGCGATTGCGCCGGACTTGAATTCCACGATCGAGGCAGTGAAGTCCTCGGTGGAGATCTTGTGGTTGAAAATGTTCATTTTGGAGGTGACGGACTTGACGTCGCCCATAATCCACTGCATCAGGTCGACCGTATGCACGGCCTGGTTCATCAGCGAACCGCCGCCGTCCATTTCCCACGTGCCGCGCCAGCCGCCGTTGTCATAGTATTCCTGCGTACGGAACCATTTGACCTCGAAGTCGCCGTAGTACAAATCGCCCAGACGGCCGCTGCGCACAGCGTCGAGAATCGGCGCCATGTCGGCATTGTTGCGGTTCTGGTGGATAACACCGGCTTTAAGACCCGTGCGTACACGCGCTTCCTCAATGCGCATAGCGGCTTCGACAGTGATGTCGATCGGCTTTTCAACCAGCACATGTTTGCCCGCTTCGAGCGCACGCACAGCAAGGTCGGCATGCATGCCGCTGGGCACACAGATGCTCACGATGTCGATGTCGGGATTCTTGAGCATTTCGTCAAAGTCAAGATAGGTCAGCACGCCGGGATAATTCTCGGCTGCCTTGTCAAGCTTTTCCTGGATCAGATCGCACACGGCGATAAGATCGGCACGCTCAGACTTGAATGCTGCATCTGCATGGTTGACGCCGACGCCCAATCCGACGACGGCATATCCGGCTTTTTTACTCATGTTGATTCCTCCGTTATTTCTTTTGAAAATTTATTCCCAGTTTATCACGCACGCGGTCGGTAATGCCGAGCGATATGCGTGTGATTTGCGTGAAACGATCCGGCGACGCGCCGTCGATACAGGCCAAAAAGTCCGCCAGTTCATAGGACATTTCGTGGCGCGAGTCGGGGATGCGCACCGTCCGGCTTTCGCCGCCGCGCAGCGTCAGCGTTACCTCGCGCGGTCGGGAAGCGCGGTCGATGCGAATGTAGCCGGCCTCGCCCTGTATTTCGCACGGCAATGCGCTGTCCGCGATCTTGGAGTAGGCGACGCGGCAGACAAGCTCGTCGTACTGCGCGAGGAACGCGCCGTCGCCGTCGATGCTGCCCGGCAGGAAGGAGCCGGTACAGTGCAGAGTGCGCGGCGTGCCGAACAGCGCAGCAATCCACAGCACGCAGTAAATGCCGATGTCCAGCAGCGCGCCGTTGCACAGTGTGGGGTCGAATGCGTTTTCAACGATCCCGGCTTTGAATTTATCGTAGCGGGAAGAGTATTGACAGTAGGAAAAATCGGCCATGCGCACCGGTGCGATCTGCGGCAGGAGCGCGCGTACCGTTTCAAGCGCGGGCATGTGCGCGGGCATCATCGCTTCCATCAGTACGCGGCCGTTTCGTTCGGCGGCAGCGGCCATCCGCAGGAAGCCCGCAAGCGTCGGCGCGGCCGGTTTTTCGACCAGCACATGTTTCCCGCCATCGAGCAGACGCACGGTCTGCGTTTCATGACAAATATTCGGGCTGGCGATATAGACAAAATCAAGATCAGGGTCTGCGGCGAGCGCGTCAAGGTCGGTGTATGTGCGCGCGGCGCCGTATTTGTCTGCAAAGGCGCGGGCAGTGTCCGCGCGGCGGGAATACACGCCCAGCAGATGCACGTCGTCCCGCGCGAGCGCAGCCGTCAGAAAGTCGTCGACGACAAAGTTACGCCCGATTACGGCAAAGTTTCTTTTCTTCATCTCTTATACGTCCAGTTTCAGATCGCCTTCACGAATCCACTTCGCGCGGCGCAGCGGCACACTGACAGCAAGCGTCAGCAGCGCGGGCGCGACAAAGTACAGCGCGGCGATTTCAATGAGCACCATCACGGGCTTGACGCCGGCATCGACCATCGTCTGATACGTCATGATCGGGCCGATCAGACCGGAGGTGCCCATACCCGCGCCGGTAGCGTTGCACTGCACGCCCAGCAGTGTGGTTACGGGACCGAGAATGGCGGAGGCGACAATCGGCGGCAGCCAGACGATCGGACGCTTGACGATATTGGGCATTTGCAGCATCGAGGTACCGATGCCCTGTGCGACAAGACCGCCGAAGCGGTTTTCGTGAAAACTCATCACGGCAAAGCCAACCATCTGCGCACAGCAACCGACGCATGCCGCACCCGCAGCAATCCCGGAAAGACCGAGGATCACGCCGATGGCGGCGGAGCTGATCGGGAGCGTGAGCGCCATGCCCATCAGGACGGACACGACAATGCCCATCAGAACAGGCTGCTGCACGGTGCCCCAGTTGATGAGGCTGCCCAGTGCGGTCATCATATTGGAGATCGGAGTGCCGATCAGCAGACCGACAGCCGCGCCCGAAGCGATCGAGACAATCGGCGTCAGGAGAATATCGAGCTTGGTTTTGCCGCTGACGAGTCCGCCCAGTTCCGCGGCGACGAACGCAGCCAGGAACGCACCGAGCGGCTCGCCGGGCCCTGCCAGCGTGACGGCGCTTTCTGTGAGGACAGTGCCCGCAATGATTTTAGATGAGAACGCGCCGATCAGACCCGCCACACCGCACGAGACGATGACCAGCGGCGCGCGCTTGTATTTGGCGGCTACGCCGACGCCGATGCCCGCGCCGGTCAGCGCCTTCGCGAGCGATGCGGCCGCGCCGATGTAGAAGGCAGGTGTGCCGGAGAAGAATGCGGCAAGCTGCGAGAGGATGGTGCCGACAATCAGCGTGGCAAACAAACCGAGCGCCATACCGGACAGACCGTCAATAAACACATGCCGCAGATACCGGACGACTGCAGAACCGCTCTTTTTGTCAGACAAGCCAATCTCCCCTTATACTATTTTCGCTTATTATATCACGCGCGTATCGTTTCGTCAAGTATACGAGCGCAGGACTGACATGAAGGGAAGAAGCGGAAACAGTACAAAAAATCCGTGATAAACCAAAAAACTCTCTTCCGCACAGTTGCGAAAGAGAGAAGAGGACGAACAGGATTCATGACCGGGTGTGCAATTTGTCTACTGCGGCAAGTCGGACCATTTCGTCAGCGGAAATGTCGAGAATGCGGCTGATCTGCCACACCTCCGGGAGGAAAGGCAGCGCTTTGCCGGTTTCATACTGCGCATAGACGGTGACGTGGACGCCAAGGCGGTCGGCCATTTCCTGCTGGCTCAGACGTTTGGCACGGCGGGCGGTCCGAAGATAGTTGCCGAATGCTTGATACACGGTGATTCCTCCCAGAATAAAAAAGTGTGCGGCCGCAATGAACCGCACACCGAAAAATGCACGGCTCCATTTGTTGCCACACAAACGAGCTCTATCCCCACACAGGAAGAATGCATAAAGAACCGGCATTTTTACCGTAGTAAAATACCATTCTTCTGTGTAGAGTATTCAGTTTGTGTGGCAGGTAAATCATAACACATCGGTCGTGCGTTTGCAAGTAAATTTATAAAAATACGATCTTCACGGTTTTTTGTGGGATAACGTTTTTGCCTTGATTCTGATTGTGTGCGCCTTTATGGCGCACGGCAAAAATCGTTTTACTGAAAACTCAAAACGCTATTGTTGTTATGAACATTGACCGAAATAGGCCAAGTAAAGGCTCCCTTGTGTAAAGGGAGCTGTCATGCGATAGATGACTGAGGGCTCAGACACTCCCGCCGCCAGTGGCGGAGAAAGGGAGTGTCTGAGCAGGAAGAAATAGGGAGAATTGCGAAGCGCTCCAAGCGAGCAAGTCGACCATATTTCTGACCGGTAATTGTTTTTGCTTTTCAGATAGCGTCTGATGTGACAACCCCTCCGAGCGCCTTTCGGCGCCCACCGTCTCGCCTGCCGGCTCGGTCGGCGCTTCTGCCTGCGGCAGAGGTGTCCACCGGACACCCGCGCCCTTACACAGGGGAGGCTAAGATATGGCGCTTGTGCAAAGGATGCAATCCTATCCCACA
>JAFSYM010000017.1 GCA_017450005.1 Clostridia bacterium
GTCACAATCTCGGCATCGCAGTCCAGTACTGGACGATAGATGATCCGGCAGAAATCAAACGTCTGAGCAATATCGGCGCAGACTGTATCATAACAAATGTACCCGATAAAATGTATGCGCTCTTATACCGCAACAACGGCCGGTGAACCCTGCCTGCGCACCTTCCGAAGAAGATGCATATGCCAAAGAATTAAAGCGGAATATGTTGGGCGTGAAATGCAGCGTTTTTTTCCTCTCCGTCACCGCCTGCGGCGGCGCCGCCTCTCCCCGTGGGAGAGGCAAGAATATGGTGCAGAAGCATTCCTGATCGCCCTGGCCCGCCCTCCGGGAGAACCAAGGCGTTTCCGGGAACCCGCGCCCTTTATACGAGAAAGGCTGGCGCGACAGACAGCATCTTTCATAAAAATATCATTGCGAGCGCAGTAAAGCAATCCGTCTCCCCGAAAGAACGTTCGGCCAAGAACAGGGGAAACGGATTGCAGTCGGTTTTCCGGCAAATGGCAGGCGTAAAAGTCCCCCGGAAGATCGAGGGGGGGAGGATCTTCCGGGGGTATTGTGTTCCGTGCGGAGGAGGTGTGTACTCCGCTGCGGTCAGGAAAAAGCCACGGCTTCCTGCTGCTGCAGGAATTCTTCTGCCGGGATACCGGCAATGTAGGTTTGCGTATACTGCACCGGGATGCCGATGCGCGCGAGCGCGATGTCATAGACTGTGAGCGCCGCATACGATCCGAGCGCCGCAAAAGCGCCGATCCCGACGGAATATGTCATACCCGGATCGCTGACGGCTTTGCAGAACAAGTGCAGACACACGACCGTCGCACCGGCAATCAGCAGCATAATCGCATCGAGCGTAAACAAGCGCCGTCTGCCCTTTTCAGAACAGCTGCCTGCTGTAAAGCCCAGATGCAGCAGCACCATCAGAATGCTCAGCACCGTGCCGGCAGCCAAAGCGCCGGCCAGCACAAGCTGCTGTTTCGGCATCCCCAGCAGTTCCGGCAGTAGCAGCTCCTTCTCGGCGAGCGTTATGATCATCCGGATAACGCTGACGATCTGCATCGAGAAGCGTTCCGTAACGCACAGCGGCAGAAACAGCATACCGAACGGCAGCAGGTGACAAACAATGCGTCCGATCGCAGCCTTCGAGCCGATGTAAGACGCTTTTGCGCGGTCGATGTAGGGCTGTACCATGGCAAACTCCGTCTCCGCCCGATCCGCGTCGCGCTGCAGACTGTTCTGCAAATCGTAGCCGATCATGTTGATGCCGCACTGCGGACAGTCCTGCCGCCATTCCCATACGCGCAGCGCACGGCCGCACTTGGGGCAAGTCGCTTTCATTTCAAACCCTCCTGTTCACTCTTTCATCACGCCGGCAGGCGCTCACACGTCCTGCTCTGCCTCGGCCGCCAGTGCGGCGCGTCTGGTCTGAAGGTCGTTGTACATCTGCGCCCTCTCTTCGTCGCTGACTTTGTAGAACAGCATCGGGATGACGCTGGCGATCGTTGTCACCGCCGGGACAATCGTCCACATGGTGAAGAGCATGAATTTGACCTTGTCCGTCTGCTCGATACCGTGACCGTATTTGGAAGGATCGTAGCCGAAGAATCTGCGGATGCGCAGGGATGCAACGCCGCTGATCTTTCCGGAAATCTTGGTTGCCAGCTCTCTTGCCGTCGAGATCATCGCCTCGCCTCTGTAGCCGTTTTTCCACTCGCAGTAGTCCATGCACTCGTTGTACATTTCTGTCGGGATCACGTTGCGCACGCCCCAGAAGACCGTGAAGACCATCTCGTACAGCGCGAGCGCAATCGCCATGATCCATCGGCGCTGGTAAACTCTGCCCCTGCGTGTCTTGATGATGCCGACAAAGAAGATCGGGACGGCGGCAATGTCCATGCAGTTGGTACCGAGAAGATACAGCACCTTGTCGGAAAAGTGTCTGCGGAACCACGGGATCCACGCATAGCTGAGCGGGTTGATGACGACGGACGGGATGCCGCAGATCGTGTTCAGTGACTTCATCTTGAGCACGTCGGTCAGATAGTCCATCTTGCGGCCGCCGACCGACAGGCCGCGCAGCGTCTCTGACAGCGTGAGCATCAGAAGCGGCTTGTTGCGCACGACCGTCCGGAACGAATCCAGGATTCCGGGTCCCTCGATCGACTGCTGGATGCGCTCGCGGCAGACGCAGAAGAACCAGAATGCGCCGGCTCCGGCAATGATTGTGGTGATCACGCCCATGCTCATGAACAGCCCCGGCAGATGGATCTCGCCGCCGAGCTTGCCGTTGATAAACGCGTCATGCAGACCGTCGAAGATGTAGCCGGGCACCTTCTCGCCGAGCATCCCGGAGAACAGGTTGGCGAATGTAATCAGGCGCGACCGGTCGTACGGGAACGGTGTGATCGTGGCCATAATGCCCTTGCGCGCTATGTTCTGGAACGTCCCGACGCCCTCCATGATGACCTGCAGCAGCAGATAGACAGCGGCCTTTTGCAGCGCCGTCACGCCCTCGCCGTGCAGAATCGCCGGCAGCAGCCAGTAGATGATGGATAAAACCGTGCCGGGGATCGCCAGGAACATCAGATACGGTTTGAATTTTCCCCAGCGCGTGCGTGTGCGTTCCACCAGAACGCCCATGAATAAATCGTTGACCACATCCCATACGCCGTTGATCGCCACGATCTTTTCATACATAGCGTCCTTGACGCCGATGATGCTCATGGCGAAGCGATCGGTATCGCCGATGTGGTAGCTCTGGGACATATCGTACGCAAGGTACGCGATCGTCTCTTTGACGCCGACGTATCGCCGGTTTTTCGGATCGGTACGGTCGATGACAGCAGAGCCTTTGCGTTTGTTTGACATTGGTTTCACCCCCTTGTTTCAAGTACAGTATACAGCGGCAGAGTGTCTTTCGCGTGACTTGTAAGTGACATGTTTGTCATACAGCATTTTTTCTTCTCTGCGTGAGCAGCGTCTTTCCGTGAAGAACCGTTTTCAGGCGGAAACGCGTTTGCCGCCGCGGCCGGGACGACCCGACTGCGGCGGCATTTGGTTCAGTCTATGCGGTTATCATATCGGCGCTGTTCAATCCCAGCCTCCGACCAGGTGACGTGCAAGCAGCGTCGTGTCTTTGACGTTCACGCAGCCGTCACGGTTGAAGTCCATGCTCAGCGGCAGCACCGATTCGTCCATATTGCTGACGAGGTGCGTGTGGATCTTCACGATGTCTTTGGCGGTCAGTTTGCCGTCGAAATCGGCGTCGCCGTACAGACGCGAGACGGTCACGCTCGTGCTGCGCACATTGAACGGACGCTCCTGCAGATTCACGTCGAACGTGGAGCCGGTGTCATAATACAGGCGGATGGCCGTCTCGCCCAGCGGCGCATCGGCGCGCACCTTGAAAACCAGCGTTCCGAGCGTGCCGTCGTCGGTGTGGTTTTCATGCGTCGTCGGATCTTCCCACATCACAACGTACGGCACGGCACCGCGGTCGCCGCCGATGACGATGGCGTCTTCGCCGAAAACATTGCCGTTTTTCACCTGCTCGAGCTCAAGCACTTCGGGATCGTATTCGATCCAGATGCGCGTGGCCACGATGCCGGGATTGTTGCGGATATTGATCTGTACTTCCATGATCCCGCCGCGCACAGCCTTGGATGCGGCCAGCTCGAATGTTGCGCCCGTTGCGGGGATCGTGTCGGTATACCGGTCATGACATTTGGTGCATTCGTATGTGATGGTTCCGTCCTGCGTCTCGGTCGGTTCGACGGATTCGATCACCACGTAGTCGTGTGCGCATCCCGTTGTGAAGGAGAGCGATGCGCCGGTGCTGCTGACTGTCTGGCCGTACTGCGCGTTGCGGTCGAAGATCTCGAAGTTGTATTTTGCTGCGGTGCCGTTCATCGCCGGCGTTTTGCCGTCCGCACGCATTCCGGTCGCGCGCGTCACAGAGAACAGATTGCTATGGTTCATATTGTCCGCGTACCAGCTTTCGGGCACGCCGACCGTCCCTTCGCTGCCGTCCGCCGCAGCATCTGCGCGCGCCTCAAGCGTGAACGTGCACAACAGGCTGTTCTCTTCGGTGAAGATCTGCGCTTTGGTACCGGTGGAGGGGTGCGGCATCATTTCGATGAGCATGATCTTGTACTGCTGCATAAATGCCGGCGTGCGGCATGCCGCGGGATACTGCAGCGCAGGGCTGTCCACGGTGTAGCATTCGATGTCGTAGCTTTGACGGATTGCTTTGCTGACATTCTGCGTCGAGATCATCTCGTCCGCGATCAGGTCGTAAGCGCTGCGCACACCGTCTGTCCCGTTTGCGTCGTAGGCGTATCTGGCGCCGCTCTGGTCGACCAGATAGTAGCGCGACGCGTCAAAGACAACCGGAATATCCGCTGCGGAAACATAGTAGTTGGTCGTCATGCGCAGCGCGAAGGTGATGCGGTCGCCTGCGCTGACCGACAGCTCGTCGGCATTGTCGAGCGGCCGGCCGTTGACGGCGATCGGTTCGATGCGAACGTTCACACGCGCTTTGGACTCGTCGCGCGCAGCCAGACGAAGATAGCCGTTGTCCTCTGACCATGCAAAGAGCGAATCGGGTCCGGCCTTTTCTCCGCGCGCAGTCAGCGCCCGCAGCGCACCCGACGCAGCGGTCACGGCGCGGGAGGTCTGCGCGCCTTCATACAGGTAACCGGTTTGTACCGCGCCGGTGAGGAACTGTGCCGCGTCAGTCTGACTGCTGCCCAGCGCCGCCGCCACGCGCAGGATCGCGTCATCCGTATAGAAATACAGGTTTTCAGGATCCGGCAGCGCGGCAATGGCGGCATTCAGATCGGCCAGCTCTTCCTCGGTTGCGGCAGCTTCCGGATCAATCGGCTCGATTCGGGCATACACGTTGATATCGTTCGTATCGGCAGTGTACGGTATGAACGTGGTTCCGTCCTCAAAGTACCAGCCCGTGACAGTGAAGTCTTCGTATTCTCTTTCCGGCGGGTTCGGGATCATGGCGCCGTAGTAAACCGGCTGCTGTTCAACGAGCGTATTCGTTCCGTCTTCACCCGTCGCCCAGAACGATACGTTGATCTGCTTGCGTTCGTATTTGATCTCCAGTACCGTGCCGACCGGTCTGATCGTGGCGGAGGTCACGGAATCCTCGCTCAGGACAAAGCCGTGCTCTGCCTTTGCCTCGATGAGAACCGGGGTTCCGATGACCGCTGTTTTCGTTTCCTCCGTCACGTCGGAATAAGCGCCGGTCGTATCCATAAACATCCGGCGTACCGTATATTCCGCCGTGTCGATCGTGCGTGTCTCTGCCTCGCCGCAGCGCGTACATGTACGCGACTGCTCGCCCTTCTCCGTGGGCGTTGCGGGTTTGGATTCAAACCACTCGCCCCAGGTATGACCGAGCGCCGGCTCTCCCGGCTCCTCATATTCTTTGCCGCAGCGGTCGCATCTGTACAGGAGCATTCCTGCTTGCGTACAGGTCGGGTCAATTACGATGATATCGTAGTTGTGATCCGTCGGCGGGATCGTCTGCGCGTCCTGATAGCCGCACACGGAACATGTGCGGTCGATCCGTCCGGCATCTTCACATGTTGCGGGCACTTCGGAAACCACTGCAAGGCTGTGATCCTGCGTTTCCTTCATGCCGCAGCCCTCGCAAATGCGCGAATGTGTCAGACCGTCGCCGTCGTCTGCCCACTCTGCGAAAGTATGTTTGTGCGGGATCGGCGGAATCGTCTCCTCGTAGGAATGCCCGCATCCGTCGCAGACGAACACATCGACGCCTTCCGCATGTTCGGTCGGCGCACAGGACGCCGCATCATCGCGGACATAGTTGTGCGCCGCGGTCTCACGGAACCTGTCCGTGCTGCATACGCGCACATGCGTCTGCTCGTCCGCATACGTCCATGCGCCGAACGTGTGTCCGGTCGCGGGGATTGTCTCCTCGTACCGGTAGCCGCAGTCGTTGCAGACATGGATCACATGACCGTCCTTTGTACAGGTCGCTTTCGGATTCACGACGTGCGCAAATTTGTGCGGTTCAGTGATCGTCTTGCCGCAGTTCCAGCAGCGGATCGTATGATTGACCGGATCCTTGTCGGGATCGCCGACCGACTCAAACATGTGGCCCGGGCCGCATGTGCCGAGTGTCTGCTTTTCACCGCAGCGCGTACATTCATATGTATCCTCTCCGCTTTCCTCGCAGGTCGCCGGAATACTGCTGATCAGTACCCACTCATGGCCGCCCTCCGGGTTAAGCGGCGCAATTTCTTTTCGGGTTTCTGTACCGCACGCAGTACACGTCAGCTTATTCTCGCCCGGCTCGACACAGGTGGGTTTCGTAACGATTTCTTCCTCGTATGTGTGCGCGATCACGGCCTTCTTTCCGCAGCGGGAACAGACGCCTTGGTGGTAGGATTTGCTGTAGTACGTCCACTGCGGGTAATCGTGACCGAGCGCATCGAGACATTCCTTGGAGATATGACCGCAGTTTTTACAACTGTTCTGGATGTAGCCGGATTCGGTGCAGGTCGGTTCAACGCGGTCTGTCTGCACGTAATCGTGCGCGCTGCACGTCGGCTCGTGATCGCAGAGCGTCACGGTCATGCCTTTTTCGCGGGCGAACGCCGCGGCGGCGCTGTCAAGACTGTCGGTGCAGATCGCACAGACCGTTTTGCCGAACGCATTCGCAGCAATCGCCGTCACGCTCGACGGGATATGTACTGTCTGCAGAGCAGGCAGGCTGCTAAATACACTCGACCCGATACTCTGCACGCCGTTTCGCAGGATGATGGTGTGCAGATTCTTATCGGAGCCGAAAATGCCGCCGATTTTGTCGACGCTGCCGGGAATCGTGATCGTTTCCAACGCGTCGAGGGAGGAAAAGGCGCTCGATTCGATCGTTCGCACGCCTTCCGGGATCGTGATCTGCGAGAGTTTCTTGCTGTAGAAAAACGCCAGAGATTTTATGGTGCGCAGAGAAGACGGCAGCGTAACGCTCTCGAGATTCTTCGCGTCGGAAAATGCCTGTTCCGCGATCACCGTCACACCCTCCGGCACCGTATACGTCTTGCGCGTACTTCCGAGCGGGTAGTACCAGATCGTCGTCTGCGCTTTGTCCATCAATACGCCGTCAACGGCGGCATAGCATGGATTCTCCGCATCGACCTCGAACGCCGGCAAATCATCCAGATTGTCAAACGCAAAAATGTCGATCTGTGCAACGCTTGCAGGAATATAAAGCTGTTTGACTTTTCTCAACTGGTCGAATGCGGAACGCCCGATCGTTTGCACATGAGCGCCTATTGTCAGGGTTTCTACGTCGTTGCAGAATGCAAACGCCCATTCCCCGATCGTTGTCACGCTGTCGGGGATCACAATAGTGCGAAGCGATTTATTAAACATAAACGCACGATCCCTGATCACTTCGACGCCGTCCGGGATCGTGTAATCCGACGGGATCGACGGCGGCGCCCAGATCAGCTCTCTGCCGTCGCGCGAAAGCAGAGTGCCGTACGAATCCAGCTTAAAATACGGATTGTTCCCATCTAGTTCGATTGCGATGTTTTCGTCGTGCGCGCTGATCTGGTCGTCAAACACTTCCAGCGAAGCCGGAAGGACGACCTTGTTCAGTTCCATAAACTCCCGCAGTACATTGTGAAGCTCCGTAATGCCTTGGGAGATCACGACGGTATGGATATAATAATTCAGAGGATAGTTCTCCCCGACGGTCTCGTGCAGCTCGAACGGGCACCACTGCATCGCGCCGGTGCCGAAGAACGTCACGGTTCCGGTATTCAGGTCAACCGTCCAGGAGATCGTGTTCTGCTGCCCGGTGATTATGCCGCCGTCCGGCCACGCGGCCAGACCTGTCAGCGGCAGACTGCCGCACAGAAGCACGATCGCCAGCAGTACGGCAAAACATTTTTGTATAGTCTTTTTCATCGTAAATCCTCCTCGTCAAATCATAGGATGTCATTGTTTGCGTATTCGGATGCTTGCCGCGATACCGCAGCGGTGCGGTACCGCCCGAAAAATTGTCCATAGTATGATCGCCTCCCTCGATTTTCAATAGTATTGTACCTGACGCAGGTGACAGGCGCATGACTTGCA
Source organism: Clostridia bacterium (assembly GCA_017450005.1). Lineage (GTDB taxonomy): Bacteria > Bacillota > Clostridia > Oscillospirales > Acutalibacteraceae > UBA1425. The sequence continues at coordinate 8,119 of JAFSYM010000017.1, forward strand.
GGTGACAGTTTGGTCATTTATGCGATCTTCACGGTTTTTTGTGGGATAACGTTTTTGCCTTGATTCTGATTGTGTGCGCCTTTATGGCGCACGGCAAAAATCGTTTTACTGAAAACTCAAAACGCTATTGTTGTCATGAACGTTGACCGAAATAGGCCAAGTAAAGGCTCCCTTGTGTAAAGGGAGCTGTCATGCGATAGCATGACTGAGGGATTGTTTTTGCTTTTCAGATAACGTCTGTGTGACAACCCCTCCGAGCGCCTTTCGGCGCCCACCTCCCCTTACACAGGGGAGGCTTAGATATGGCGCTTGTGCAAAGGATGCAATCCTATCCCACAAAATTCCGTGAAGA
>JAFSYM010000004.1 GCA_017450005.1 Clostridia bacterium
CGAAAAAGGCCCGTTTACGGGTAGCAAGTAACAATCTTACGCGGCTGGCAGACCGTATCACGCGTTAACGCGTCTGCGAAGAACAGAGGGCTTTGCCCGTCAAAGAAAAACCACCGGCTTGGCCGGTGGATGTTTATTTATCGTATCGGATGATCTGCGCTGATCCTGCCGGATTCCACGTCCTTGAAGAAAGTAGAATTCGCGGGAACAACGAATCGGATGGCGGCAGGCAAAAGCTCCATTGTGCAGTCGTTGACAACTTCACATTCGCCGTCTACGTTGACAACCGCAGGCGCGTCGGAATGCACCGTGATCTTTTTGCCGCGCACAAATTTTGTGACTTCCCAGCTCAGATGCTTTCCCTTTTTATAGCTGCCCAAAAGAGTCAGCAGCTTAAGGCGGCTGAACTGTTTACGTACCATGATGATATCCAGAAGTCCGTCGTTCGGCATAGCGAGCGGACCGCCCATGTAGCCGCCGCCGTACCAGCGTGAATTGCCGACAAAGCAGAATATGACTTTTTCTTTGTGCGGCGGTTCATCATCGACGGATATCGTGAAGTTGTTTTCAACCTTTTTCATCAATGCCCAAAGAGCCGACGCGGTATACGCCATTTCACCGTTGACAAGCGGCAATTTCTTGAAATCGGCCTGCTTTTTACAAACCTCAGCGTCCATGCCCATGGAGCACTCATTGATCGCCAGTTTATCGCCGCAGCGAATCAGATCGAGCGGGATTGCCGTACCGTTAACCTGTGCCGCAACATTGGCAAGCTGCTCTTTGGTACCGAATAAACGGATGAAATCGTTGCCGGAACCGAGCGGCAAGACAGCGACTTCCACATTCTCAGCGCCGTATGCGCCGTTGACAACTTCAAACAGTGTACCGTCGCCGCCGCACGCATAAAAACGGATATTTTCTCCGCTTGCTGCACGTTCTTTCACAAAGCGCTGTCCGTCACCCTGTGCAGTCGTGCAGTACAATTCATAATCAACAGCATTCTTTTTGCAGTATTCATGAATTTGCGGAATGATATGCTGTGCGTCCCTTCCCTTTTTGCCGGCCATAGGATTCACTACAAATACATGTTTCATCGCGATCACCTGTCCCCTTTGAAATACATATACAAGTCACATTTGATCATACCATTGTAGAGCTTACGCCGTTTATCTGCTTTGCGGCCGAAGGACTTTTCAAACGTTTCGGACGGACAGATCACACTGTATGACCACCCGCGCTGCGGTGTGAAAACATGCCCCATTGCCTTATATAATTCTTCCGCCTGCGAGATGTCAAGCAATCGCTCGCCATAAGGCGGGTTGCAAATCACTGTACCGCGATCGGTACGCTTTTGAAATTTGCGAACATCTGCGCGGAAGAAGTCAATCTTTTCCGCTACGCCGGCTCGTGCGGCATTCGCACGCGCTAAGTCAAGTACTTCGGCGTCTATATCCGAGGCGAAACAATTAAAATCGCAGTCGCGTTTTTCCAGATCCTTCGCACGTTCACGCTCTTCTCGCCATACAGTCTGGTCAAAATTCTCCCATCGTTCGGCAGAGAACGGACGGTGCAGCCCGGGTGCAATGTTCATGGCCATCATAGCTCCTTCAATCGCAATCGTTCCGGAACCGCACATCGGATCATATAATGTATGATACGGCCGCAGATGAGATACGTGGCAGATAGCGGCCGCAAGCGTTTCTTTGAGCGGCGCACCGGCTGCCTGCAGGCGGTAGCCGCGCTTATGCAAGCCGTAACCGGAAGTGTCGATCAATAAGCTGACCTGATCCTTCATGATCGAAAACTGGATCTGATGTACCGGACCGCTCTCCGGAAACCACTCCAGATGATACCGGCTCTTGAGCCGTTCCACAACGGCCTTTTTGATGATGGATTGGCAATCGCTGACCGAAAAGAGTGCTGAATTGATGGAATAACCCTTGACAGGAAATGCATCCTCGCGCGGAATCCACGCCTCCCACGGCAGAGATTTCGTGCCTTGAAACAACTCTTCAAACGAACGAGCCGTGAATGATCCGACCAGAATCTGGACACGTTCCGCAAAGCGCGAGCCGATATTCACACGCGCTAATATATTCATATCGCCCGAAAAAAGAACGCGGCCGTTCTCTGCATGAACATCCAACGCCTGCATATCGCGTAATTCTTCAGCAATCGGACCTTCCAGACCGAGTAAACAGGGAATCACAAATTGCATAACAATATCACCAGCATTCATGTATATGCTAAATATAGCATATCCTTCTATGTATTGCAATAAAAAATTGACCGCCTCCGGAGAAGCGGTCAGTGTATTATTCATTGGTTGATAGGCCGCGCTCGTCAAACAACAAAGCCGTACGTATCAGCACTTCAATACCTTTTTCAATCGTGCCGATTTCAATGTTGTCCGCAGTGTCGAGTCGTGTATGATAGTATCGCGCCGGAGAATGATCCATTGCGCAGAAGGCAACGGACGGAACACCGGCCTGCATCATCGCGGTGGCGTCTGTCGCGCCCAGGTCGATGGTCAACTTCGGAAGCTCAAGTCCTGCGTCGTAAGCAGCCTGCAGCATCAGTGCGACGCCGGCTTTATCCAGTTTCACGATACCGGTCATATCCTTGTGATAGACGCCCATGAAGTCCAGATCACGTACTGTATCTGTCGCAACAAACACAGTCTCAACATCGTCGAACTTATGTGCTTTCGCAAGGGCTTTCGCACCGCGAAGTCCGGATTCTTCCGAGCCCATAGAAACCGCAATAACTTCCGTATGGTCAAACTCGATTGCATTGGTTGTCATGAATTGCAGAACAGCTATGGATGAGAAAACGCCGGTCAGATCGTCGTTAGCGCCTTCAACAACAAGTTTGGGATTATCAAAAACGAACCCGACGCAAACTGCTGCTGCGCATACACATTCGGCGATGCGAAAAGCCAGAAGAACATGATCGGAAAGCTGTATGGCGATCGTCAGAATATCCAGAATCAGACAAATCGCAACACCGCCGAGAGCCAGATAGATCGCTGTACGAAGCAGCTTGTATCCGCCCCAGTGGGTAAAACGCCATTCATACGCGGAGTCGATATGGCCGCTGAAAATGATGCGGCGCTTAACTTCGCCCTTCGGTTTTTTCGTGAGAATTACATTGCTGGACGTTGCTTTCTTAAAAAACGGATCAATCACCTGTTTGTACAGGAGAAACTCAAGCACAATCAAAAGAAGGATTGCCACAGTCAGCACCAGTGCGACAGCTTGAAATACCGTGACAAGCATTCCTGACAGAAACGCAGACGCCACATACAGCGCAATAGCTATGATTTCAACCGTAGCACCCAGCCACGGCCAGGCCATAAACGCGCGCGGAGACAGCTTGAAAGGCTCCTTGACCGCGGTATCCGCAAACTTTGCGCAGTTTTCAAGAATATAATCCTGTGCCTTGTCCTCGTTTTCCGATCCGGCTGCGCGAGGACCGATTGTTTTACACATTTTCCGGATTTCACGCACTGTAAAGTTTGTGCTCTCGCGGATTTTTGCAACCGGATTCAGATTCAGTTCGTTAAATTTCATTCTCTACCAATCACTCCGAAAAAGAACTTTCAGAGCTGCGACATAAACTGCCGCAGCTCTGCAGTTGTTTACTTCTTATTTTGCAAGTGCGCCGACTTCCAGCATGAAGCCGCCGATCTGACCGCCGAATTCCGGCGCGCCGTCCATAATCAGACGACCGGCCTTCACAGCTTCAAGCATGTCGTCGGTATCGAGCAGAATACCCAATGCGCTGTCCAGACTGTTGAAACGCAGCGTGAAGAACGTGAGCGCCTTGGTATAGTTGCCTCTGCCGGCTTTGGTCTTGCCTTCTTTGACACGCATGTGTGCAGAGACGTCCGGCAAACCTTCCACAGCCCATCCGTACACACGGTCGGGGCTCTTGAGCGCCCAATCATGGATCTCAGGATGACCGGCCTTATTCAGCTGGCTGATACCCGTAGACAGCAGATAGAAGAAACATTTCACCATCAGCTTTTTGGATGCCTCGTCCTTTGGCGGCTCTGTAGCGGAGAGCAGCGAGGACATCTTCAGCAGCACGGAGACAAACGCGATCAACACATCCATCTTGCCGACGCCCTTGATTTTTCTCGGCAGTGTCTTCGGATTCATCTTACCTTTGAAGAAGCCGTTCATAGCTTCGATCGTCTTGAAGCCGATCTCTACGTCGGGATTGGTGTGAATGGTGTTAAGTTTGACGGTCCATTCACCGTTCTTAATGACAAAGCAAGTGCTTCTTTTACCGCCCTTGAATTCCGGATCCAGTGCAGTTACCTGCACCACAGCGTTCATGCTCTTGAACTTTTTGCTCAGCTCCGGTACATCGGTGGCGATGACTTTAATCAGCGGAAGGACCGCGTTAAAAAAAATAATACTGGAATATACGTCTTCTTTCTTATGCATACCAGTCACTCCCCTTCTTATACCTCGTCGTCCCAATTGTCGTCGTCATCCTTGCGGATGCCGAGACTATCGAAAACAGCGTTGATGATACCGTTGGAGTCAATGCCCAAAATGGACATAATATCCTCGTGCAGACCAATCGGCGCAAACTTATCCGGAATACCAAGACGCTTGAACTTGACCGGGATATCGCTCTCGCAAAGCACTTCGGCTACAGCAGAACCGAGACCACCGATGATATTGTGATCTTCTGCGGTGATGACCTTGCCGGTCTCCTTGGCTGCCTTCAGGATCGCTTCCTTATCAATTGGCTTGATGGTATGCATGTTCAGCACACGAACCTTGATACCATGCACGTTTTCAAGGAACATTGCCGCCTGCAGCGCCTGGAATGCACACGAACCAGTGGCGATCACCGTAACATCGTTGCCTTCGTGAAGCTCGACAGCTTTTCCGATCTGGTAGCCATAATTCGGTTCAGAGTACAGAACACGGTCAAAGCCGCGGTTAATGCGGATATAAACCGGACCCTTATGCGCATAGGCCGCGCGGACAGCGTTGGCCGTTTCCAGACCGTCCGCCGGACAGATCACCACAAGATTCGGCATACTGCGCGTAACGGCAAGGTCAACGATTGCATGATGCGTGGAACCTGCCTGGCCAAAGGATGTGCCGGCATGCGTCGCGATGATCTTGCAGTTGATGTTCTGGTAGCAGATGTCGGTGTGCAGCTGATCGGCGCAGCGAAGGGACGCGAACACGGAGAAGGTCGACAGGAACGGCGTGCATCCCGCCTTTGCCATACCGGCGGCAATACCGAACATATTCTGCTCTGCAATACCGACGTTAAAGAAACGCTCAGGAAACTCTTTCTGGAAAATACCGATCTTCGTCGAGGACGCAAGATCGGCCGTCAGAGCGACGATTTCCGGATGTGATCTGCCGAGCTCGGCAAGTGTATTGCCGTAATACTCCGCGGTTGACATTGCAGTCGATTCGGCTGCTGTATAAACAAACCCGCCTGCCATTTATCTCGCCTCTCTTTCCACGCGTTCCACACGTTTGCGATAGTATTCTGCAAGGTCGGCCTGACACTGCTTGTAGAGATTCTCGTCGATGGCGCCGTAATGCCATTTGTGATTGCCTTCCATCATCTTGATGCCGGCGCCCTTGACCGTATCGGCGAGGATCAGGACGGGGTTGGTAGCGACCAGCGCGAAGTCGATCGCCTCGCAAAGCTCTCGGATATTCTGCCCGTCGACCTTTTTGACTGTGAAACCGAACGCCGTCCACTTGTCAGCGAGCGGTTCAAGTTTCATGACATCTTCCGTGTCGCCGTCGATCATCTTGTGGTTGCGGTCTACTATCGAAATCACGTTGGTCAGGTTGTAATGATTGATGGTCATGGCGGCTTCCCAGTTGGAACCTTCGCCCAATTCGCCGTCGCCCATCAGACAGTATGTCTTGTAAGACTTGCCAAGCACTCTTGCGGCAAGTCCGGTGCCGGCCGCAATCGGCAGACCGTGACCGAGAGAACCAGTCGAAGCGTCAACGCCGACGACCTTGTTGGAGTCCAGGTGGATACCCATCTTGGAATTGGTGTGGTTGAATGTCTTGAGCTGCTCTTTGTCGTTGAAACCGAAATCGCACAGAACGGGCGCATAGGCGATACCCGCATGACCTTTGCTGAGGATAAACCGGTCTCTGTCTGCCCAGTTGGGGTCGTCCTTGCGAATGTGCAGATACTTGTGATACAGCACTGTGAGGATATCCATTGCGCTCATACCGCCGCCGATATGACCACTGCCAGCCCAGAACGTCGTGTCCAGGCAAAGGTTGCGCAGCTCGTGCGCTTTCTTTTCAAGCGCGAGCCACTCGCTTTTACTCAATGACATGGTTCGTTCACTCCTTCTTATGCAAGCTCGGGATGATGCGCACGCACAGCCTTAAACGCATCTTCGGCAATTTCAACCGTCGTCTTGATGTCTTCATCCGTCAAAGCGGCATTGATGAAATGATTGTGGTGCGACGCGAAGAACACGCCTCTGGACACGCACTCGGCAATCCACTCCTGATGGAGATACAGATCGTTGTCGTTTGCAACACGCAGATAAAACAGAGCGGGCATACCCGAAACGACCAGGTCGAAGCCGTTTTCTTTTGCCGCAACCTTCAAACCGTTGATCAGCTTTGTGCCGAGCGTGTCAAACAATTGCGGCGTGTTGAGCTTCTTCATCTTTTCAATGTTGGCAATACATGCCGCAAACGGGACGGAGCTCATCCAGTAGCTGCCAGTCACATTCATACCGCTGATGGCGCTCTTGAGATGCTCACGGCCGCAAAGTGCAGACATATTGTAGCCGTTGGCAAGCGCTTTGCAGAAGCAGATCATATCAGCTTTGAAGCCGAAATAATGATCCGATCCGGCAAGGTCAAGACGGAATCCGGCACGGACGTCGTCGATGATGAGCTGAATCTCTTCGTCGTCGCAGATCTTACGCACTTTCGCCCAGAAAGACCGCGTCATAATCGCATTGTCGTGGAAGTTGCCGTGATCATAGGGCTGTGCGATAATCGCCGCAATCTCGCCCTTGTTTTCTTCTACGACTTTTTCGAGCGCGGGAATATCGTCCCATGGAACGATGATGTTGTTGCAGACTTCTTCCGGCAGGACGCCGCTGTAGTCCTTTTTGGCCTGCCACGGGGAAATGCCGTGATAGTAGCCGCGGAAGAAAATGATCTTTTTACGCTTGGTATATGCTCTTGCCGTCATTGCGGCAATCTGGGTGGTGTCGTTGCCGTTCTTTGCAAAGTAGACCCAGTCAGCGGAAGCGACCGTGTCGACAAGCAGCTCGGCGCAATCGACCATGATGCTGCCCGGAGATGACGTGCAGTTACCCTTTTTGAGCTGCGCAAGCGCAGCAGCGTCGACGTCCGGATCGTTGTAGCCAAGTACGTTGGGACCGTAGGCGCACATGTAGTCGATATACTTATTGCCGTCCACGTCCCAGAAGTATGTACCCTCTGCACGCTCGGAGAACAACGGCCACTTACTGACAGGAATGAACAAACCTTCCGCGGGGCCAAGGTGACCGTAAACACCGGACGGGATTACTTTTGTAGCGCGCTGAAAAAGCGCACGACTTTTTTCATGAGTATATTCAGGATAAGACATTCCATAACCTCCTTTATGATGCCAGATACATACCGACTCTGTCGAGAATTCTGTTCATGTTGTCAAGCATGGAAATCATGCCCTTCATTGTGATCGAACCATCGCCGATGCAGGCAAGAGAATTGACTCTGTCGTTAAACAGATCGTTTGCAAGCTGCATTGAGCCGAATTCCATCACGGATCTGGGCTTGCCCTCGGAATCCTTGAACGTTGTGAGCACATGGTTTTCGGAGCGAATAATAGCCTTCGGACCGCCTTTTATGGACATCAGGATTTCGCCGTCCTCGATATTCTGTGCGCTGAAAGTGCTGATCGGATCATGATTGCCGAGCTGTGAAATAGCAACGGTCACGACGTAGAACGTCATGCGCGTATTCAGCTCGAAGAAAGCCGGATCCCGGAGCGCTTCTTCAGTGGGCTGCAGCACTTCGCTCAGGCGATTCGTCAGCGGGACAAAAGACTTGAGAAGAAAGCCGATTTTGGAAAATCCCTTGGTCGGAACCGGCGTAACGGTGCCGTCGATCAAGCCGTTGAACTTCTCGGGCGAAGAGAACGGTAAACGAATGTCGCAGTCCGAGCAGCCCTCAGTCAGCAGGCATTCGCCGTCTTCAAAGTTCAGCGTTGCCTTCGGGCCGTCCTTCACATCAAATCCGATGGACACTGGTTTCGTACCGCTCAGGATGTTCTTCGCCTGTTCATCGAGCTTACAGAGATTTTCAAGCGAGCCGAGAACTGCGAACATGTTGATGTACGCTAAGGTTTTTGCATCAGTCAAAATAATTCCTCCTCCGTATAGAATGAGATAGGTTTTAACACATCTACTATAGCACAGTTCTTTTCGTTTTTCAACACTTTTTATGGATTCAAATAAAATATTTGCATTGTTTTTGTGGAAAATGTTACATAATTGTTAATGTAAATTTGAGAAAAGAAATAACCCGACCCACAAAAGCGAGTCGGGTTGGTTTCTGAATGATCAATCGAGATTGTAGCGCTTCTTGAAGCGTTCTACACGTCCGCCGGTATCGACAAGCTTCTGCTTGCCGGTAAAGAACGGATGGCACTTGGAGCAGATATCAACGCGAAGGTTTTCCTTCGTGGAGGAAGTCTCGATAACTTCGCCGCAAGCGCAACGGATCGTCGTCTTCTCATACTTCGGGTGGATTCCCTGTTTCATTGTATTCACCTCTTCACATAATCTGAATGTACAACACTCGGATTATATCACAGCAATAAATAAAATGCAAGCATTTTTTTAAATTTTTTTACGAATCTGCGGCAATCTCATACAGCTTACCTGCATTTCGCGCTAGATAAACAGTATAAACGCCGGGAATCTGCATCCGATAATCATTTATACCGGAACAAAGCACCTCAATCTGAATGGATTCCGGCTGTTCATTAACGATTACAGAGGAAAGAATCTTGCCCTGGTCGGGATGTTTGAGCCGCTGTAAAGCGATCTTTTCTGCGGCTCGAATCGGGTCCGTCTCTTCCAGCTGCAAAGTATCAGAATTATTTTCCGAAAGAAAAACGGAATACCGATCAGCAGTGTCGTCTATCAAGTCGGAAGCGTCAAGAACAGATTGATCCGCCTTTCTGACGCCGACAGCACAGAAGTGTCCGGATGAAATCCGCTCGCCGGATTCTACAAGGTAAGATCCGTCAATATGTATCTCATAATATACACATTTGCCGTCATCAGAGCAGTTCCACAGAGTATAACGACGCACAAGCAGCGACTGCGGTATGGAGAGCGTCTGCATATATTCTTGCTTCGCGGCACGCAATGCAATTTCCTCATATTGATATGAGTCCCTTGTGCGATAAAGAACAGATGCATCCTCCACCGACGCACCGTCATATGTCGAAATGCTACCCAATGTGCTGTTGGCGGATACGCCTGTATGCAATTGTGTTTGATCCTGCATCGCATCTGATACAGATTGCGACGTCGTATCTTCTCTGACCGCCGAACCGCACGCCGATAAAACAACCAGAAGCGTCGCAATCAGTATGCATACAACCGCTTGTTTCATGACGGATTACATCAAAGACTCGAAGATTTCGCGGCGCGGATTCGGAATGACAACGCTCGAAACCACAAAGCCCTGTTCCTCGCCCGTCGCAACGCCGGCCTTGACAGCTTCACCGACCGCCGCAACATCGCCGGTCAACACGACAAACGATTTGCCGCCGATACCTGTGCCCAGACGAACATCCATCAGATCGACTTCAGCCGCCTTGACCGCGGCGTCGGCCGCGTAAACAGCCGCCGTGATGCTGTAAAACTCCATTACACCCACAGCGTTGACATCCGTCACGGGAGAAGCCAGATTGATGGCCGCGATCACCTGCGGATGCACACGAGGAATAACAACTTTGTCCACGACAAAGTGCTCAGCCGAACGTTCACCGGCTTCCAGGGACGCCGTAACAGCAGCAACTTCACCGTGAAACAGAATATTATATTTCCCAGGACAAACCGGCTTGGCAAACAGAAGTTCGACCTCGGCGGCCTTCAGAATAAAGTCGGCTGCCTCTACGCCCTTTGCAATACTGTTGAGCTCCAGAAAACCAATCGTTTCCAACATAGTCTGTTCTTCCTTTCCTTATCGAACAATGCGGATAGACAAACCGATCACGGTTGCCGTTCCTTCAATCGAAGCGTGCAGATTTGTTCCGAGCTTGCCTTCGGGACATTTGCCGATCAGCTGACCGCGTGTCACGTGTTCGCCGTCCTGAATGATCGGATCACACGGCGCACCGATATGCTGACGCAGCGGCAAGTATACTTCTTTCGGCTCAGCGCATATCAGATCAGTGATCGAATAGTCATAATACTTCAGCACGCCGGCTCTTGCCGCAGCCTTCTTTGAAGGGACTTTTCTCGCTTCGCGCGCAGGGCTCTCTTCCCCCATTCCCTCGCCTTTGGGATATCGGATACCTGCCTCACCCAGCGCGCGCTTGAGCATGCCGTTAATGCGACGCGGCTGCAAGCCCATCGGGCAAGCGTATATTTCACAAATGCCGCATTCACAGCAAAGCAGCGCGTTCTGAATCTCCGGGTCGGAAAGCAAACCGTCCATGCTGCCGGAAAGCGCCGTTTTTCGCATAATCATGTGTGGACGCAGAGGATGTCCCATCAGATGACGCGGACACATCTGCGTGCAATAGCTGCACTGAATGCATGCGGAATGCGCACGATTCAGCATATGCTGTACAGGGATGGCACTGTGATTGGAGAGATAACCGTCCTTCGGCAAAACAAGAATGCCGGACGTCGTCTTTGTAACAAACTCTTGGTCAAGCTGTGCCTGCGGGATCGGGCGCCCCATCATGGGACCGCCTGAAACGAGAAAAAACTCGTCGCACAACGCACCGCCCGCAAGCGCAATGCACTCGCGGAAAGACGTGCCCAGCGGCACTTTCAATACGGTAGGATGCGCAACCTCGCCCGTCACGGTCAGGAATTTGTCCACAAATGGTTCGTCCTGCAGCGCATGACAAATGCACAAAAGAGTGGCGACGTTCGTGACCGCACAGCCGACGTCAAGCGGAATCCCGGCAGGCGGAACGGTATTCCCCGTCACCTCGCGCACCAATGTCTGCTCGTCACCGGCCGGATAAAAGCTTTCCATCGTGTGTAAAAAGATACGATTTCCGACGCCTTGCGCTCCAATTTCGGCAGTCAGCGCAGAAATTTCACTCTTGTACCCTTTTTTCAGACCGAATGTACAATCCTCTGCACCAAGCTCGGCACGAACAGCCTCGGCCGTTTGAACAAGCTCACGGGCAAAGTTGGTCATGATATAGCGATCCGTACGCAGAAGCGGTTCGCACTCTGCGCCGTTGATAATCAGATGCTCTATATTACCGGAAAGCTTTACATGTGTCGGAAAACCGGCGCCGCCGCATCCGACAACACCTGCCGCAAACAGTTTATCTTTCAGACTCATCAGGCACTGTCCTTTCCAAATCCGTTACAGATTGAGCTTTGTATTGTTTTCGCGTTTCATCTCGATGGTATCAATAATGCCCACAATTGCACAGTCGACGACAAAGTCATCGCCGCCGAGCGCACGTCTGGCAGTACTGCCGTCAACCACAAGAACATACTCGCCGACGCCAGCGCCAACCGTATCGGCTGCCACGAACGTATCGCCGCGATGTGTGTTGGATTCAATTTCACGCACGACCATCAGCTTGAACCCTTCCATGCCCTCCTGCTTTTTGGTAGCCCAGACATGTCCGATCACTTCGCAAATCAGCATATTCTCTATCCTCCTTAAACCATTTCCAGAACTTTTCCGCTGTGCAGGAAAACGTCCTTTGCAGACGGCGTTACGACAGTGCCTTTCTTGAGCAGGATCACTTTATCCGTACACTTCTCCACCATGGCAACGGCCATAGCCTCGGTAATAATCCCCTCTGGCAAATCGTCGCCGGGACCGGAACGCACGGTATACTTGTCAATCGGCGTCTGCCCATTGACGAGCTTTATGCCGAAACTCTGCAAGGTGCGTACATATCCCTCAAGAAGCTGATAGAACCCACGGCTCATAACAGTAGACTTTTTGCGAAATTCGAGTGCGCATTCCATCAGGAATATTTCCTTGCCGCACATAAGGCCACTGATCACAGCGCACTGCACAGCGCGCGTATTCCGGCCGAGCGCAATATCCGCAAGCTCTGTCAGATTCAGTTCTGTAATGTAAATCTTTTCAAATTTATCAATATCCGCTTCGCACGTGTAGCACTCAATCGAGCGCAGATTGTATTTTTTGCGGATATGTACCGGCAGCTTGTCGCACGGTCCGATCACCAGTACATCAGGGCAACCGGCCTTTTCAGTCGTATCCGGTTCAACCGAATCGCCCATAATACGCATGACTTCCCGTGTGATCAATTCCACGAGCTGCTCTTTGGAAAGCTCCGGCATCCGAGCCACCTCTTTCCTGATTATTTCACAATAAAAGCCTTAGCAGTTTTGTCAAGCAAACATGCATTTGCTTCGTCAAAGTCGATGTGCATGGCCAGCGAAAATTTATCGCTGACGCGGATGACCACATCGTCGAATGTCACGGGGCGCTTGCTCTGTATGCGCACTTTGACATGCTGCCCGTCCGATACGCCGAATTGTCTCGCGTCGGCAGGCGTCATATGAATATGTGCCTTCGCAACAATCACGCTTTGTCTGGCTTCAATAAACCCCGCATCGCCATAAATACATACGTCCGCCGCGCCGGTCAGGTCGCCGGACATATTGATCGGTGCCTTCAAACCGAGCGAACGGCAATCGGTCATCGACAGCTCAACCTGTGTCTCGGGGCGCACAGGTCCGAGAACGGCAACATTGTCAATCGTACCTTTTCGGGTAACCAGCCGAACACGCTTGTCGGACAAAAACTGCCCGGGCTGCGAAAGGTCGCGAACCGGATTCAGTTCAGCCCCATCGCCGAACAGACGCGTCACATCCGCCTGCGTCAGATGCACATGCCGCGCAGACGCTTCCGCAAATACGGAACCGTCAGAGGATGCGGCAGGCATACTCTTACCCGTCGCACCGGCATAACGCTCCAGCACGCTGACAACAATCTGTTGAATTTCTCTTTCCGTCAAGGTGAACACACCACCTAATTCTTACTTTGAGCCGTAATGTCCGACCAGAAATCTGCAGAACATAATATGCATACAACTGGAGAGACGATTCAAAGCGCGGATTATATCCACGCGTTCGGGAACGGCTCTTGCCGCTGCAAGCTCTGTCTGGCGCACAAGCGCGCGCAGCTTATTGAGCACAGCCGGCATTTCTCCCATCTTGTAATCCGGCATCGGATGCGTTTTCAGACCGAGCTCTGACTTAATGTCGTGTGAGACTCGCCGAAGTTCCGGAATTGTCAATCCGAGCAGCGTTACGTTTTCATCGACAGGACGCTCCAGAACCTCGCAAGCCAAGAGATTGCGCGTATAGTCGAGCGTTTCGCCGAGGTCACGTGTCATTTGGGTATACCCCAACCGTTCCGACACAATTTGCGCCAGAATCATCTCCGATTCCAACAGATCCAGTTTGCCGCGAAAATCAATCACGGGATCTGTCTTTTTGACGAGGACGTTGCCGCGCAGGTGCGTCATGTCCTCCGGTTTGTGGTCGTAGGTCTTCCCGGTCTTTGCATCCACGAAAGCGCGCATGGAAGAAGACGTGGTTTCAGCACGTCTGGTATCATCATAGCACGTTTTCACGCCGCTTTTCACTGCGATCCCGATCCCTCGGACGGCAAGATATTCTCTTGCCGCCGGGGTTATAAATACATCGGGAGGAACTGTATAGATTTTGATTCCCTCAAGCGACAGCGAGGACCGCAAGTCTGCTTCTGTCAGGATTCTCATCTATCCGAATGTTCAAGCGTGGGAAGGATGTACTCCACTTCGCTGTGGGGTCTGGGAATGACGTGGACGGAGATCAGCTCGCCGACCTTAGACGCTGCAGCTGCGCCGGCGTCCGTCGCAGCCTTGACTGCGCCGACGTCGCCGCGCACCATAACGGTCACAAGACCGCCGCCGACGTGCACCTTACCGATCAGGTGAACGTTTGCCGCCTTGACCATTGCGTCGGCCGCCTCAACGGAACCGACGAGACCCTTCGTCTCGACCATGCCTAATGCCAATAATGTTTCTGCCATTTTGATTTCCTCCTGGTATTCAGAATTTTCTATCTTTCAAAAGGGTTATCCCTTATGGAAGCAATGTTTCCGCAAGTAATGCGGTAATCAAACTATTATAGTTTTCGTTCGGTGTGCGGAAGTTTACAAACTTCTCCTTGCTGTAATATTTCTTGCCCTGAACCGCGTCGAGCAGATCGCCGCCTGCGTGGTCAATGTAACAGGAATCGTTTTCGAGCTTTACGCCGTCATGGTCTGTAATATGATGATAAGCCGTAATGCCGGTTTTCCACGATCCGTTTTCAAATGTTTCGACCACAGCAGCTTCATACGAGGCGGTGTTGATAAAACGAACGTTGCAGATGCGCGCGTTATAGCTTGTGAGAATATACGCCTCGTCATCTTTGGAAGCGCCATAGCTTCCGGCTTTGGATGACACCACGACAGGAGCGCCGTCCTGTTCGTCAACAAATACGATAACGTCGCGGTTCTTAACGCCGGAACGCTCGCTGACGTCATACAGAAGCACGATTTCTTTCTGTCCGTCTGCATCGAAATCCACGAAAACAGATTTTTGCAGCATTGACAAATCGCAGCGTATCTCCTCGCCGTCTTTGTCTTGCAAACCACTGCGCAGAGCCATTGCCGGCAGATCGTTCTGATAGAAACTGCGCAGCACGTCACTGACGTCAGGATCAATCTGCGGCGCCGTCACCGCAGGCACGGCAGCAGCAGTTGATTCGGCGTCATCAGACGCAATGCCGCAGGCGCACATGCATACGATTACGCACAATGCCGCAAGAGCACAAAACAGTCGGTTCAGAGTTTTCAATTTGATCGCTCCTTACAGATTATGGCCGAGTCTGGAAATGACCTCTTTAGCTATCCGCTCCACATCGCTGGTCGCGAACGAAGGCGGGCTCGTCGGCGCAGGCGTTGTGGTCGTCAAAGGTGCCGAAGAAGTTGGCGCTGTGTAGGACGGTCTGACTGTACCGCCGCCGCGAAGCTGCTCGAGCTCCTTCTGACCATACGCCACACGGCGGATGTTCATCAGGTGCAGAGGTGTGATATTGTCGCCGGTCGCACTGCCGCCGACTGCGCCGCAGCCGAGCGTGAGCGCCGGAGGCAGACCGGTCGTCGCGCCGACACCGCCGAGAGCGCCGGGCGTATTGACAAGCAGACGGCATACCGGTTTTTTCAGCGCAAACTCGCGCACGATATTGTCGTTCTGCGTGTGCATCGTCATCGTGTGACCCGCGCCCTCCACATACAGAATCTGGATGGAGCGTTCGCACGCCTGCTCCCACGAATCTTCCACATAGAATGCAAGAATCGGGCAGAGCTTTTCTCTGGAATACGGGTTCTTTTTGGATACTTCCGTCTGGCGCGAAATCAGAACACGCGTACCGCCCGGAATGGAAATACCGGCCATCTCCGCAATTTTCTGCGCGGTCTTGCCGACGATTGCCGGATTCATCGTGCCGTTGGCGCGAAGAATAAACTTGGACAGCCGCTCGGATTCATCGGGCGAGAGGAAATAGCCGCCCTGTTTTTCAAGCTCGTCCACGACCTTTTTCTCGATACAACGCTCAGTTACAATGGACTGCTCAGAAGCGCAGATGGTGCCGTTGTCAAACGTCTTGCTGTCAAAGATGCGCTTGACAGCCTTGGGAATGTCGGCGGTACGCTCGATAAACGAAGGACCGTTGCCGGGGCCGACGCCAATTGCCGGATTACCCGAACTGTATGCGGCGCGTACCATTGCCTCGCCGCCCGTCGCAAGAATCAGACCGATGTCCCTGTGCTTGAGCAGCGCGTTAGTCGCTTCCATCGTTGTCAGACTGATATACCCGATCAGACCGTCCGGCGCACCTGCGGAACGCGCGGCGTCCTGGATAATCTTGGCTGTTTCAATAATGCAGTTCTTTGCGCCGGGATGCGGACTGATGATGATTCCGTTGCCCGCTTTGATTGAAATGATCGACTTATACAGCGTCGTGGACGTTGGATTCGTCGAGGGAATCAGCGCTGCAACCACACCGACCGGAACGCCGTATTCAAGAATGCCGTTCTTACGATCCTCACGCAGCAGACCGATTGTCTTCAGATCTTTGATAGACTCCCAAAGGATCACGCTGCCGAGCTGATTTTTGAGTACCTTGTCCTCCCATTTGCCGAAGCCGGTTTCCTGATTCGCCATCTTGGCAAGAGACTCCGCGTGACGCGCACCAGCCTGTGCGATCGCAAAACAGATCGCATCGATCTTTTCCTGTGAATATGTAGCCAAAACCGCCTGTGCGCGCTTGGCTGCAGCAATCAGGTCACGTACTTCCTGAATGGATTGTAAATCTCTATCGAGCGCCATAGCAATTACTCCTTCTTATCAGAATCCGAGAGGATTGTCTGCAATCTCACATACCGTATTGGCAAACGCTTCACATGCGGCCTTGCATGCCGCCTGCTCGCCGACAAGCAGTCCGCCGGCGAAATTGGTCTCCGTGGGCGGGCCGTAGAAAACTTTCATGTCGACCTCCGCAGCCTTGACCGCAGCGTCGAGACCGAGCATCGCTTCCAGCGGCGGCGCAATCAGATACGCCATTGCAATACCTTCCGGTACATCCGCTTCCTTGGAGAGGAAGGAACCTGTGCGCGAAATACAGTGCGCAAAGTAACAAATGGAATCATCGTCGTTTGCGCTGTAGAAGCAACTATCGTTTTCAATAAAGCTGATCATGGCCTGCAGGCCGGAGCGGACTTCTTCGGGTTCAGGCCCGGCAAGAATGCCGATAAACTCACCGGCAAGCTTGGTCGTTGCATTGGATGAACCAGCATACATACTGCGCGCATAAACAACGCGCACGACTGCTTTTTTCGTCGCCTCATCCAGCGCGGCATAGGATACATCATCACAGTCTGTCGTGATGATGCCGAGACTGCGCTCGCCCTCGCGTGCGCCAAGCGCTTTGAGAAGCATGGGATCGGCATTCGGAATGATCTTTACAGAGAGCACCTGTGTGCGGATCGGATCGTGTTTCATAGTTCAATCACCCTTTATCAACCGTTTTGCAGCTCTACGCCGCTCTTTTTAGCTTTTAAGATTTTTTCGATCAGGTCGGCAATATATGCGCCGGCTTCAACAGCGGCGATACCGCCGGAATGAATGTTGGACACAACGGTGCGCCTTGCCTCCGGCATACCGACGGTCGCATTATATGCAATGTAGGCGCTCATACTCTCTGCCGTCGCCAGACCGGGACGCTCGCCGATGAGTACGCAAATCACCTTGCAGCCGAGTGCTTCGCTGATTGCATCCTCCGCGCCGACACGGCCGTATTTTACATAAAACGGAGTGCCGACCGAAATCCCTTTGCTCTTCAAACCGTCCATGATTGCCGGCAGAATGTTTTCAAGGTTTGCCTTGATGGCCGTGGAGGACAAGCCGTCGCTCGCATAAATCTGGACGTCGACGTTTTTCGCGCATTTGCTCTGAATCTCGCGGATTGTTTCGTCGGAAAATCTGCGGCCGAGATCGGGACGAGTGAGGAACTGATTCTTGTCCGAACACATCGTTGTGACAGAAAACAGCCCCATTTTTTCGAGAAGCGCCGGATCAACGTCCATGAATACCGCGTCTTTTGCTGCGGCATGATCGGCACGCAGCGTGAGCATGGTCTGTGTTTTCAGTCGGCCGCCAGCGCGACCGACGCCGATACGCGCCGGTGTTTTGGATTTCATACGCAAAAGCGAATCCATATCTGCAGGATTGTCGAGCGTAGGCGTCGCTTTGCTTTCCTTGGAAGTGATATCGGTCGTGATATTGATATCTGCGACAGAAGAACTTGCTGACACAGATCCGCCCGACGGAGCGGACAGCGATGCTTTAACGGCGCTCTCGACAGCGGAAGCCGGTACGCTTCCACCCATTTCCGCGAGCACTTCCGCGATAATGCGGCTGAGCAGATCGTTATTTTCCATCATCCCAGCCCCCTCATCTGTGTAAAGATCGTCGGATCGCCGGCACGCTTCGTCAACTTGCCGTTTTCGGTAATCCCCATTTTTTCAAGCCAGCAATCGAACTCGTAAATCGGACGCTTACCAAGAATCTCGCGTATGGCGCCGACGTCATGATAAGCATTCGTCTGATAATTCAGCATGATGTCGTCGCTGGTCGGGACACCGAGAATATAGTTGGCGCCGGCAGCACCAAGCATCAGTGCAAGGTTTTCTATGTCGTTCTGGTCTGCAAGCATATGGTTGGTGTAGCAGCAGTCGCATCCCATCGGGACGCCGGAGAGCTTGCCCATGAAATGATCTTCGAGTCCGGCACGGATGACCTGCTTGCTGTCATAGAGGTATTCCGGGCCGATAAAGCCAACGACCGTATTGACCATAAACGGCGCAAAGTTGCGCGCATAGGCATAGCAGCGCGCTTCCATCGTCACCTGATCCGCACCGTAATGCGCATCGCTCGAAAGCTCACTGCCCTGCCCTGTTTCGAAATACATCACATTATTGCCGGCGGCCGTGCCCTGCTTCTTGAGCAGTTCCTTTGCCTCCAGCACTGTTTCGGTACCGAAACCGAATGCTCGATTGCCCTTTTCACTTCCGGCAATCGACTGAAAAATCATGTCGCACGGCGCGCCGCGCTTGACGGCTTCAATCTGCGTGGTGATATGACCGAGCACGCAGATCTGCGTCGGGATTTCAAACTGATTCTTTACTTCATCCAGCCGCTTGAGAACCTCGGAAAGACTGGATACCGTATCATTGACAGGGTTAAGGCCTAAAAGAGCGTCTCCGCAGCCGTAGCTCAATCCTTCAAACAAAGAGGCCGTAATGCCGTCCACATTGTCAGTCGTATGGTTCGGCTGCAAACGTGTGGACAATGTGCCGCGAAGACCGATCGTCGTGTTGCACCGGGCGGGAACCTGCACTTTGGCTGCGCCGTAGATCAGATCAAGATTGCCCATCAGCTTGGCCACAGCAGCAACCATTTCGGCAGTCAGGCCTTTGGAAATACGCCGGATGTCCGCCTCCGTAGTCGATCCGCTGAGAATCCATTCGCGCAGATCTGCAACCGTCCAGCTCTTGATGCTGCCGTAAATATGCTCATTCAGGCCATCCTGATTCAGACGTGTCACATCGTCCTCTTCGTACGGTACGATCGGATTCTCGCGCAGCTCATGCAGCGTCATCTGTGACAGAACTTCTTTAGCCGCGACACGCTCAATGTCCGACTTCGCAGCTACGCCGGCCAGTATATCGCCGGACTTTTCTTCATTGGCTTTAGCCAGAACTTCCTTTACACTGTCGAACGTAAAGGTCTGACCGGAAAGCAATGTTCTGTACAATGTAAACTCCTCCTGTAGTCAGAGTTAACCGAAAATCAAAGTTTTTACGACAACCGGTATCACCATGCCGTCCATAAGCGGTCTGCCCATGTCGATGTAGTCATTCTGCTGCACGATGATCGAATCGACCGATATGACCGGACGCTTGTCCGAGAGTAAAGCGCGCACTTGCCGACCGAGCACTTTTGCCATGTCGTGGCGCAGCACAATCATGATCGGTTCTGCCGGCGGAAGAACCGGATCGACAGCATCCACAATGGATTTGGCAAGCCGCTGAACGGCAATATAGGACGGATCTTTCTCGCCGTCCATGGCAATCACTGCATTGCGGCAATCGTTTTGTTCAAGAAACCATTTGAATTTCTCTCGCAATACGGAAGGATCTCCCGTAAAGCAGGCTGTCTGTTCCTTGCTGTCCAGACGCAGAACAGGTATATTCTTGAGCGGGAACAATCCGTCTGAATAATCAATGGTACTGCCGGAAACGGATGTTGTATAAGTGCCTGCGCCGACAACCGTTGCGCGAATCGTTTCCGCCGCGCCGATCATGCGGAACGAAGAACACACGCGGCTGCGCCGGATGGCCTGACCGAGCAAAACGCCGATATCGCCAAAATGGAAAGGATCGGCGTCGGTTCCGTAAATAAAATCCGCAACACCGCCGGAAAAACAAACGGCTCGAAGTTTCGGATGCAATACAAAATCGGAACTTCCCGGCGTCTTTAAATCATGCAGCAGCTTTGTCGGTTCGGAAAGGCCGAGAAACTGCTCGAGCACAGAGGCATACCCCTCGCAGATGCGCGATAGATCCTCAACACGCGCTGCGTCTCCCTGCCTGAGTGCCACGCCGACATATTCAGAAACGTGACGCGCACTGTCGCTGATATAATCTATCTTGCCGTCCGTAATTGTGACAAGGCGTCCACCGATGTCCAGACACCCCTTTGCGCAGACTTCTCCGTCGTCAAAGATGACCGCATTGGTCGTACCGCCTCCGATGTCAAGATTGACCACCGCAACGCCGTTATCCTCGGAATACGCTGCGGCGCCGCTCCCCTTACCGGCCACAATGGACTCAATATCAGGCCCGGCCGTGGATACAACGAACTCGCCGGCAAAGTCGCTCAGATACCGCAGGACTTCTTCGCTGTTCTCCTTGCGTGCCGATTCGCCCGTGATGATAACCGCGCCGGTATCCGTCTGACTCGGTGTAAACCCGGCCTTTTGAAACTCGGCCGAAACGATCTCACGAACAGCCTCGCCGTCAATCAGCGTTCGGGTGCGAAGCGGTGTGCGATGAATCGCACCTTTGTAAATTATATCTTTTCCAACAATGGAAATTTTCGGTACCGTAAAGTAGCCGGATGTATTCTCAACACTCAGGCTGCTGAAGATAACCTGTGTGGTGGATGTTCCGATATCAATCCCGACTGACAAGATTTGTTTCAACCACCACACCACCTATTTACCCTATAGTCGGAGATATTATAGCACACTCTTTTTCGTCTGACAAGTGCTTTTTAAATTTTTTTCGGTACCGAAACAAAAAGAAAGGCGCCCTTGCGGACGCCAAAGAAATACTTATTGAGGAGAAAGCGTTTTGTTTTGTTTGTTATACTGTAAAAACTGCGGATATCGCGGATCGGAATGTACGGTATATTGCAGGTCTGCCTGCACAAACCACATCAGGAACTGTGCGCTCTCGCTGCCATACGGATAATCGAGATGCCCCATATCATGCACAAACCAGGTGATTTCCGGGAACATGCAGCTCGACGCGTCAATCGCTCTGTCGGGCGAAATATGGTTGTGTCCACAAGCTGCCTGCTGTGTATATCCGTCCGGCAGCGTTTGACCGATTTTTGCGCAGACAGCGCCGCCGCTTGCAAGTGAAGCGTCGATCAGATAATCGTTGCAATTCAGCCTTGCCGACGATACGGGAACACCGTATTGGCCGTAATTGACCAGTACGAAAACGCGGCAGCCGGATGCAATGGTTTGATCCAAAATGTCCTTTGCGTGCTGCTGAACATTGTAGTGATACGCGTCAATTCTGCGGATCAGCACGGCATTGCGATCAGCGTCCAGCGCATTGCGTTTTGCCGCTTCGTACTCATTCTGCGCGACGAAAGCCCACATACCAGGCATATTGCCGAACACAGGATACATGACCTCATGCGCAATGCGTTCGCCGTTGTGATCGTTCATATCCAGTATGAATTCCATCAGCTTATTGGTCAGGTGTGAATGCTTGAGCAGCTTTGTCGCAAAATTCTTGATTGATTTCGGCCAGGAAACGAACTGCATCAGGTATTCCGACAGCGTATCGAGATCCGCCTCATAATCCCCGCAGAACAGTTTACCGACAAAAGAAATACCCTGAAACGCAGTGTTTTCCATCAGCAGCGTGATGATATCATCTGCGCCGTATTTGAACAAATATGCCATCGTGATTGCACCGCCCATGCTGCATGCGGCAAGTACAATACGATCTTTGCCAGTCTGCGCTTTTACACTCTCAATAAATGCATGCAAGTCGTTCGCGTGATCCATCGGATCCAGACGCCAATCGTAAGCAAAGAAATAGACGTTTTCACCGCCGAGCGCATCGATCGCCGTATGCACAAAACCGTGCTCGTCGCGATCATCCTGCAAATATAAATCCGGGTAATGATCGGCCGACAGCGGAAACGTGCGCACAGATACATCATGGACGGAGTTGCCGTCTGCGTCGCAGAGCGAATCCTCAAAAATCCCGGCAAGATACGGGTGCGTCTCGTCCGCAAGACGAATCCAATCCTTCGTAAACACGAAACGAAGCAGCGGAACGATCAGATGTGACACATTGCGCACAATCGTTTTGGCCGACGGTGCAAAGACCTGCAAAGCAGAAGGCGAATCCGGATGCAGATACAGCGGAACCGCACCAAAGCCGCTGACGATGACCAGCGGTGCGTCAACCGGCACTGCTTCTTTCTCCGACGCAAATACCGGAAGAATACAGCAAAACGCAAGTATCACGGAAAGGAACACGGAAAGAATTCGTTTCAGCATAGGACAATACCTCAAATCTTTTCAAGCTTCGCGAACTTCGCCATAATTCTCTTTTTGGTGCCGGTTTTTTCAAAAGCAATTTCCAGAAGAATATCGTTTCCCATAGGCTGCACGGAGAGAACGACTCCCTGGCCGAAAACCTTGTGCACCACACCGTCTCCGACCGAGAAGCTCCCGACCGGTGTACTGGCCGAAGCCTTTACACCGGAGAAGCCTCGATTCGCCGATTTTTCCTGTAAAGGTGCTTTACTTGTCGGGCCGGAAGTGCTGACCTTGCGCCGGAAGGAGGAGCCGGATTGCTCCAACAATTCATGCGGAATCTCTGACACAAAACATGACGGCGGATTGTAGGTCGTGCTGCCGAAAACCATACGGGTTCGGGCGTTCGTCAGAACCAAACGCTTCTTGGCTCTTGTAATCGCAACATAGGCAAGCCGCCGTTCCTCCTCCATCTCGGATGAATCATACAGCGCCTGCTGTCCGGGAAACACACCGTCCTCCATCCCGATCAGAAAAACGTTTGTAAACTCTAAGCCTTTGGCAGAATGAATGGTCATCAGGACAACGGTATCGGACTCGGCATTGAATGCATCGATATCTGTCATCAAGGCGACCTCTTCGAGAAAACCGGCAAGCGTCGGCTCCTCGGCTTCATCACAATAGTGCTGAATATTGACGGACAATTCACCAAGGTTCGCCAAGCGATCCATCATCTTATCCGGCTCATTCTCAAGCGATTGGATGTAGCCGCTGTCTTCCAACACGAATTTCAGCAGCTCTGCCAATGCGTGCGTCTGCGCATATTCCTGATATGCGCGAATTTTTGACGTAAAATCTTTTAACTTTACAGAAGCGCGTGATAAACTCGGAAAATCGTCCGGCGTTTCCATCACATCAAAAAGGCTCAAACCGAGACCGGCTGCTATCTCTGCCGCACGGTTGACGGTCGTATCGCCGATGCCGCGCTTCGGCTCGTTGATGATACGCCGCAGTCGCACATTATCCGAAGGATTGCCGATCACGGTCAGATATGCCAGTGCGTCGCGGATTTCCTTGCGGTCATAGAAACGGTGACCGCCGATAATTCTGTACGGTACACCCATGCGCACCAGCGCGCCTTCCACCATATTAGACATGGCGTTCATACGGTACAGGACGGCGTTATCGTTCCATCTGCCTCCCTGCTGCTTGTAAGTCATCATACGATTGACGATGTATCGCGCTTCCTGCGACTCGTCGTCCGCCGTATGCAGTATGATTTTTTCTCCCTGCCCGTTCGATGTCCAAAGTTCTTTGCCCTTGCGGTTCTCGTTGTGTGAGATCACAGCATTGGCGGCGTCCAGAATCGTTTGTGTCGAGCGGTAGTTTTGCTCAAGACGAATGACCTTGGCATTCGTGTACTGATCCTCGAAGTGCAGTATGTTTTCGATCGTCGCACCGCGAAAACGGTAAATGCTCTGGTCGTCGTCGCCGACAACGCAAATATTCTTATGTGCCGCTGCAAGAATGGACGTCAGGCGGTACTGCGCGTAATTCGTGTCCTGGTATTCGTCGATCATGATGTAGCGGAACCGGCGCTGGTAATAGCTGCGTACTTCTTCGTTCTGCTCAAGAAGCTGCACAGTGTTGCCGATGATGTCGTCAAAATCCATCGCATCCGCGTTTTTCAGCAGATTTTGGTAGCATGCGTAGGCATCGGCTATACGACGCTGGCGAACGTCCGCTGTCGCCTCTTTCGCATATTCTTCAGGTGAAATCAAGGCATTTTTCGCGTTGCTGATTTCTCTGAGGATCACTTTGGCAGGCAGATACTTCTCATCGATTTCAAGGATTCTCTGACATTCCTTCATCACACGCTTGCTGTCGTCCATATCATAGATCGTAAAGTGCGAAGTATATCCCAGCAAATCACCGTAGCGGCGCAGTATTCTTGCACACGCGCTGTGAAATGTGCAAGCCCAGATTTCACCGATACCGTTTACGGAATCGCCAATCTTCGCAAGAATGCGATCTTTGAGTTCGTTGGCCGCCTTGTTTGTAAACGTGATCGCAAGAATTTCCCATGGTCTCGCGGGGCGAACAGCCATCACGTCGGCCAACTCCGCGGCAAACGGCTCGCCGCGCAGAAACGCGTGCATCAAATCCAGATCCTTCTGCGTCGGTTCGAATGCAATCTCGTTCGATTCGGCAGCGCTGCCGTATTTAAGCAGATTCGCAATGCGGTTGACAAGAACAGTCGTTTTGCCGCTTCCGGCACCCGCAAGCACCAAAAGCGGTCCTTCCGTAGAAAGGACCGCCTGAAGCTGTTTATCGTTCATTCTGCCGAATTCTTTTTCAATGACTTGTCGCCGGAGCGTTAAGAATTCATCCAACATATACTAAATTCAATCAAATCGAGATTTCGTATGAAATATCATAAAGCTCACGATCCAGAGACTTGGTCATTTTGAGCGCTTCCTCGATATCTAGATCAAAAACCTTCTCGTTCTTCATGCACACCACACGATTGCCTATACCCTTCATCAGCAACTTTTTAACGGCATAGTTACCCATGATGCTTGCCACGACTCTGTCCTTGCAAGTCGGGGCGCCGCCGCGCTGCACATGACCGAGCACAACGGCTCTGGATTCCACATTGGTTTCGGCCTCAATTTTACGGGCAAGCGCTTCCACGCCGCCTTCAATATCCTTGGCAACGCCTTCGGCGACCATGATGATAAAGTGTTCCTTGCCTGTATTCTGCGTACGGCGCATACGGTCGATCACGTCATGCTGAATATCATACTTGAATTCGGGAACAAGGATCGTCGTCGCGCCGACGGCAATACCGGCGTTGAGCGCAAGGAAGCCGGCATGACGTCCCATCACTTCGATCACGCAGCAGCGGTCGTGCGACTCCGTCGTATCGCGTACGCGGTCGACCATGTCCATGATTGTGTTCAGGGAAGTATCATAGCCGATCGTATAATCGGTGCAGCCGATATCATTATCGATCGTGCCAGGAATGCCGATGCACAGCGGCAGCCCTTTGCAGGGTTCTCCGTTTTTTTCTTTGAGGCGGGAAAAATCCAGAGCGCCGCGGAAAGAACCGTCGCCGCCGATCACAACAAGACCGTCGATTTGGTAATCAATGCAGGTTTTTAGTGCGGCGCGCATCCCGTTATCTTCTTCAAATTCCTTGGAGCGTGCTGTATATAATTTGGTACCGCCTCTGTGAATGATGTCGGAAACCGTGCGGAGATCCATCGGAATCAAATCGCCCGCGATCAACCCGGCATAACCGCGGCGAACGCCGAACACTTCTATCCCATTCACGCGAGCCGTACGAACCACTGCACGGATTGCTGCATTCATGCCGGGCGCATCGCCGCCGCTGGTCAAAACAGCTATGCGCATCGTCTTTTCTTTTGTGTCACACATATAATAATCCTCCTTGGAATGCGTTATAAAATTATTTTACACCCATTACATGACAATGTCAAACAAAATTATACATTTTTTTAGTTTTTTTGTATTATTCATTGTAAGCGACGTTATCCGAGCCCAAAATTTGACGCAGTTCACGCAGCAGCGGCTCATTGACATCGACGAAGCTGCTTGCCGGCTGCGGTTCGTATCGGTTCTGATCCGCATAATAATAATACAGCGCAACATTCCCTTCAAAGATACGCAGGAATCTTTCAGCTTGCAGTCGCTGCGGACAATGCTCAAAAGGCAATCGCAAAAACAGACCGCGTCGTTTTCGGCTGCCCTCTTTTTTGACCGATGCAGAAGGTACTGAACCGGATACAAACGGCTCAATATGATCACACAGCAGTTTTGTTTCCTCGTCCTCGCGAACACTCAACTTGCCGTGGACGAGAACAATCTTCCCTTCCGCAAGGAATGCTGCGCAAGATTCCAGAGTTTTCGGGAAAATCAGCACTTCGATCGGCCCGCTCAAGTCCTCGATTGTGAGGAATGCCATCGTTGAGTTGTTTTTGGTGATCTTTCGTTTCACGGACGTGATGATCGCAAGCAGCTTGACGCTGTCGCCATCCTGATACGGACTGTCCTCTGCCGTAATCTGCGCGGCGTTTTGAACGCCGAGTCGAACGGCGTCCTGCCGAAATCTTGCCATCGGGTGACCGGAGATGTATAAACCGGTCACTTCTTTCTCCATGGCAAGCAGTTCCTCGGCAGGCAGTTCTGCTGCCTGCGGCGGTTTGGGCTCCGACTCCTGCACACCGGACATGTCGAAAAAGCCGAGTTGCCCCTCAACACTGCGGCGGCGACTGTCTTCGAGATCGGCCAATACTTCCGGCAGCATCAGCAGCATCTGTCGCCGATTCAGATCCAGATTGTCCAGAGCGCCGCATTTAATCAGACTCTCCACTGCACGGCGATTGAAGTCCTTGCCGTAAATCCGTTTGCAAAAGCTGTAAAAGCTCTTGTATTCCCCCGCCCTTTCTCTCTCCTGTACGATGCGGTCTATAAAGCCCTTGCCGATATTCTTGACGGCAAGCAGACCGAATCGAATACCAGAACCGCTCACGGTAAAGCGTGCAAAGCTGTCGTTGATGCTTGGCGGCAGCACGTCGATGCCGATTCGCTGGCATTCGGCCGTATAGCCGATTATCTTATCCGTGCGGTCAAGTACACTGCTGAGGATCGCTGCCATAAACTCGCGCGGATGCTTATTCTTCAGCCATGCGGTCTGATAGGCGATATATGCGTATGCCGCCGCATGGGACTTATTGAACGCATAGGAGGCAAAGGACGACATATCGTCAAAAATGCTGTTTGCCGTCTGCGCATCCACGCCGCGTCGGACGGCGCCGTCTACCTCAACTGTCCCGTCATCGCGTGTCAGTCCGTGGATAAAGACCTCACGTTCACGCTCCATGACGTCGTGCTTTTTCTTGCTCATCGCACGGCGCACAATATCCGCACGGCCGAATGAATAACCGGCGAGTTTCTGAAAGATCTGCATGACCTGTTCCTGATAGACCATGCAGCCGTATGTGACGTCCAGAATGCTTTCCAGAAGCGGTGTTTTATAGCGGATATGATCGGGATGATGACGGTTGTCGATGTATTTCGGAATCGAATCCATCGGCCCAGGACGATACAGAGAGATAACAGCAATCAAATCTTCAAGACTTTGCGGTTCCAGCCCGACAAGCGTTGCGCGCATACCCGGAGACTCAAACTGAAACACCGCTTCCGTATAGCCCTTTGACAGCATCTCGAAGACATCTTTGTCCTGAAAGTCGATGGATTCCAGATCAAACTCCGGCTCATGCACACGAATCATGCGCACTGCGTCGTGAATGACAGTCAAATTGCGAAGGCCGAGAAAGTCCATTTTCAGAAGGCCAAGCTCTTCCAGCGTCGTCATGGTAAACTGTGTCACAATCACGTCGTCATTCATGGCCAGAGGTACATAAGTGGAAACCGGATCGCGCGAAATGACTACACCCGCAGCATGCGTGGATGTATTGCGCGGCATGCCTTCAATGCTTCGCGCTGTGTCAATCAAATCCCTTATCTGCGGATTGGAATCGACCAGCGCACGCAGCTCCGAGGATTTTTCCAGCGCCTTATCAATCGTCATTTTCAGCTCGTTCGGGATCAGCTTCGCAACCTGATCCACCGCAGCGTAGGACATGCCCATTACACGCCCGACGTCGCGGATGGCAGCTCTTGCGGCAAGCGTGCCGAACGTCACAATCTGCGCCACATGATCGCTGCCGTATTTCTGATTGACGTAGTCAATCACTTCGCCGCGCCGTTCGATGCAGAAATCCACGTCAAAATCGGGCATGCTGACACGTTCCGGATTCAAAAAACGCTCGAATAACAAATTGTACTTCATCGGGTCAATGCCGGTGATTCCAATGCAATATGCCGCAAGACTGCCAGCGCCGGAGCCTCTCCCCGGTCCGACAGGAATGCCCCTGCTTTTGGCATATCGGATAAAGTCATGCACGATCAGAAAATAATCCACATACCCCATCCGGCGAATCACGTCCAGCTCATAATCAAGCCGTTCGATATAACTCTCCGGCGGCGAAGCACCGTAACGGGAAAACAGGCCGAGATAACACTGCTCGCTGAACCACTCAAAATGATCGCGCCCGTCCGGGACGTCAAAATGCGGCAGCTTCGTATGGCCGAATTCAAACGTCACATTGCACCGCTCGGCAATGATTGCCGTGTTTGCAACTGCCTGCGGACAATCGGGGAACAGAGAGAGCATTTCCTGCTCGCTCTTGATATACATTTCATCGGTCTCAAAGTCCAGACCGGTCTCTTCGCCAAGCCGGTGATTGGTCTGAATACAAATCAAAACCTGCTGTACACGCGCATCCGCCTGCCGGACATAATGCGCGTCGTTCGTCGCAGCCAGCGGTATACCCGTTTCTTCCGAAAGCCGGATCAGATGCGGGTTGATGGACAACTGTTCACGGATACCGTGATTCTGTATTTCCAAATAATAGTTGCCTTCTCCGAAAATATCACGATACCGTAAAGCGACTTCCTTCGCATGTTCATAGTCGCCCTGCGTCAATGCGCGCGATACTTCGCCGGCAAGACAGCCGGACAGCGCTATCAGTCCGTCGTGATGCGTGCGAAGCAGTTCAAGATCAATGCGCGGTTTGGTATAAAAACCGGAAGTCCAGCTTTCGGAAACCATGGCAATCAGATTCTGATAGCCGGTATTGTTCTCGCACAGCAAAATCAAATGATAGCGCTCGCTGTCGATTCCGTGCGTCTTGTCATGGCGTGACCGGGGCGCTACATAGCACTCACATCCGATGATCGGCCTGATGCCGCGTTCAAGCGCCGCCTTATAAAAATCGATCACGCCGTACATTACGCCGTGATCTGTGATTGCCATAGCCGTCTGACCGAGCTCCTTTGCGCGATCAAGTGCGTCCGGAATGCGGCATGCGCCATCCAGCAGACTATATTCGGTATGTAAATGCAGATGCGTAAAAGCCATCGCGTGCCGCTCCTTTCTGATATTTATAGTTCTTCGGCAATCTGTACGAGCCGCTTCAGGCGATGATTGATCCCGGAACGGGACAAACGGCCTTCCAGCATTTCTTCAAGCTCGTACAACGATGCCTCCGGATGCTCCATGCGCAGTCTGGCAATTTCCTGCAGACCTTCCGGTAATGTGTCCAGACCTCTTGTCTGTTCTATTTTCAGGATCGCTTCAACCTGTACGCTTCCTGCGATCACAGAGCGGTCAATATTGGCCGTTTCAAAATTGACACGGCGATTCACATGGTTGCGCACATCTTTACTGATTTTGACGCCTATCAGTTTCAGTGTTGCGTTCGTCGCGCCCATCAGCGTCAGAATATCCTCGATGTTTTCGCTGTCCTTATAATAAATCACATGGTAGCCCTTGCGGACAATATGTTTCGGCGGAAAGCCGATTTCCTGCAGGATACTGACCAGATCGTTGGACAGCTTCAGAAACGGTACAACAAATTCAAGATGATAATTCTTTTCGGGCGAGCTGACCGTGCCGCACGCAAGAAACACACCGCGCAGAAACGCTGCAAAGCAGCAATCATCGGCAAGGTTCGCCCGGTTGATGCGCAGCGATAATTCGCCCGCGTCGTGACCGAAAGCGTTCAGGACGGCGCGTCGCTCCACCGCAGTTTTCACAGATACGATTGCCATCTTTCCCGTCCGGTCCGAATACTCCGGCGGTACATGCGTGATATCAGCTATACACTGCGCATACATATCGGACACCTTGCGGTTTTCGACGGCAATGGATACGGAAGCATTTGAAAAGCTGCGTCCGAACAGCAGCAGCCCATAACTCTGCGCGTGTTGGCAACAGGTTGAAACCGTCTCCAACGCGACGAGTTCATCTTTAACTTCTGAAGAAAACGACATTGTCTTGCACCCTACTTATTCATATCTCTGTGGTAGATCGAGGTGAGCAGATTGTTCTGCTGAATATGCCGGTGCAGCTTCTCCGCAAATACAACCGACCGATGCTTACCGCCCGAACAGCCGATCGCAATGACAAGCTGCGTCTTGCCCTCTTTTTCATAAAGCGGGATCAGAAAATCCAGCATATCATACAGCTTTGCAAGCAGCATCTGCGCCGTGTCCCATTTGAGCACGTATTCCGAAACGCATTCTTCCAGACCGTTATGCTCCTTCAGCTCATCCACATAAAACGGATTCGGCAAACAACGCACGTCAAAGACCAGATCTGCATCCGTCGGCATCCCGTACTTGAAGCCGAACGACATACAATGAATATGCATCTTTTGCGCGGGGTTGTCCATAAACAACGCAGCGACGCGCTCACGGCAATCCTTGGGTGTTAAGTGGGATGTATCAATGACATAGTCCGCCTTCTGCAGCGCCGGACGCATCCGCTCGCGCTCGAGCGTGATGGCGTCGTTGAGCAAACCGCTACAAAGATCCGAGAGCGGATGTTTGCGACGCGTGAGCTTGTACCGGCTCTGCAGTGAATCATCGTCCGCAGTCACGAACAATACTTTATAGTCGATTCCGGCCGTCTGCAGATCGTCCGTGCAGTCAGAAAAAGACTGCGCGGAAAAGCCGGCACGAATATCCGTCACAACGGCAATTCTCTCATGCGGTTCTTTGGAAGAGAGTATGAGCTGCACAAAAGTGCTGATCAGCTTCGGCGGCATATTGTCCACGCAAAAATAGCCGATATCTTCCAGCGCGTCGATCACGCGGGACTTGCCCGCACCGGACAAACCGGTCACAAGAATCAGTTCCATCGCTTGTACTTCCTCACAAATCTTTCAGAATCACGGAACAACGCAAACCTCCGGCTCGAGCAAAACGCCTGTCTGCATGAGAACTGTCTCACGCACCGCGTCAATCAAAGCCAGCACATCCTGTGCGCTCGCGCCGCCGCAGTTGATGATAAATCCTGCATGCTTTTCGCTGACCTGAGCGCCGCCGATGCGCAGCCCCTTCAGGCCGCATTGTTCAATCAGCGCCCCGGCATAATACCCTTCGGGACGTTTAAAAGTGGAACCGGCGCTCGGATAGTTCAGCGGCTGCTTATCCCGACGCCGCTGTTTAATATCATCCATCCGGGAACGAATGGCATCCGGATCATCTTTTTTTAGCTGAAAAATCCCTGAAAGAACGATCTCCTCGATCCTATGAAATACACTTGTACGGTAGCCGAGTTCGAGATCGTCACGTGTATGCACATGCTGTCTGCCCTGCCGATCCGCGCTGATCACACAGGAAAGCACATCCTTGATCTCACCGCCGTATGCGCCGGCATTCATATATACCGCACCGCCGACCGAACCGGGGATCCCGTAGGCAAATTCCAACCCGGACAAACCGTTCTGCTGCGCAAACATACACAGCTTGGAAAGGGACAGGCCGGCGTCACAGACGATCTCCGTCTCCGATAAAAGCGTGCAGGACTGCATGCGTTCCGTGCAAATCGTGACGCCGGGCATGCCGCTGTCTGCAATCAACAGATTGGTACCTTTGCCGAGAATGAAGGGTACAGTCTGCATCTGACCGCAAAATTCAAGCAGCGCACGCAGCATCTGCGCATTTTCCGGGAAAAGCATCAGTTCTGCCGGTCCTCCGATACGAAAGCTCGTATAGGCCGACAGAGGTTCACCCTCTTTGAATGCGCAATGTATGGAAGCTGCGAAGTCACGGAATTGAGCAGCAACAGGCACAGAAAACACTCCCTTTAATCAGGTGTTGAAATCAACGGTGATTTATTCTGTCAGGAAAGCGGCGCCGAATATGCCGGCGTCATTACCAAGCTCGGCGGCAACGATCTGCGTCTGCTTTTTGGCATGGATCGAATAACGCTCACGGGCAACCATGCGGCGAAGCGGCGCCAGAAGCGTCTCCCCTTCGTGGCTGATTCCGCCGCCGATACAAATCATATCCGGCTGGAAAATATTGACCACATTCGTGATGCCCTGCGCAAGATAATAGATGTATTTATCCACAACCTTTTTCGCGGCTTCGTCACCTTGACGCATTCCGTCAAAGGCGGTACGACCGTTTACATTAAATACGGATTCGTCGGCGATCTGCCACATCAGACTGTCGGGTGAAACGCGCATGACTTCCTTAGTCTGTGCGATCAGCGCCGTGGCAGAGGAATAGGACTCCCAGCAACCGCGTCTGCCGCAATTGCACGGCTCACCGTCCAGACAAATCACCGTATGACCCATCTCTCCGGCCGCAAAGTTGATGCCGGTCACGAGTTTGCCGTCCACGACGATTCCGCTGCCGACGCCCGTTCCGAGCGTGATTGCAATAAAGTTGGCAACACCGTGTCCGGCGCCGGCAATAGCTTCACCGAGTGCGGCGCAGTTGGCGTCATTATCCAGATAAATCGGCTTATCTCCGAGCAGGGAGCGAAGAATGTCCCGCGCCGGAACGTTGAAAAAGTCAAAGTTGTTGGCATATTCGATTACGCCGGTCTCCTTATTGATCGTGCCGGGTGATCCGATACCGATGGAATCGACGTCCGCAATCGTGATGCCTGCATCATCCGCCGCGAGATTACAAGCCTTTGCCACATCTGCAAACACCTGATCTGCCGGACGAGGCAGATTCGTTTTCAGATTTGCTCTGCCGATAATCCGATTATCCTCGCTGACAACGCCGACTGCAATGTTTGTGCCGCCGAGATCCACACCGATTCTGTACATAGTATTGTCCTCCGTTGTATAGTATATAATTTATTCTTTCCAAAGTTCCACTTCGCGCTGTTCCGGAACAAACTCTTCATCCGTCATTCCAAGCTCGCGAAGCAGATCACGCGCATCGTTATAACCCATCTTGCGCTGACGATTATTCATTGCAGCCGCTTCGATGATAATGGCCAGATTGCGTCCGGCACTGACCGGAACGACTGTCACGGGTACCTTGATACCGAGTATCTCCGTGTACTCGTCATCAATACCCAGACTTTCATAAACTTTTTCTCTGTCCCATGCCTCCAACTGTACGATGATGTCGATCTTTTCGGTCTCCTTGACCGCACCGATACCGAACAGACGCCGCGCATTCAACACACCGACGCCCCGAAGGGACATATAGTGACGTATGTTGTCCGGCGCAGAAGCAAGCAGCGTTTTTGAGGATACCTTACGAATTTCAACCGCATCGTCTGCAATCAGGCGATGGCCGCGTTTGATCAATTCCATTGCCGTCTCGCTTTTGCCCACGCCGCTGCCGCCGAGAATCAGCACGCCCTCGCCGTACACTTCCACCATAACGCCGTGGCGGGTAATGCGCTCGGCCAGTTTTTCACTCAGATATGAAATAATCTGCGACATAATGTCGGATGTAGACAATCCGCTTCGAACGATCGGGACACCGTAACGATCCGCCAAAGTCACCATGCCGTCAAGACTTGGGAGATTACGTGTCAGAACAATCAGCGACGGACACTTCTGGAACAGCAGATCCATTGCCTTCATGCGCTGTGCGAGCGGAAGGCTATTCAGATATTGCGTCTCGTGAAGCCCCAAAAACTGCACGCGTCTGCTTTCAAAATAATCGTCATAGCCGACGAACACAAGTCCCGGACGGCTGACTTCCTTGGATGAAATATAGATTTTATTGGCCTCTTTCGGCAAATATACAATGTCAAATCGAAAATCCTCAATCATTCTGGCCAATGAAACAGAATATGTTTGCATGATTGTCACCTCATATACGCTGAGAATGCGTTCGTATCACTCTGGCAGGAACGCCGACGGCCGTCACATGTGCCGGGATATCGCGCACAACCGCAGCGCCGGCGCCGATAATCGCGCCCTCACCGACAGAAAGACCCTGAATCACGCTGCTGCCAACACCGATCTGGCACCCTGCGCCAAGCGTAACAGCGCCGGAAATATGTGCAGCCGGAAACAATGTGGCATAATCCTGCAGCACAACATCGTGGCCGATGTTGCAGCTGTTGCTGACCAGCACAAAATCACCTATCGTAATATCGACGGTCAGAACAGCGCCGAAACCGATGATACAGCCTTGTCCGATCTGCACATAGTCGGACACAACTGCGCCCGGCGCTATGATCGACGGAAAGGACAGATGCGGGTTCGCGCACAGTTTCTCAAACAGACGACGTCGAACGACGGGATTGCCGATCGCGATCACTACCGCAGTATCTGCCTCACGCGAAAGAAGAGCGTCGGAATTACATAGAACAGGATAGTCATGCACCGTCTTCTCAGTGCACGCATCATCGGCAAAACCGAGTATGCGGAATTGCAGTGCAGCTTTATTCATCTGCTGCAACTGAAACAGTGTTTCACGGCCGAGGCCGCCGACACCGAGTATGATCAAATCCGTCATATAATCACACCCCAAAATCTTTCATATTAGTATATCATACTGTACAAGAAAAAATCAAGTTTATCTCCGGTTTTTTCATCCGGATTCCGTAAAAAACTGCTATTATGAATGTGCAGTAATTTCAATCTGAAACATAATTTAAATAATAATATGAAATATTTTCACTTATCCTATTGACATGTGAATGATTTTCTCTTATTATATTACATGGAATTGAAATGGAGGGGATACAATGCTTGCAGAAAAACAGAAGCTCAAACTTGTCATGAATACAAAACAAATCGTCAACGAAGACGGCGAAGCATATACCGGATACGGGTTTACGGCATATCGCGTCAACCCATTGACCGAGGTATTTTCGATTGAGGATCTTTCCGCTGATCCGAATGAAATCAGACAGTTGATGGATCTGATACAGGATAACGACGTTTCCGTTACGCACTTTCAGGATCTGATCGAAGATTTTTTAGTATGATAAATTGACACCGACGCGGATTTCCTGTATAATCTCGCATGAGGTGATTATTCATGACAGACAGCAATATACTCTACTATACGCGGCCGTCACGTCGTTGGACCGATGCGCTTCCGCTCGGAAACGGTTCTCTTGGCGCCATGGTTTGGGGCACAACGCAGGAAGAAGTTCTTTCACTTAACCTGGATACACTGTGGTCCGGCAAACCGCATTATGAAGAGAATCTCAAAGCGAGCGCTGCCTTTGCCGACGTGCGTCACAGAGTCTTTGAGAAAGATCAGATTCCTTCCGTCACAAAAACTGTAATCGAAAACATGGAAGGATATGATACAGAGAGCTACCTTCCGCTGGGCGAACTGCGAATCGGCGCCACAGTCGTACCGCCGGCAGTCGACCAGTACAGCCGCCGGCTCGATCTGCAGACTGCTGTACAGACCGTCTTTTACCTGAGAGACGGTGCTCCCTATACGGAAGAATGGTTTGTTTCCTATCCGCAACAGGTTCTTGTCGGCCATATCCATTGCGATAAGAAAATGGATCTGCAAATTTCACTGCGCTGCGCACTGGCACATTCTGCATTTACGCAGGGTGAAACACTCATCGTTGATGGTCAATGTCCCGGCGGTATGGGGCCTTATCGTTCCTATTTCCTGCCGCAGAGTGACGATCCGCAGAATCAGGGCATGTTTTTCCGCACGGCCGTTCGTGTTCGTCTGACGGACGGCGTGGCATACTACGAGGGCAGCAACATCTCGCTGCGTGACGTGACGGACTTTGATATTGTTCTGGCCGCGGAAGACTCCTTCAACGGCTATGATAAGCACCCCGTTCTGGAAGGAAAGGCGTACAAACAGCCGGTTCTGGATCGGCTGGATGCGGCGCTCGCTCTTTCTTACGAAGCGCTGAAAGAGACGCATATCGCAGCGCACAGAGACCTGTATGATCGTGTGAAGCTGGAAATCGAGAGCGAACAGCGTGAAAATATACCGACCAACGAACGTCTGCTCGACTTTGGAAACGGCGTCAGCGATCCCGGACTGTACGTACTTTTGTTCAATTACGGACGGTATCTTGCCATCAGCGCATCGAGGCCGGGCAGTCAGGCGATGAACCTGCAGGGCATCTGGAACCAGCTTCTGCATGCGCCCTGGGCGGCGAACTACACCGTCAACATCAACACGGAGATGAACTACTGGCCGATCCTCCCCTGCAATCTGACGGAGCTGAATGCGCCGCTGATGGACATGCTTCGCGATATGTCGGTTGCCGGCCGACGTGTTGCCAGGCAATATTACGATGCGGACGGTTTTGTATGTCATCACAACAGCGATCTGTGGCGCATGTGCGTGCCGACAACGGGGAACCCGAGCTGGTTCTTCTGGTACAACGGCGCCGGATGGATGAGCCGACACGCCTTTGAACAATATGAATATACGCTGGATCGTGCCTTTTTGCGCGAAACGGCTCTGCCGATTCTGAAGGGCTGCGCGGAGTTTTATCTGTCGATTCTCACAGAGGATCCGAACGGAGATCTGGTCTGTTCTCCATCCACATCGCCGGAAAATGTGTTTATCATTGACGACGAGGAATACGCCATAGCGCAGACCACCACAATGACAATGAGCATTTGCCGTGAAGTGCTGGAAAACACAGCGAAAGCCTGTGAGATTCTCGGCGTTGAAAATGAACTGCTGACACGAATTCAGTCTGTTCTTCCGCGTCTGCGTCCGTTTAAGGTCGGCAAAGACGGCCGTCTGCTGGAGTGGTACGATGAGCAGATCGAGGAAGATCCGCACCACCGTCACGTCTCCCATCTGTATGCGCTGCATCCGGCGAATCTGATTTCCGTGTGTGAAACGCCGGATCTTGCCGATGCATGCCGCAAAACACTCGAAGCACGCGGCGACGACGGTACGGGCTGGAGTCTCGGCTGGAAGATCAACTTCTGGGCAAGACTGCGCGACGGTGATCGCGCGCTACATCTTCTGGAAACC
Source organism: Clostridia bacterium (assembly GCA_017450005.1). GTDB lineage: Bacteria > Bacillota > Clostridia > Oscillospirales > Acutalibacteraceae > UBA1425. The sequence goes on from JAFSYM010000004.1 coordinate 37,523, forward strand.
CAGCTTCGGTATGTCGATGATGAAAATGTTCGCTACAATCGCGGCGGCGGTACATACGCCAATCTGTTTGACGCGCATCCGCCTTTCCAGATCGACGGAAACTTCGGTGCGACCAGCGGCGTGACGGAGATGCTGCTGCAGAGTCTGGACGGCAAAATCTATCTTCTGCCTGCTCTTCCCTCTAAATGGAAAAACGGTTCTGTGCAGGGTCTGCGTGCCAAAGGAAATGTGACGGTCAACATCCAGTGGCAGGACGGAAAGCTGACAGAAGTCGAGCTGATCGGACAGAATCCGTCCGTGACCGTCTGCTATGGCGACTTGCAGAAAACCGTCTGCGTGGACGGCACGCTTCGGCTGAACAGCATACTCGAATAAACAAAATAATATACAAACGCCGCAGGGAATGCTCCTTGCGGCGTTAACGTTTATCTATGCAGTTCAGTTTTCGTAATTCCAGCCGAGTTCAAATGCTTTCAGATTCATCTCCAGGAATTTCGGCGGAACGGTTTCGTGCAGCGCGTCAATCCAGACCTGTTTCGCAATTTCAGATTTGGAAGCAAGCACGCCGATCAGCACAACATTGACTGCCTTTGCGGAACCGGCTTCAACGGCAAGAGACAGCGCATCAATCGCCGTAACGTCCGCGCCGGCCGCTCTGAGCGCATCCAAAACGCCGTCGGGATATGTATCCGCGCCGGAAATCACGGTCATGGGATCAATCGTCTGTGTATTGACAATGAGCTTGCCGTCCGTCTTCAGATACGCAAGCCAGCGCGCAGCCTCCAGCTGCTCAAACGACAGCAGCAGATCCGCTTCGCCTTTTTCAATGATGGGCGACGCGACACATTCGCCGTATCGCACATACGTCACGACGGAACCACCGCGCTGACTCATGCCGTGCACCTCAGATACCTTGACGTCAAACCCTTCGGAAACCAGCGCTGCACCAAGGATGCGGCTGGCAAGCAGCGTCCCCTGTCCGCCGACGCCGACAATCATAATACTCTTTGTAGCCATCCGTTTCCCCTCCTTAGCCTTCGATTGCGTCAAATTTGCACATCTGACGACAGACATTGCAGCCGACGCACTGCATAAAGTCGATCACAGCTTTGTTGTCTTTAAAGCTGATTGCCGGACATCCGATGCGCATGCACATCTTGCAGGAGCGGCATTTGTCCGCATTGACTTTAAGCGGCGGATTATGTTTGACTTTTTTGAGCAGAGCACACGGACGACGGGAGATAATCAGAGACGGCGCATCCACATCGAGTTCCTCGCGGATCGCATCCTCACATTCCTTCAGGTTGTAAGGATCGACCACACGTACACGCTGAATGCCGACTGCTTCTGCCAGTTTTTCAAGGCTGACAGCAGAAGTCGGATCGCCTTTGATCGTCAATCCGGTTGTGGGATTCTGCTGGTGACCGGTCATGCCGGTGATGGAATTGTCCAGAATAATCACGACAGAATTGCTCTGATTGTATGCGATATTGATAAGACCCGTTACACCGGAGTGAATGAACGTGGAATCACCTATTACAGCGACGCTCTTGCTGCTGTATTCGGGATTTGCCTTGTTGCGTCCGTGCAGCGCAGATACGGACGCGCCCATGCAGATGACGGTGTCGATCATACCGAGCGGCTGCATCGCGCCGAGCGTATAGCAGCCGATATCGCCGCTGACCATGACGCCGATCTTTTTGAGCGCGTAGAACAACCCGCGATGCGGACATCCCGCGCACAACACGGGCGGTCTGCCCGGAACATGCACGTCAGCCGTCAGAACCGGTTTCTCCGTGCCGAGAATGACCTTGGCAATCAGAGACTGCGAATACTCGCCCTGCAGCGTAAACGCATCTTTTCCGATTACGGAGATACCGTGCTTACGGCAGTGCGTCTCGATATAATCGTCCAGCTCTTCAAGCACGTAAACGGTTTCACATGTCTCGGCAAAAGAACGAATCAGATCAACAGGCAGCGGATATACGCAGCCAAGTTTCAGATAGGACGCCTGATCGCCCAGCGCTTCCTTCGCGTATTGATAGCAGGTTCCTGCCGCAATCACGCCGATTTTTTTGCTGTTCCATTCGACCTTGTTGATCCCGGCATCCACCGCTTCGGACTCTGCCCATGCAGTCTGATCAAGCACACGCTTCTCCACCACAACATGGCGACCCTTAGCCATAGCGGGCATCATCACATTCTTGGCGATATTCTTCTCATACGGCAAAACACCGACGTCCTCACGCGTGCCGAGCTCGCACAGAGATCGCGCATGCGCAATCCGTGTCGTCAAACGCAGAATGACAGGCGTATCGAATCGCTCCGAGAGCACATAAGCCTGCTTTGCAAATGCCAGACATTCCGCAGAATCGGCCGGCTCGAGCATCATTGTTTTGGACGCCATCGCGTAATGGCGGGAATCCTGCTCGTTCTGCGAGGAGTGCATACCGGGATCATCCGCAACAACGATCACCATACCGGCGTTGACGCCCGTATACGAAGCTGTAAACAACGGATCAGCCGCAACGTTCAAACCGACATGCTTCATGCCGCAAAAGCTGCGCGCACCGGCGATCGCAGCGCCGATCGCTGTTTCCATAGCAACCTTTTCATTCGGCGCCCATTCGCAGTAGATTTCGTCATACAGTGCCGCGCATTCCGTGACTTCCGTACTCGGCGTGCCCGGATAACTGGACGCGACGCGGCAGCCGCCCTCGAACAAACCGCGCGCGACTGCCTCATTACCTAATAACAGTTTTTTCAAATCAAACACCTCAGATATAGGATTGATTTATATTATGACACATTTATTCGTTTTCGACAAGACCTTTGTAGAAAAATTCTTGCGAAGACGCATCTTTCTCCGAATGGAAAATAGCCGAACCGACAAAGCAAAGGATAATTGAAACGAGCATAGCTGCGCAGGCGAACTGCGGACCGAAACCGGCAAGCTTCACCACCTGCGGCGCTTCGGAACCGCAAAGCGTCAGAATCTTACAGCTTGCGGGAACCATTGCCGTCAGGAAACCGCCGAGAATGCCGCACCATGCACCGCCCTTGGAGAGCTTCTTGTAGTAGAGCGCAAGCACATAGGGCGCAAGGAATGATCCGGAGATAATGCCCCAGGAATAGCTCATCATGTCAAGAATCGGCGTATCAGTATTGGCCACAACATACGAAATGACAATAAAGACAACGCAAAGAATCTTGGTCAGTGTGCGAACAGCTTTATCCTGCATCTTGGCAATCGGACGAATAAAGTCAATCGACAGCGTAGAACTTGCAGTCAGCGTCACCGAGCAAAGCGTCGATACAGATGCCGCGATCAGAAGCATCAGCACTACGCCAAGCAAAACGGTCGGAAGACCTGTTTCTTTCAGAAGATTCGGCACAATGTAATCCTGTCCCATCTCTTTCATTTGATCGGCGCTGAAATAGCGGAAGCAGAGAGAGCCGATGAAATATCCGCCGCCGGCCACAAGAAACGCAAAAAATGTTGAAATCTTAATGCCGCGTTTTGCCTGTTCGTCATCGCGGATACCGAAATACTTCTGAATCATCTGCGGCAAGCCCCATGTGCCGAAAGACGTCATGAGAACCGTTGCCCACAGCGCAACCCAGTTGGAACCGCTCATCGGCGAGAATCCGTGTTCGCCGCGTGCATATTCCGCCACGCCGGCAAAACCGCCGACCTGATTGCTGCGAACCACAAAGAGAATCAGCAGCGCAATGCCGAACATCATGATAATGCCCTGCACAAAATCAGCGCGTGCCTGCACAAGATAGCCGCCGAAGAGCAGCAGCAGCGCAGCAAGCACAGCAATGACGATCATACAGATCGTATAATCAATGCCCAGCAGAACCTCGGCAACGGAGGCGAGTCCCTTATAAACAGAAGCGGAATACGGAACCATAAAGATGAAAATCACAACGCAGGCAAAAATCTTCATGGCAGAGCTGCCGTAACGCATTTCAAAGAACTGCGGCATGGTCTTCAGTTTAAGACGAGCGGAAACGTCGCGCGTGCGACGCGCCAGAACTTTCCATGCAAAATAGGAACCGAATACAGCATTGCCGATACCGGCAAGAATGCCCCAAAGTCCGTATTTCAGACCGGTACCGCCAGCATACCCGACAAACATAACCGCCGAGAAGTACGCTGTACCATAAGACAGCGCGGAAAGCCACGCGCCCGCTTTGCGGCCGCCGACTGTGAAATCCGCCACACTCTTGGACTTGCGACCCGTCCAGATACCGACAGCGATCAAAAAAACAAGATAGACCGCCAGAGTTACCCAAATACCGACTTGCTGATTCATTATTTGTCCCACTCCTTTAGTGCTTTAAAGCGTTTATCCGCTAAAGTGACTTCATTGTACATGATTTCTATACGTTTGTCAAGGTTATTTTGAAATTTTTTCGCTGTGCACCGAAAGAGTTGAATCCGTAATCCTATAAACACGAAAATCCGCGTAGACAGCAGTAAAAGAATCACGGCTTTTCCTCTACTTTTGCATAGAAGAAAAGCCGTTTTTTAGATGCTATTCTATTGTATCGCTGAAAGCGACTGACTCAAAAAATCCAGATCAAAGAGTCACAGCGTATTCGACCTGACCGGTTGCACCCTTAAGCGTAGCGGGGATCGGGCCAACCTTAACCTTGGTGTTGTCGATGCTGACGTCGACCGTATAATGCCACTTACCGGAAACGATCTTGCCGGAGTCATTATCGACCTTGACATCAATATATGCATTGTTGTAGTGCAGCTTGATGGAGCCTTCGGAAGCGTCAACAGAAACGCCGTCGAGCTCATCAATTGCTTTCTGAACACCGTCCAGAATGGAGACGCCGTGGCCGACGTGGCCTTCCTTGGATTTGCCGTACATGCCGTCGGTCTGCTCCTTGAGGTTGATACGCAGCGTGGTATACTTGCCGTCGCTGCTTGCTTTCGCGGAAGCGACGTCGTCTGCGGTCAGGTTCTGGAAACCGCCGGTCACATGATCGATCGGGCCGGAGTTCTTGGCAAGCGCGTTCTTGGCGATCGGCTCAAAAGCGCTGATCAGGCCGCCGACCAGACCGCTGCCTCCGTTGAGGAAGACGAGTTCCATCTTGTCGTTTGCGTTGATTTTACCCTTGTTCGTTTCGGTGGCTGCCGCCTTATAGAAATCAACGATTTCCGCCACGGTTTCAGGCGTCTTCTTTTCGTCGGCTTCCGTGGTCTCCTCGGCAGGTGCAGCTTCTGTCGCCGCTTCCGTTGCAGCTTCCGTCGCATCCGCGGCGGCTTCGGTCGCATCCACAGCTTCCGTTGTTTCAGCAGCCTCCGCAGTCGTGTCGACAACAGCTTCCGTAACAGTCGCTTCTGCAGCCGTCGTCTCCGGTTCTTCGGACGTCTTGCCGCCGCAGGCAGCCATGGTCAGAACAATCGCGAAAGCAGAAATAATTGCAATGAGTTTCCGAATTTTCATATTTTTATCCCCTTTCGGTTTTGCTTACATTGTGATAGTCTGCGAAATGACTGCCTTGGCACCCTTCAGCGTGATGCTGAGAATACCGATCTTCGCCTTCACGTTGTCAATCGTTGCCGTGCAAACGTGCGACCATGTACCGGAAACGATTTTGCCGGTTGCGTTGTCGATCTTGACATTGATCTTACCGTTTGTATAATGCAACTTGACTTCACCGCCGGAGGGATCGACATCCACACCGTTGAGCTCATCAATGGCATTCTGCACGTTGCCGAGCACGGAAACACCGTGACCGACATGCCCGCTCTTACTGTCGCCTGTAAAGCCGTCAGTCTGCTCCTTGAGGTTGATGGTCAGCGTGGTATACTTGCCGTCATCCTTGGCTGTCGCGGATGCAACGTCGTCTGCCGTCAGATTCTTATACCCGCCTGTTATATGATTGTCAGTGGAAGAATTCTTGGCCAGCGTCTTCTGCACGATCGGCTCAAGCAGGCTGATAAAAGAGCCGACAGCGCCGCTGCCGCCGTCAAGAGATTCAAGATTCATCTTATTGCTCGTCTGTACGCCGCTCTTATCGGACAGTGTAGCAGCTGCCTTGTAGAACTCCACGATCTCTTCTTTGGTTTCGGGCACTTTCTTTGCAGCTTCTGTTGTTTCTTCCGCTTCGGCAGCTGCTTCAGTAGCAGCCTCTGTCGCCTCGGGCGCCGCCGCTTCCGTCACAGCTTCTGTCGATTCCGCGTCAGCAGCCGAAGACGTTACTTCGACAGCCGCCGCTTCGGTCTGCGCCTCAACCGTCTCAAGCACAGTTTCCGTTGTGTCGGCTGTTACGGGTTCTTCCGTTGTCTTACTGCCGCAAGCTGCCATTGAAAGTGCCAGAACTGCTGCCAGCAAGAGTGCAAGAATTCGTTTCGTTGTCATGATTTTCAAACCTTTCTTATTAATTTTGCCCAAAAAAGCAGTTTTATTATATCATCCGTCTGTGGTTTTTGCAAGATGTAATTCAGCAATTTTGAAAAAACATTTCAACTTGCTTTAATTCGGTTGAAACATTTTTTTGTATTTGTTATAATGACAGGTATGATGGGAGGTTTTATAAATGAAAAAAGCTGTATGTCTCCTACTGGCCGCAATGCTCGCCCTGCTGTGCTGCGGATGTAATATCCGGGGAAATACGACCGTATTAGATCGATATAGTCCGCAGGCGTTATATAAGACATATTGCGCCATACAGGACGGGACATTGAAAATCTCAGTAAACAGAACGGAAACAATTCCGTCTCTCACCACTTCCTTCGTAGACAGTTCAAGCCTTGTTCAAAACAGAGCATCGCTGTATATCTATAACAACAAACAAAGTACCTACTATGTGTCGATACACGGCTATGCATGGATCACAGATTCAGTAGATCCGGAAAAGAACGCGCACAAAGCAATCTACTTCAACAACGAAACACAAGTGGCCAATTCTACATATGAAATCCGTGTCGATCCGGATCGCAATACATATTTATTATATGAATTGGCAGACGGCGCATCACACCGCCCGACCAAAGAGTCCGTCTACTTCATCTTTTTCCTGCATGAAGACACGGAATATGCAGCCGCAGTCACCGCCGACGGGATTGCATTCTGGCCGTTGGAACAAACTTTCAAAGACTAAAGCGCAAGCGCAAACAATAAGAGCCGCGCCCATTCGGGAACGGCTCTTTGCTTTTATGCTCAAAATCAGAAAATCAGTTCTTAAAGAATTGCGGCAGATAATCCTTGTGCGCCTGTTTCATCTCCTCGAAGCACTTCTGCGCTTTTTCCCAGTCGCCCACAAGCGGATGTACCAGCAGCGCGTTCAATGCTGCCGTATCGGAACCCTCGATCGCAGCCTGTACCGTATACTTCTCATACTCCTTGACGATGCGCATCAAACCGATGACATGACGGTTGTCGATCGGATCGATCCTGACCGGTTTTGCGCCGTCTTTGCCGACTACGCACACAACTTCGACCACGTCGTCCGGCTCCATAAAGTCGAGTGCATCGCCGTTCTTGACGTTGACGACCTGGATGTTCTGCTTATCATTGGCAATGGCGTCGATCAGCGACACCGCCACAAGAGAGTATTTGTGTCCGCCGCGCTTGTCCAAAAGCGCAGGCTTGACATACAATCCCTCGTCGGAATACATGTTCAGAAGCTGTTCTTCAATCTCCATGCAAACCTCGGCGCGACTCTTCTCACCGCTCTTGAGGTATTCCAGCTTTGCCGCTCGGCAGTAATAATATTGCAGATAGGAGGACGGAATCGCATGGATGGCGGCGAGCGTCTCAAGAGAGAAGCCGTCGTCGTGGATATTGGCCATGACTTTGGGTGAGAAGCCGGAAGCGATCATTTCGGGCAGCAGCTCTTTGCCGTCCTTCTTAACCGACGTAATCCAGCTCAAATGGTTCAGACCGACATACGTCAGAACGCTGTCCTCGCCGCTGATTTCCTTCGTATCGTCGATCATGTCGATCGGCACGTTGCAAAGGCCGATGCATTTGACGTTGGTATGATTGAGCACAAATTCCGTAATGATACCGGACGGATTGGTGAAATTGATCAGCCACGCATCCGGACATATGGCCTCGATGCGATCGCAGATGTGCTTCATGACCGGGATGGTGCGCAGCGCCTTGAAGAAACCGCCGATACCGGTCGTCTCCTGACCGATCAGATCATATTTGAGCGGAATCGTTTCATCCAGGTAACGCGCAGGCAGCTTGCCGACACGGATCTGTGTCACGACAAAGTCGGCGCCCTGCAGCGCTTTATCGAGATCGTCCGTCATAACGACTTCGCAGTCAATGCCTGCATGCTTCAGAATGCGATCGCAAAGATTGCCGACGATGGTTCTCTTGCGATCGTCAATGTCCATAAAGCTGATTTTTTTCAGCTTCAGCGAGTCCTGTGCCTTTAAAAAGCCGTCCACCAGCTCGGGGCAATAAGTGCTGCCGGAGCCGATGACCGCAACAGTGATTTCCTTCATTTCTCACGACGCAAAATGCGTCTCCCTCCTTTATGCAATTAATATACAAATATTATACAAATTCCTGCATAATCCAGTTCACGCAGCCCACGACCGGAGGCACAGAGAGCTTGATGAACCGGAACTTACGGTCGGAATACAGCGCGACCTTCTGACGAATCGCTTCCAGATAACGTTCAGAAGGAAGTTTCGTCAGAATCGAGCCGGACAAAACGACTTCGACCTCGTCGCCGTCAAACTGAAGCTGATGCGTATGCGCCGCAATCAGTCTGGCGCTTCGCTCCGACATCATCTCCAGAATGTCGAGACAGGCCGGGTCGTCCTCTTCCAGACCAGCAAAGAAAGCATCAATCAGCGTGCGGATATAATCTTCCGCGTCCTCCGTCTCGAACGCGCTGACGGAAGAGAGGAAGTCCTCGCGCGTCTTGAGGTCGAAGTGATTGAAATAATACTCTGTCATAACCGTGGGACGGATGCCGAGATAGACGTCGTCATAAATTGCCACATACGCCATTGTTGCAATCCAATGCCCGTTGCCCATATCGCCGGAATACTCGGCAAGCCCGGCAAGCTGCAGCATTCTGCCCGTGGAATCAATGGCGTTGCAGCATGTACCCGTACCGTTGTTCAGCCCGATTGCCGCGCCGGAAATACTGCCGGCCTTCACGACAATAAAACCGTCATTGTAAATCTCAAAATTGCGCAGACCCTTTTGCTCAAGGCGTTCGTACAGTGCGTCATGCTGAAACGGATGATCGACGCCGGCCAGTCCCATCAGCGTAAAGTTGACATCATCAAGAGTTTTTTCGGCTGATTTAAGCAGGTTCGTGATCCCGTCCCAGATGATCTCAACGGCTTCATCAAAGGAGCCGTCCAGATTCTCATGATTGCTGCCGGACGTCTTATAATCGGCGACGATGTTTTTGCTTTCGTCAAACAAAGCGTAATACGTCTTTGTGCCGCCGCCGTCAACGCCGATATAAAAACTCATGCGTTTTCCTCCTCAAAGCAATCCTCGCACACTTCGTTGACACAGAAGATGCCTCTGTGATACGGTGCGCGGTCAATCCACATACCGTTGGTGAAATCGGGAATCGGCACGGGAAGTCCGCCCATGGCAGCCGACTGCTCGGACAAACAGGTCACGGCCATCCACGCAGCCGTATCATAAACGTCGATTGGCGGCTCATGTCCCTCGATCACAGACTCGGCAAAAGCGGAAAGCACCAGGAAATCCATGCCGCCGTGACCGCCATGTACGCCTTCCTGCCTGTATCTCTTCCAAAGCGGATGTTCATATTTTTCACGCAGAGGCGCAAAATCCTGCCACTGCGGTTCATGGCCTTTTTCTCCCAGTGAGTCGAGGTAGATTTCACCGCCGTGACTGTTTTCCTTGAATATGCCACGCGTGCCTTCGATCACGTAATCTCTCGAATACGGGCGAGGCAGATTGCAGTCGTGATGCAGCGTGATCGTCTCGCCGTTTGCGCACTTAATCATGGTGGTGGTCACGTCGCCCTCGCAGAACGGATAATCCGCAAGGTCGTAATCGTCGCCCTTGTTGTCGTGCAGCCAGACGTTGAGTCCGCGGGATTTGCTGGTAATCGATGAGAGCGTCAGCATACGGTTGCCGCGGTTAATATCAATAAGCTTGCAGATCGGGCCGAGCTGATGCGTCGGATACAGCTCGCCGTTGCGGTGCATGAAATTGAACAATCTTCCGTGTCGATTCTCGCGTCCAAGGCAGATTTCGTCGCGCAAATCATGCCGGTAGCCGCCTTCAAGATGAACAATCTCGCCGAACATGCCCTGCTTGACCATGCGGTAGAGCGTCATCTCGTTATGGTCGTAGCAGCAGTTTTCAAGCAGCATGCAGTACTTTCCGGTTTCCTCGGAAGCACGTACCATCTGCCAGCATTCCTCTATGCTAGCTGCGCCGCCGACCTCGATCGCAGCATGCTTACCCGCACGCATGGCGTCAACGGCAATGCGCGCATGTGTGATCCATGTCGTAAAAATCATCACGGCCGCAATGTCGTCTCGGCGCAGGATCTCTTTATAATCCAGCGTCATGAACGGCGTTTCGCCGGTCTTCTCCTCGACAATCCGCACGCCTTCCATCGCACGGTCTTCGTATTTATCACAGACCGCAACCACACGAACGCCGGGCACATCCAGAAATTCATCGAGCAATCCTCTGCCGCGACCACCAAGACCGACGATCGCAAAATTTGTTTTTCCTTCCGCCATAACTTCCTCCTCGTCAGAGCTTAAACATTTTTTTGAATCTCTTTTGCCATCTGCGCAGGTATTCGCCCACAAACAGTGTCAAGCAGAAATCATACCCCACAAACGCAACCGCGCCGAATGCCAAAAGCAGCGGTACGGCTGCTTTTCCGTAACGGTCAATCTCCTCAAATTCGATGCCCATAAAACGGATCATCAGAAAATATGAGACAGACATTACGACCAAAAACAGAACTATCTTTATAATCCAATCCAAAGCACGGTTATGAATTCTTTTTTCAAGAATCGCCTTCAGGATCGGATAATAGCCGAAAAAAACCGCAAACAGAACAGCAGCCTCTTTGGACGGGATCAAAAGAACAGCCAGTATACTCGCGGCCGTATACACGCCGAATGCCCACCCTTTACCAAGCTCCAGCACAGCAAACAGCATCACTACACTGGCCACCGCGGGCGCCGCAATGGTTGCCGACGGAAAAATCGACAAAAGGAACAGCAGGGCGAGCATGAGCGCCGCACAGATCCCGCCGAGTGCGGTTTTTGCACTTTGTTTGCGCATATCTGTACCCTCAGCAGCAGCGAATCAGATCGCCGCCCATGCATTCGCAGCAGCAGTCCGCGCACAGCAAACCCGAACAGAGATCGCATGCGCTCATTCCGCGACCGCTGCGCGCAGTGCGGTAACCGCCCGAACGGGCATTCTGCATATCTTCATAAGCGGCGCGATACTCTGCGTTATCGGGCTCCATGCGGCAAGCTGCCGAGAAATTGCCCGCCGCTTCTTCCAGCCATCCTTTGCGCTGCTGGACACATCCCTTTAGAAAATACCACTCCGCACTGCGCTGCGCAGTCGGTATCCCGTCAAGGATTGTCTGCGCGTCGTCCAGGCGGCCGTCCCGTATGGTGCGGCGAATATCGGAAAAATCGGATGGCGGCACATAGGACTGACCCGCATTGAATGAACCGGAACCGCCGGAATTTCTCGACAGAATCACAGCGTCATACGCCGCATCCAGCGCACGCATTCGTTCCTGCGCAGCAGAAACATCAAATCCGGATTCAATCTGCTGCTGCAGACGACGCGCCTGCACACGATAGGCCTGCCGAATCTGTTCATCGGTAGAATTGGGCGATACGCCGAGAACAGCAAAGGGATCATTCATATACTCGCCTCCCCTGGTTGATATTTTTTAACCACATACAAAGCGGAATTATACAGACCGTCGAAGATTACATTCTGTACGATCTCGTTATATCGGTGAAGTTCCAGCTTTTCCATAGATTTAAAAAGCTCAGCAATATTGAGATTCAGAAGCTGCATGGCATACGCCGCAAATGAATCCGGATCCTGAATAAATCGGCTTTTTAACGGGTTAAAGTTCTTTTTGCGCACATCAGAGCGCACATCATCCACCGCATCGATCACATAGACGAAGCGTCCGAGCAGATAGCAGAAGCGGTAAAACGATTTGTCGTCAACGCGCAGTGTTCCGAGTTCGGCCAGTGCGGTTGCGGAAGGATCGGCAGCCGCATCGAGCGAAGCGTCCGTTTGCTCTGTCTCGTTCTGCCGGCGGATCGACGCGCACACAATCCGGTCGGCCTGCGGCTGCATACGCGCAGCCTTGCAATGCATCAGCAAAGCGATCGGGTATAGCAGCGCCGCAAGAAGTTTTCGCGAGAAGCCGCGATCATGCAGATCGTCCAGTATCTTATAGTAAAACAGAATCACCGATATATCCGCGCAGAAATCCTGTACGTCTCCCCTGCCGCAGGACAAACACTTCTTTGCGGGATTATAGCAGCAGCGCGAAGAAGTCTGTGCGGGACAATCCGGCTGCAAAGCAAGCAAAACCAAAGCGAGAAACGCAGCGTCATAGCTAAGAAACAACTGTCCGATCGGAGAATAGCGGCGCAAAAGCGTTTTGCACAGCGTGCAGTAAACGCCTTTATAAACGTCGTACTCTTTAAACCGCATCTCGGGCTTATACGCCCGCACATATCCCAGCAATCCAATCACCTGTGTCCGCTGAAGTATACTTATTATACATCACGAATCCGGAAATTTGGTGAACGCTTTATGAATTTTTCGGGGATAGAAACGTATACTTAATGGTATTTCGGCAACCAGTCGCCGTGCGTCTCGATCAGATCGTCGCACATGCGCACAATATCGTCGATGGAAAGCTCCGACGAACAGTGCGGATCGAGCATGGCCGCTTGGTAGATATGCTCTTTTTTGCGCGTCACGGCAGCCTCGATGGTCAGAAGATGCACATTGATCTCCGTGCGATTCATGGCCGCAAGCTGCTCCGGCAGCGGCGGCTGCGCGCAAGGCTGCACGCCGGCACGATTGACCAGACAGGCAACTTCGACGCAAGCCTCGCGCGGAAGGTTCGGGATCAGGCCGCTCGTATTGAGAACGTTGCCGCCGATTTTGTACGGTTCATCGGTCATGATGGCATTCATGATACCGGATACATATTCATGCGTACGCGTGTGTGACACCTCGCCGTTCAGATACTGTTCCTTCTCGCTGTTCCAGCGATTGATCTGTTCAATACACCGGCGCGGATATTCGTCCAGCGGAATGTTGTATCGTTCGATCAATTCGGGGTATTTGGATTTAATGAAAAAGTTGTTATACTCCGCATTATGTTCACTCGATTCCGTGCAGTAATAACCCAGTCTGCGGATATACTCATAGCGAACCAGATCAGTGCAGTCGTGATCGTTTTCCAGCTTTTCGATTGCACGGCGGCGGATTTCAGGATACAGATCGGTTCCGTCCGCGTCGCGGATTTCCAGAAGCCAGCCCATATGATTGATACCGGCGATGCGCTCATAGAGCGGTTCGCCGTGTTCGATGCCGAGATCATGCAGCAGATTGCGTGAGCAGCACTGCACACTGTGGCACAAGCCGACCGTCTTTATACCGGTGTATCTCTGCATATACCCGGCAAGCATCGCCATGGGATTGGTGTAGTTGAGAAAAAGAGCGTCGGGACAGACCTGCTGCATGTCCGCAGCGAAATCAGCCAAAACAGGAATTGTACGCAGCGCACGGAAGATGCCACCGATACCCGTCGTATCGGCAATCGTCTGGCGAAGGCCGTACTTTTTCGGCACCTCAAAGTCAATGATCGTGCAGGGATCATACAATCCGACCTGGATCGCATTGACAACAAACGACGCGCCGCGCAATGCCGCCTTGCGGTTTTCGACGCCGAGATAGGCATGCACTGCCGCACGATCTTCGTTGATATTATGATTCAATGTTCTGACCATCAGTTCAGACTGCGAGAGACGGTCGGGATCAATATCGTACAAAGCAATCTCGCATTCGCGAAGCGACGGCACGCACATCACGTCGCCGAGCACATTCTTGGCAAACACGGTGCTTCCGGCACCCATAAACGTAATCTTCATATCGCACTCCCCTTACATATAAAAGATGTTATCTTTATACTCTTCAAATATCCGGCGGTTATGTTCGTCGCCGCCATCCAGATTTGCGCTGCGGAAAACGGGCGGCACAATGCCTTGCGCCAGAAGAAGTTCGACCGTTTCGATCACAATCGCGTGAATGAGGGCGCTGGCAACTGCCGTAGATGTCGGACCCATGGGCTCGTCCAGTCCCTCGACCGGGACAGCCGCATCACCGGGCACGCCGCAGTTGTCGATCACGATATCGCAGACTTCATACAGCTTTTTGCCGCTCGGATGTCTGGATGCAACAGATTTTGAATGACGCAGACTTGTAAAGCCGATTGTCGCAATTCCTTTTTCTTTTGCAGCCATCGCCATCTCGACAGGCACGGTATTGCGTCCGGAATTGGACTGAATAATCAGGCAGTCTCCCGGTTTCAGGTGGTTTTCTTCCACTATGATCGTACCCAGACCCGGCAAACGCTCCAGGCTGCTGGTCATCGTGACGGGTCTGGTCGGCAGCGTCACACCGGAGAAAAAGATCGGGTTGATGATCGCAAGACCGCCGGTACGGTAAAAGACCTCCTCGGCCAGCATACCGGCGTGCGAGCATCCGAAAGCGAATACGCTGTGCTTTTGCCGGATTGTATCGGCCAGCAGTTCGGCAGCGCGCATAAGAGACGGCTGCTGCGAGTCCCATGCAGTTCGTATAGTCTGCAAAACAGTGGCAATATAAGCCTCTCCCTGCATACAGCGCACCTCGTTTCCCCTTTTTTCGCTATTATACACCAAACACATACAAAAAACAAGACTGCAGCTTGTTCTTTTGAAACTGCCGCAGTCTGTTATCAGTCAATATTTAAACATATTCTGAGCTTTTGTAGAATTGCTCTTTCCTTACGGGAAACCTGTACCTGAGATATGCCGAGAACATCCGCTGTCTGCGATTGCGTCTTGTTCTGAAAATATCGAAGTTCGAGCAGCAGCCTCTCACGGGCATCAAGACGCTCCATGGCTGATTGCAGGCAGATTCTTGAGTCGATCTCGTCATCCTGCGGCGGAACAGGTATTTCCGGCGGTCTGTCGTCCTCTGCCGCGCCGCTGCTCAATGAAAGTACCGGCTGTGCAGAGCCGAGTATAAAGGCGAGTTCAACCGCCGTAAACCCGGATGCGGCGGACAGCTCCGAGACTGTCGGCTCCCGCTGCAGTTTTTCCGCGAGTGATTCCTGCAGACGCAGGAGATTCTGCGCCTGTGTTTTCACGGATCTGCCTACCTTTACCGTACCGCCGTCTCGGAAAATATGCCGGATCTCGCCGAGGATCAAGGGCACGGCATACGTGGAGAAAGCGTATCCTCGTGAAGGATCAAACCCGTCTGCTGCCTTGCAAAGCCCAACACAGCCTGCCTGAAACAGGTCTTCATATTCGGCTCCCCGTCCGCGAAAGCGTGCAGCGCAGGCATGCACAAGACCTATGTTATCCTCTATTCTCCGGTCACGTTCGGATCGTATGTCAGTTTTCACTGCGCCCATGGATTCTCTTGTACAGCGTTACACACGTACCCTTCCCCGGAACAGAACGCACGCGAATGCGGTCGCAGAAACTCTCCATCACGGCAAAGCCGAGACCCGCACGTTCCCCGCCGCGTGTGGTAAACAGCGGCTGCATCGCTTGCTGCACATCGTCTATGCCGCACCCTTTGTCACGTATTTTCACGCTGAACATTCCGTCCGCATACACAGATGCCGTTATGTAAATCTGTCCGACACTTATTGCATACGCATGCACGATGCAGTTGGTCACCGCTTCGCTCACTGCCGTGCGCAAGTCGGACAGCTCTTCGATCGTCGGATCAAGCTGTGCGGCAAACGCGGACACGACCGCTCGCGCAAATGCCTCATTGACAGATCGGCTTTCAATTTCCAGACGCATGGTTTGAATCGGTTTCATGATGCATTTCCTTTCTCCGGCAATACGGAAGCAATCTTTTCGATTCCGGAAAGCCGCATGATTCTGTAGACACCCGGCGACATACCGCACAGTTCCAATCTGCCGCCGTACATTTGCAGCAGCCGATAGCGTCCCATAACCAGACCGACGCCGGAGCTGTCCATAAACGCTACGTCACTGAAATCGAGCTGCAAAACGGCCGGCTTTTCGCTGCGCAGGACACGGTCTATCTGCACGCGCATCGGTGCAGCACCGTGATGGTCGATGTCGCCGTGCAGGTATGCAATCAGTTTTCCGCGCCGTTTCTGAAATGAAACTGACACATGAATCCCTCCCCAAGGCAAAATAAATAGATCCCTCACCCAACAGGATAAGGGATCTGTTCCGCATTTTTTGCCGAGACAAGTCGTCCGGCAAATTATTTCAAATATTTTTCCAGATCGTTAATCATATAGAACGATCCGCATACAACAATTACATCGTCTTTCCCTGCGGCTTGCAGCGCAAGTTCTGCCGCCTGCGCAAAGGAATCCGACGCCGTACAATCACTGCAAAACGGCCGTGCCGCTTCGCACAACGCCTGCGCGCTCAATGCGCGCGGATTGTCCGGACGCACTGTAATCAGTTTGTCAAACAAAGGCGCCGTATGCGCAAGGTACCGCGTATACGCTTTGTCCGCCATCAGGCCGCATATGCCGACAATATGTCTGCCGGGCAGAAATGCCGTAATCGCACTATGGAGCGCCACAGCGCAGTCTTCATTATGTCCGCCGTCCATCAGCACCAGCGGATGCTCGCGCACAATCTGCATTCGTGCGGGCATTACGGTGCGGGCAATACCGCGGGAGATGCATTCGTCCGAAACGTCAAGCCCCTGTGATTGCAGCACTTTTGCTGCCGCCACAGCCATCGACGCATTATACACCATGTGACGGCCGAGCAGCGGCACGCGCACGGCAATGCCGTCTATCACGGCGTCCGTGCCGAAAATGGATGCATCCAGAATCTGCACAGCATCCACATTCGGCAGTACAAGACGCAATTTTTGCCGCGAACATGTCTCGCGGATCACACGAAGCGCCTGCGCATTCTGCAACGGATACGTAACACAAATCCCGCCGGGCTTGAGCGTGCCGCACTTCTCCGCGGCAATCGCTTCGATTGTATCGCCGAGAACAGCCGTATGATCGAGCGACACAGACGTAATCACATTGACGAGCGGACAGTCAATCACGTTCGTTGCGTCCAGTCTGCCGCCGAGTCCGGTCTCAAGCACGACAACATCGCACTGCATGCGACGATAATACAAAAACGCCGCCGCTGTAATGATCTCAAATTCCGTCGGCGTTTCGCCCGTGTCAATCATAGCGTCAGCCGCTTTTTTTACATCGTCCATTACCGAAGCAAGGCTCTCTCGCGGGATCATGCTGCCGTCGATCTGAATGCGTTCACAAAAGTCGATCACATAGGGCGAGACAAACAATCCGGTCCGGTATCCGGCGCATGTGCAGATATTGGCAAGCATCGTGCTGGTCGAGCCTTTTCCGTTTGTGCCGGCTACATGGATAAATCGCATCCCCTTTTGCGGATTGCCTAAAGCCCGGCAGAGCGCAGAGATGCGCTCAAGACCGGGCTTCACGCCGAATTTATCAAATGAATGAATATAGTTTAACGCTTCTTCGTACTGCATATCAACCGAGTTTTGCAAGGCTTTCTTTCAGCATAGCGATCTTGTCTACCAGTCTCGCCGCGCCATCACGCTGCGTCTGCACGACAGCAGCGGGCGCTTTTTCCACGAACGAAGGATTGTCCAGCTTCTTGCGGATATAGGCAAGGTCATCCTCGGCCTTGGCCAATTCCTTCTGCAGACGCGCGCGCTCTGCCTCAAAGTCAACGAGGTCGCCCATCGGAATATAAACCTTCGCGTCGTGTGTGACAATATTGACGGCACCGTCCAGCGCAAAGTCAGCGCCCACTTCCACCTCGGAAGCGCCGGCAAGCTTCATGAAGACAGTCGACACATTCGAGAACAGATCGACAAATGCGGATGCGATATACAGCTTTGCTTTCTTTGACGGCGGAACATTCATCTCTGCTCTGCGGTTACGCACAGCGCGGACAATTGCCATGATGCGGTCCATGTCTGCTTCTTCCGCTGCGAATTCCAGTGCAGGATCATACTCCGGCCACGCAGAAGTCATGATCGTTTCACCGTCGTGCGGGATTGCCTGCCAGATTTCCTCTGTAATGAAAGGCATGAACGGATGCAGGAGTTTGAGAATGCCGGTCAGCACATACACGAGCACATCGCCGGCCGTCTTCGCCGCATCGCCGCCCTGCTGCAAACGGATCTTGGCAAGTTCAATATACCAGTCACAGAACACGTCCCAGATGAAATCGTACAGCTTCTGCACGGCAATGCCCAGCTCAAAACGCTCAAGGTTTTCGGTCACTTCGCGCGTGAGCGTATTCAGACGGCTGAGAATCCATTTATCCTCCAGAGCAAGATCCTGCGGAATGTGCGCCGGCGCGGTATCCTCACCGAGATTCATCAGTACGAAACGCGCGGCATTCCACAGCTTGTTGGCAAAGTTGCGGCTCGCCTCAACCTTTTTCTCGGAGTAACGCATGTCGTTTCCGGGGCTGTTGCCGGTCGCCAGCGTGAAGCGCAGCGCATCCGCGCCGTAGCGGTCAATGACTTCCAGCGGATCAATGCCGTTTCCCAGAGATTTGGACATCTTTCTGCCCTGCTCATCGCGCACGATGCCATGAATAAACACAGTGCTGAAAGGCTCTTTACCCGTATGTTCACAGGCGGAGAAGATCATGCGCGCGACCCAGAAGAAGATGATGTCATAGCCGGTGACGAGCGTATCGGTAGGATAGTAGTGACGCAGTTCCGGCGTATCGTCCGGCCAGCCGAGCGTGGAAAACGGCCAAAGCGCCGAAGAGAACCATGTGTCGAGGGTGTCGGGATCCTGACGGAGCGCTGCGCCGCATTTCGGGCAAGCGTCAGGCGTTTCCTTGCTGACAACAAGCTCGCCGCACGTATCGCAGTAATACGCCGGAATCCGATGTCCCCACCAAAGCTGGCGCGAAATACACCAGTCTTTGATATTCTCCATCCAGTGATAATATGTCTTGTCAAAACGTTCCGGCACGAATTTGACCGTACCGTTTTTGACGATGTCGATGGCGGGCTCCGCAAGCGGCTGCATCTTGACAAACCACTGCTTGGAGATACGCGGTTCCACCGTAGAATGGCAGCGGTAGCACACGCCGACGTTATGACGAAGCGGCTCCACCTTGATGAGGAAACCCTGCTCCTCAAGCTCTTTCACGACCGCCTTGCGGCACTCCATAGTCGTCATGCCGCAATACTTGCCGGCATTTTCATTCATGTGTGCGTCGTCGGTCATCACGTTGATGATCTCCAGATTCTGGCGCAGACCAACCTCGAAGTCGTTCGGATCATGCGCAGGCGTCATTTTGACCACGCCTGTTCCGAAGTCCATCTCAACGTAGCTGTCTGCCACAATCGGGATTTCACGGCCGACCAAAGGCAGAATAACCGTCTTGCCGACGATATCCTTATACCGTTCATCATCCGGATGCACTGCAACGCCTGTATCGCCGAGCATGGTCTCGGGACGCGTCGTCGCAAGCTCCACATAGCCGCTGCCGTCAGAGAGCGGATAGCGGATGTGCCAGAAGAAACCGTCCTTCTCTTCATATTCGACTTCTGCGTCGGAGATCGAGGTCAGGCAATGCGGACACCAGTTGATGATGCGCTCGCCTCGGTAAATCAGGCCTTTGTTATACAGATTGACGAACACTTCACGCACGGCCTTGTTGCAGCCCTCGTCCATCGTGAAACGCTCTCTGTCCCAGTCGCAGGACGAACCCATCTTCTTGAGCTGCTCGACAATGCGTCCGCCGAATTTGCGTTTCCATTCCCATGCACGTTGCAGGAAGCCGTCTCTGCCCACATCATCCTTGGACAGGCCTTCGGCTTTCATTGCCTCGACGATCTTGGCCTCGGTCGCAATGGACGCATGATCTGTGCCCGGAAGCCAGAGCGTGTCATAGCCTTCCATACGGCGCCAGCGGATCAGAATGTCCTGCAGCGTGTTGTCCAGCGCATGACCCATGTGCAACTGACCGGTAATATTCGGCGGCGGGATTACGATAGTATACGGCTTCTTGTCCGGTTCACACTTGGCATGGAAGTACTTGCCGTCCAGCCAGTATTGGTAAATACGATCCTCCACGTTTTTGGGATCATATTGCTTTGCGAGTTCTTTTCTCATGATCTTTCTCCTAAATCGTATAGTGCTGTATTATTCCAAAAAGTCCTTGAGCTGCTTGCTGCGGCTCGGATGACGCAGCTTGCGCAATGCTTTTGCCTCGATCTGGCGGATGCGTTCACGCGTCACGTTGAACTCACGGCCGACCTCCTCAAGCGTATGAGAATGTCCGTCTTCCAGACCGAAACGCAGCGCAAGCACTTTTGCTTCACGCGGTGTAAGCGTCTTGAGCACCTTGGCGATCTGCTCCTTGAGCAGCAGCATGGATGCCGCGTCTGCCGGAGCGGGCGCATCGTCGTCGGGAATGAAGTCGCCCAGATGGCTGTCCTCTTCCTCGCCGATGGGAGTCTCGAGCGAAACCGGTTCCTGCGCTACGCGGATGATTTCGCGCACGCGCTCTACAGGCATGTCCAGTCTTTCCGCAATTTCCTCTGCCGTCGGATCGCGGCCGTTCTCATGCAGAAGCAGGCTGTTGGTCTTCTTGACCTTGTTGATCGTCTCGACCATGTGTACGGGAATGCGGATCGTGCGCGCCTGGTCGGCGATCGCGCGCGTGATCGCCTGGCGAATCCACCACGTCGCATACGTCGAGAACTTGAAGCCCTTGGTATAGTCAAATTTATCCACGGCTTTGATCAGACCCAAGTTGCCCTCCTGGATCAGATCCAAAAACTGCATGCCTCTGCCCACATAACGTTTGGCAATGCTGACAACGAGGCGAAGGTTGGCCTCGGCAAGGCGCTTCTTGGCTGATGCTTTGGCTACCGGATCATCACCAGCGATACACATCGCAAGCTCAATCTCTTCCTCTGCAGTCAGCAGCGGAACCTTACCGATCTCCTTGAGATACACTTTGACCGGATCTTCCATCGAAGCGCTCTTCTCATCAGAGGAAGAGCCGACGTCGCCGGTCTTGGATACGTCGATGTCGAACGTAATGCTATCGAAGCTCAGCTCATCGTCAAGATTGTCGATGATCTCGATGTGCTGGCTCTCGATCGTCTCGTAGAACTTGTCCAGTTCTTCGATGTCGATAACCATTTCGACGATGGCTGCGTCGATTTCCTGTGTGGTCAGTCTGCCGGATGCCTTACCCTTTTCCAAGAGCTGTTTGACTGTCATTTTCTTCTCTGATCCTTCCATAAAACCCTCCATCCAAAGTATTGAAATAATTATTGCTTCTGTTCTTTCAGCGCCTGAAAGCTCGACAAAAATGCGTCGTCGTCATCCATCGGCGGCGGTTTTGAGTCGAGCTTATCTCGTTCTTCACGCAGTGTACGAATACACTCGCGGCATTCATCCGGTGTGTTGGCATAGATCGCGCGATTCATAAACAGACGCGTCACACGGCCAAGTTCATCCGGATCGAAATAGGCGGACAAATGCGGAATATCCACCACACCGGATGTTTTCCAGCAGAGCATCAGGCGCGAGAATACATGCCGGTGAAAGCTGGTTACAAAACAATCCTCATCCAATTCATCCGTCACAGCCGGAATAAAGTCGTTGTTGTTCATGAGCAGCGTCAAAATTGCTTCCTCTGCCTTGGCCGCACGGTAATGCTGCTGCATCTCGGGATTAAGCGGATCGCGGCGAACCGTCAGAGATTTCTGCATTTCATCCATTTTGGTGCGGTGTTTCTGCCGTCTCTGACGTGCACGAATCTGTTCAATCTGCGCGTTCAGCGCAACCTTATCCACATTCAGCTCCCCGGCCATGCGGGATGTGTACACATCGCACTCGATCGGGTTGTCCAGCGCCGCAAGAAGTTCTACTATACTTTTTAAAAACTGCACCTTGCCGTCGTCGGTCGTCACATCGTATTTATCCCGAAGCGCAAGAATACGGAACTCAATGTCGTTTGCCGCGCCATCCAATATAGCAAAAAAACGATCCCGTCCGTATTTACGGATAATCTCGTCCGGATCCTTCCCGCCGGTGAGCTGCAGCACCTTTATTTTCATCCCAATCAACGAAAAAATTCCGATCGCCTTGCGCAGCGCCTCCTGCCCCGCTTCATCTGCGTCATAGCATAGAAGCACCTCGTCCGCATAGCGGGACAGCAGATGTGCCTGCTCCTGTGTGAGTGCAGTACCGCACCCGGCGACAGCAAACGGAAAGTCGGCCTGATGCAGCGCAATGACATCCATATATCCCTCGCACAGGATCAGCCTGCGTTCACCGGAATTTTTGGCAAAGTTCAGCGCGAACACTTCGCGGCTTTTCTTGTATACAAGTGTATCGGATGTATTGATATACTTCGGCTTTGTGTCATCAAGCACGCGCCCGCCGAAAGCGATCACATTGCCGCGAATGTCTATGATCGGGATCATCACGCGAGCGCGGAACGCGTCATAATAACTGTTTTCATTCTTTGTGCTTTTTCGCACCAGATTCGCATCGACCAGTTCCGCAGCAGAAAAACCGGCTTGCTGCATGTGCTGCAGCAGAGCGTTCCAGCTGTCCGGTGCATAACCGAGGCCGAAATGACGAATCGTTTTCATCGACAACCGTCGGTCGTCCGTAAAATATGCGAGCGCGTGCGCGTGTTGCGGGAGCAGGAGCTGCGCATGAAAAAATTTTGCCGCTTCACGGTTTGCAGCCAGAATCCGCTGACGACGCTTGGAAAGTGTATCGTCAAACCCATCCTCCGGCATGCGCAAACCTGCACGCTGCGCAAGGAATTTCACCGCTTCGACATAATCGAGATTTTCCATGCGGCGAATAAATGTGATCGAATCGCCGCCGGCACCGCAGCCAAAACAATAAAAAGAACCGTTTTCCGGATACACCGTAAAGGAAGGCGTCTTTTCACTGTGGAACGGGCACAATCCGACCAGATTCTTTCCGCGGCGTTTTAAAGTAATATAGGAGGACAAGAGATCCTCGATGTCCGTTCTGTCACGTAGAAGTGCAAGGAAATCTTCACTGATCGCCAAATCCTCACCTCGTTTTCGATTCAAACATCAAATACTCACACATCATCAATCCATCCATGATTGCGGGATAAAATAGGACTCAAATACTTTAATAGCGTATCGGTCGCTCATGCCGGCGACGAAATCGCATACGGCGCGTTCTTTGCCGTCACGCTCCAGAATGCGCTGGTAGTTTTGCGGCAGATTGTCCGGCTTTTCCATATAGAAGCCGAAAAGCCACTGGATCATATCAATTGCTTTCGTTTCCTCGCTTTTGCAGACTGGATTTGTATAGACATGGCGAAACATAAAATTGTGCAATTCCTCAAACAGCGCACGATCCACGCTGTCGAGCTCGATTGTCTTCCTGCTGTTTTCAATCGCCGAAAGCACCAGATGATTGATCCGCGCAGACTTCGTTTCTCCCAAGACTTCACGAATGCGAGGCGGAATATCGGATTCCCGCATCACACCGGCGCGCACAGCATCGTCAATGTCGTGATTGATATAGGCAATCCTGTCGGCAAGACGGACGATACGTCCCTCCAGTGTCGCTGCCTCGGTGCCCTTCGTATGACAGACGATACCATTGCGTACTTCGTATGTAAGATTGAGCCCTTCGCCGTCTTTTTCAATCGCATCCACAACACGCAGACTCTGCTGGTAATGATGAAACCCGAAGCTGCAAACCGCATCGAGCGCACGTTCGCCGGCATGTCCGAACGGCGTATGGCCGAGATCATGACCGAGCGCAATCGCTTCCGTCAGATCCTCGTTCAGGTCGAGCCCTCTCGCAATCGTTCGCGCGATCTGCGACACTTCGAGCGTATGCGTCAGTCTGGTTCGGTAATGGTCTCCTTCCGGAGAAAGAAAGACCTGCGTTTTATGTTTCAGTCGGCGAAACGCAGCGCAGTGAATGATACGGTCGCGGTCACGCTGAAACACCGTGCGAATGGGGCATTCCGGTTCTTCGCGCAGTCTTCCCCGGCTTTGATCCGCAAATGCAGCCAGATGCGAGAGTGTGGCATGTTCTAAAAAACAACTCTTTCTGCGAATCTGATCATCCATAGCTATCCCTCGACTTAAAAACCTATCTATATGACTTAAAAACCTATCTATATATTGTTTACGACGAAAAAAACGAAATCCCTTTAATAATTTAATCGATGGGTGAAAAATTTTCGGTCAATACACGACAGCGATATTTGCCGAGGCTCTGGTCAAACAGTTTGGAGTCAAACGACGGCACAAGGGATGACGGGATTCTGAAATGAACCGTCACCGCATCGGTATATTGCGTATCCTCCACAACTCCGCCCATCTCAGGAATCAGGGACGCAAGACGTCCGTAAAACGTGTAGTCACAAATCACCTCCGCTATAGAGCACAGCGCCATCGTGACAATACCGCCCGCGTCGACAGCGAGCTTAGAACCATGCGAATATGCGCGAACCAAGCCGCCCGTACCGAGCATCGTACCGCCGAAATACCGCGTGACAACGACCACACAGTCCGTCAGATCCTCTTTCATCAAAACATCCAGCACGGGAATACCGGCCGTCCCCTGCGGTTCACCGTCATCGGAATAGCGGCGCGTCTGTCCTTCCCGCAGGACATAGGCATATACGTTGTGCGTCGCATCCCAGTACTGCGATTTTTTCTCGCGGATAAATTCTATCGCTTCGTCCTGCGTCGTCACCGGACGGATATGACCGATAAATCTGGACTTTTTTTCGACAAATTCATCGCTTGCGGCAGCGCGGATCGTCCTGTAGCTGTCCATGAAATCCCCCTGTAAAAACG
Organism: Clostridia bacterium; assembly: GCA_017450005.1. GTDB lineage: Bacteria > Bacillota > Clostridia > Oscillospirales > Acutalibacteraceae > UBA1425. The sequence goes on from JAFSYM010000004.1 coordinate 62,659, forward strand.
TCAAAATGCAGGGATGAACGCGAGTTCATCCCTGCGCAAAAAACATTGAGTCACAAATGCGGATTAACCAAACAGAGCCTTGAGGTAGGTCGGAATCTTATTCCAACGGCCGCTGAAGATGCACATCAGAACAGCGACGAGCACTTCCCACCAGGACATGCCGCCCTTGACCTTGATCTGCTGGACAATCGCCGTACCGTTGTCATCCACAGTCAGTTTGATGGTCGTGGTGCCGTTGCCGGTAACAGTGACCTTGCCGTTCTGATCGACCTTCGCGATCGACTCATCGTCGCTTGTCCACTTATACGTGCAGGGCTTGGCATATGTAACCTTTCTGCCGTCGTCCAGTGTAATGACAACAGAGTTATTCTTCAAAGAAGCGCCTTCTTTGCCGACAGTCGCCGTGAGCTGAATCTCATGGTTGTACATCATGGAAAGCGTATTCTCTTTGGAATCGTAAGTCACATCCTCGGACGTGTTCTTTTCATCGTAGCCGAATTTAATCTCGGTGATGGGCGTGTACTTGGAGTTGCTGACAACCGCGATCACGGTATCCTCGAACTGCTTGCCCTTCGGTGTTTTGGCTGTAACAGTGATCTTCGCCTCGCCGTTGCCCACAGGGATCAGTCGGCCGGTCGTCTCGTCAAACGTAACAATTCTCTTGTCGGAACTCTTTACGGTGATATCGCACAGCTCCAGATAGCTATCATTTGCGGGGATGGTTTCATATCTGTATGCTGCGTTCTTGTTGCCGAGCTCGGTCGGCTTGTAGTAATAAACAGCAATCTTATCAGTCGGCTTGCCGGCATCATTCTTTTCATAGAATGAGAATCCGGTCTTGTTGGTGCTGCCCACCTTGAAGTTCCACTTGAAACCGGTGATCGGAATGTCCTTCAGAATGGTGATCTGAATGGAATCTTTGACTTCTTTACCTTCCTTTGTACCATCGGCAGTGAGCGTCAGGGTGACAGTCAGCTTTTCTGTGTTTTTGTCAAGCTCATTGACCGTGAACGTCTTGGCTGTATTGTCGATACTCAGAGCGCCAGCCGGCGTGCAGGTCAGGGTAGCCGATTTCGTATCTGCGTTAATCGGCGCGATTCGATACATATTTTCATCCAGCTTATTCTCGTCATAAGCGAAGGAATACTTTTCACCGTCGCCTGCAAGCAGAGTAGTCTTCTTCCACTTCCACTCAAGCGTATCCACAAAGATTGGCGCCTTGACGACCTTCACTGCACACTGCGCATAGATGGACGGATCCTCGGAAAAGAAAGCCGTGATATAAATGGTAATGGGTTTGCCGTTTTCCGGTACGCCAACGGCAGACACAACGCCCTCGCTGGAGATCGTCGCGTACTTATCGTTGCTGGTCGACCACGATACCTTCGACGCAGGAACAGACTTGGACGTTACAACACCTGTAGTGTCGTTGCGGTACGCACCGGAAATCTGCAGTTCTTTCGTCTTACCGACTTCAAGGTCGAAACTGTCGGGATTGATGCTGATCGCCTTGAGCGACCCGATGTCCTCTGCGGATGCAAGCATACTGACGCCGAAAAACGGAACAGCGCCGAACGTCATGAAAACTGCAAGCAGAAGAGCGAGCGATTTCTGAAATCCTCTTTTCATTTTGTATAGCTCCTTTAAGTATTTTTAGGTTTAACCTACAGCGTATTATAACCTATCTGTGCAAATATTGCAACCACTTTTTGAAATCTAAAGAAAATCTTAAGAAATAGGGATCGCAAACAAGGTTTACGCCCACGGGTCTGCCGCGACGGGAATGCGGATATCCGACAGACATTTGATCTCCCAGAGGAACCACTGTCCCGTACTCGGTTTACGGCGCACCTCGACAATGCGGTCGCTGTCCGCCCCGGACGAATGCACCCACAGAGTCAGAAAGTCCTCGCCCTGTTCGGAATAAGGATTCTTCTTGACCGTCACACGATACGGTACAGACGGTGTATAGTTGTTCTGGGGCGAAGTACCTTCAAAGTAAGACAGCGGTACATATTCCTTGCCTCTGAGCCGATCGCGCAGAAACTGTTTGTCCATGGGACTTAGCGGACGCGGTCCGCGCAGGAAGTTGAGCATCTCAAGACAGTCGTCCACATTTTCCCCGTAGCGGCAAAGCACGGCGATGGCAAGCGCCGCCGTTGCATAGGGGCTGTGAAGATCTGCCTGCGGCATCGACTGAAGCTGTGTAAGCGTTTGCGGCAAAGCGTCAAATGAAATGGTCTCGGCATAATTGCCCGAACTCTGCGGCGCACTGTTTCTGAATTGATCAAAAATACCCATCAGAACCTCCATTCTAAAATACAACTAACACATATATACAGACAGTACAGGCGGAACAGATTGGACTGTTCCGCCCGAACAATATGCGTTATACCGGATTATTTTGCGTCTTTCTCATCAAAAGGATCGCCGCACTCGGGGCAGAACTTCGGCGGATGATGCGGATCTTCCGGCATCCAGCCGCATTTATCGCAGCGATACAGCGGTGCGTCCGCGGGTTTCTTTGCGCCGCAGTTGGGGCAGAACTTGCCCTGGTTGACCGCGCCGCACGCGCACGTCCAGCCGGCGGGCGCCGCAGGTTTGGGGCTGCCGCATTCCGTGCAGAACTTTCCGGTAGCTACGTTTCCGCAGCTGCATTTCCAACTGTCTGCGGGAGCTGCTGCCGGAGCGGCGGCTTGCTGCTGTGCTGCCTGCTGCTGACCCATACCGAACAAACCCTGTGCGTTCATGCCGCCGGCGCCTGCCGCAAAGCCCATGCCCATGAATCCGGTCATTGCGCCTGCTTCGTTGGCAGCGGCCGTTCTCATGGCGTCTGCCTGCGCACCGACAAGCGTTGCGCCGGCCATAGTCGGATCACGCATAACCGCGCTTCTCTGCAGCTGCTTGATCATGTCTTCGTCTTCCTTGGGCGCGGTGATGGAGTTAATGCCCACGGAAACGATTGCAAGACCGCGCAGATCCGTCCATTTGGCCGTAAGGACTTCGTTCATTGCATCGCTCAGCTCCATCGTATGGCCGGGAAGCGCGCTGTATCGAATGCCCAGTTCGGAAATCTTTGCAAAAGCAGGCTGCAACGCATTCAGAAATTCGGTCTTCAACTGTGCGTCAATCTCCGAACGGTTGTATTCCGACTCAACGTTGCCGCACACGTTGGTGTAGAACAGCAGCGGGTCGACAATACGATAGGAGAAGATACCGTTGCAGCGTACCGAAATATCGATGTCCAGACCGATATTGCGGTCGACAACACGGAACGGAACCGGATTCGGTGTGCCGAATTTGTTATCGGTCAGCTCTTTGGTATTGAAATAATACACACGCTGATCCTTCGCTGTATCGCCGCCGTATGTGAAACGCTTGCCGATTGTCTTAAAGGTTTGCTTGATGCTGTCGCCGAGTTTACCTGTGAAAATGCTCGGCTCCGTTGAGGTATCGTACGTGAACTCACCGGGCTCTGCGCAGACTTCCACAATCTTGCCCTGCTCGACAATAATCATACATTGTCCGTCCGCAACGGCGATACCGGAACCGTTGGAAATGATGTTGTCATTACCGCGAGTATTGGACGAGCGACCGGAAATGCGCTTCTGTCCCTTGACGACCATAACGTCCTTGGCAATGGCATCGCAGTAGAAGAATTCTTTCCACTGATCCGCCAGAACACCGCCGACCGCGCCGATACCGGCTCTGATAAGTCCCATAGTAAATTACTCCTTTCAAATGTACAAATCTGTACACCTATTTAATAGTACTATACCATAAAATAAATCTGTTTGCAATATCGTCATATTTTACAAAAAAGCATCAAATAATTATACAATACGACGAACAGCGTTTATTCCGCTATAAAATCCTCCGGCTTCCAACTGCGTATCCGAGTACGCATGCCGTCAATATCCAGAATCCCGTAGGCAAATCCTTTGCGCACGAGCGACTGCGGCACATATTCGTCATATTTTTCAAAGATCGGTACTTCACCGGGATATACAAGCTCCATCGGGTCGATCGGCTTTTCAATTTCCTCACGCAGCACCGCAAAGAAAGTCTGCGGATCTACCTTCATTTTAAACTGAATGAAATACGGGCGTGATGAATCGAGTGCAGATAAACCGAGCTGCTCGCCGCAGCGACGCTTCAAAAACCTTTCCATGGCAAAAAAGGCATACGTGCCGAGCCATGGGAACAGGCACCACATATTTCCGCCAAGACAGACAAGAGGACGTGTCGCCGCGCCGGAATTGCGCGCGGTCATACGAGCATGCTCGAGTCTTGCCACGGCATTGCGCATCAGGTACGGATAGCTTTTCTGCTCCAGAAGCACACTGCGCATTCGCTCGAGCACTTTCGTGTGTATATCGCCCGGACACTCGCCAAAGTATGCCGGCACTTTGCCCTTGACCTGCTCGCAATACAGCAGACGCCGTTTGTGATCGATCTCCTCCACAATCCATACATGCCCCGCAAGCGCAATTTTTTCTCCGACGGGCGGCGGCATGACGATCGTCCCCAGCTCCTGCGATCCGCACCGGACCGTATATTCTTCGCTTTCCTGAAACACGGCAAAAAACTTGAAAGAATTGATGACCCTCTCGCCGGCAAGTCCGACGATCAGGCCGCCCTCGTCCGTGCGCTGAATTTGCTCCGTCTCAATCAAATGACGAAGCAGTTCGCGGTAGTCGTCTTTTGAAATGCGGTGAAAAAAACTGAGCGTCAACACACGTTCCGCCAACTGCGCCGGCGTCAATTCCCCGCAGGACGCCAATGTGCTCATAGTCTGATGATACAAAAGGCTGAACGGCAGTCGATCCAGCTTGGGCGGTTCGACCCAGCGTTCCTCCAGATAAAGCTGCACAAGCGCAATGCCCTGCAGCAGTTTCCACGGTACAGTCGTCGGCAGCATCGCGCGGACTTCCGGCATATCCTCGCGCATCACAAACCACATTTCCGGCGGCTGATCGCGTCTGCCCGTGCGTCCGAGACGCTGCAGGAAAGAAGAAACCATAAAAGGCGCGTCTATCTGAAAAGCCCGTTCCAGTCGGCCGATGTCGATGCCGAGCTCCAGCGTAGCCGTTGTAACGGTCGTTTGCAGCAGTGCGTCGTCCTTCATCGCCTCTTCCGCTGTTTCACGGTAGGACGCGGACAGGTTGCCGTGATGAATAAGAAAACGATCCGGCTCATGACGCGCCTCGCAGTACTGGCGCAGTGTTGTGGTGACCGCTTCGCACTCTTCGCGGGAATTGACGAAGACCAGACACTTTTTGCCGCGTGTATGCTCGAAGATATAGCCGATGCCCGGATCGGCATTTTGCGGTGCGTCATACGTTGCGGCGTCAAGCGCAGGCTGCGCGTCAACTTCTTTGCCGTCAGACGCCTGCAGTCCCTGCACAAAGAAGTGCTCCATGGAAATGCGCCAGCGCGTGCCTTTCTGTTCGATCTGCGGAATAACGACGCCGCGTCCCGTCCCGCTCGAAAGAAACTCTCCCGTGGTCTTCGGATCGCCGATCGTTGCGGAGAGTCCGATTCTGCGCGGATTGACGCCGGCAAGCCGGCATAGACGTTCTATCAGACAGAGCGTCTGACCGCCGCGGTCACCGCGCATGAGCGAATGCACCTCGTCGATCACAATAAAACGCAGATCACAGAACAGGCGCGAAATCTGCGCATGCTTGCGCAGCAGCATCGCCTCCAACGATTCCGGCGTGATTTGCAGAATACCGGACGGCCGTCTCAGCATGCGTGCTTTATGCGACTGCGACACGTCGCCGTGCCAGTGCCAGACGGGAATATCCGCCTCTTCACAAAGGCTGTTCAATCTCTGAAATTGATCGTTGATCAGCGCCTTCAGCGGTCCGATGTAGATTGCACCAACCGAAGACGGCTTATCTTCCGAGAAGAGTGTCAGGATCGGAAAGAACGCTGCCTCTGTTTTGCCGGACGCCGTTGACGCCGTCAGCAAAACATTGTCCTGCGTGTTGAATATCGCCTCTCCGGCGGCAACCTGGATCGCGCGCAGAGACTCCCAGCCGTTCTGATAGATGAAATCCTGTACAAACGGCGCGTAGCGGTCAAATACGTTGCTCATACCTCAAACTCCGCAAACGATGCATCCGACGGTTCCGGTGTACTTTCAGCAAAGGTAAACGACTCCGAGCCGAGCAGGTCGCGTACATGGATTTCCGGATGCTGGTGAATAATGTTCAGAAGCTCGATGAAATCACGGATGATTTCACGCGGCGTAATATGCGAATCCGCACCGACACGCCCGAACTCAATGCGTATAAAATCGGCCAGATCGGATTCTGTCAGCGTCGGTGTATAGTCAAACAACTGCGCGTGTACATCCGTCAGCTTTTCAGTCAGGACAAGCATCTCCTCACTCGTCAGCGGCTCCAGGCGAATCACCGGCGCGAGCATATCCTGCACACCTTCGCGCGCAAAACGCCCTTCTGCCAGACGCGAACGAAGCGCCTCATAGCTGTATACACCGCGGCGCGTATCCTCGATGCACTGCGGCGTACCGCTCATGATGATACCGAGATACGACGCTTTCCCCTGCAGCGTATCATTATACATGGTCAGAATCTTCTCGTAATTGTACTGCCGTGTGATGCTGTTCGGCACTTTGTAGATATTGACCAGCTCATCAATCAGAATCAACAGTCCGCTGTACCCTGCCTTTTTCAGAAAGACGGCAAAGATTTTGATATACTCATACCAGTCGTCGTCCGAAATAATAATGTTGACGCCCAGATCAGCTTTGGCTTCTGTTTTGGTCGTGTATTCGCCGCGGAACCATTTGACGACTTTGGACTTGCTTTCGTCGTCACCGTTCAGATACGCGCGATAATAGATAGTCAGGAGTTTGGCAAAGTCGAAACCGTGCACCATTTCATTGAGCGAGCTGATGACAGTAAAGATTTGACGTTCAACCTGATTGGCAAAGCCCGCATCGTTCGTAGACAAGCCGCTCTGTGCGGCGGTTTCTGCCTGAACCGTGCTGATCCAGCGATCAAGAATCAGCGTGAGCGCGCCTCCCTCCGGACGCGTCTTGGTCGACATATTGCGGATCAGCTCTTTATAGGTTGCAAGCCCCTGTCCTTTTGTTCCCTGCAGCCGGCGCTCGGGCGACAAATCCGCATCCACCACCACAAAGCCGCGATCCATGCAGTAGCTGCGAATCGTTTGCAGCAGAAAGCTCTTGCCGCTGCCGTACCGCCCGACAATGAAGCGAAACGACGCACCGCCGTCGGCAATGATGTCCACATCGTGCAGCAGTGCTGCAATCTCTGTCTCGCGACCCACTGTGATGTACGGCAGGCCTATACGAGGCACAACGCCGCCTTTTAATGAATTGATCACAACGGATGCAATCCGTTTCGGTATTTTCATGACAATAATCCTTTCAGTTCATCCGCATAGTCCTCAAGCACAGTCAGGGTGTCGCCTTCGTACACAAGGACGGTATCGGCAAATGTATCATAGCATTTTTCGTTGATAGATTCCGCAACGACAGACAGAAGTCTCCCCGTTCCCTGCAAGACAGACTTTGCATCCTCCCCGTGAAGCAGAGCGCGCAGAACAGAAGCCTCGACTTCATCGAGCTGCAGTGCATTCTCCGGTGCAGATTCTTCGTCGAGCAGGGGCAATGCCTCTTCGCTGTCTTCCGTCTCTTCTTCCACAATCAGGCGCTCGCGCGTGATCTCCGCAGCAGAACGGATCTCGTCAAGTCTTGACAGATCTATACTGACCTTGCGGATTGCCTGTTCCCGCTTCACCTTTCGGCATGCTTCAACACTTTCGGTAATAATTTTTTGAAGATACTTCGGCGCAGAGTCCGCTTTTAATGAATACGGATAATCCAACGTATCACGCAAATGGGCATCAACTGCACGCGCGATTACGCCAAGATCGGCATTCTTCCCGCGTTTGCCCCAGATACGCGAGCACGTCCATTTTCCGTCTTTGCATGTAAAGGAGGATAGCTTGCTGATCGAATATGTACGATCCGGCTGTTTGGTACGCGGATAAAAAATCGCAGAATAAAACATGGAGTACGGCGTGGAGAAGCAACGGCCGAAAAAAGATTCCGCAAGGGAATACTTACGATTCTTCTCATAGTACCGGCAAAGACTGCGGTATGTCTCGCACAGCACATCGCGGTAAATGTCCGCATGCTCACGATAGAACCGTGAACGTAGTACGGCATAAGAAGACAACGCACACAGCGCGTCAAATAAACGATCGTTTTCAACCTGCGAATAATGAATCAGCACATCCAGCGAACAATCAAACGCATATTCCTCCGACTGTTCCAGGAGCGCGGGATCCAGATCATAATAGACAACATAATCACGAAGCCACAACTGAACGTATCGATTAATCTGCGCGTCGATTTCACGGTATCTTTCATAGAACGCAGACAGCTTGCGGTAAGCATCGAGTGCATCCGAAGCGCCGATACCGTTCAGCAGTTCATAAACGTAAACATAGACGAATGAAAGCTGTGTCTTTTCGATTTCGCCGCGCCTTACACGTGCGCGCCATGTAAAATAACCGCGAAGCTGGTTGTCGCTCATGGATTCATAGGTTGGATAATAGCGGATAAAAGTCCCGGAGTACGGGCAGTCATCCTCGAAATCCTCCATGAACTTACCCTGCTTATAAAAGATTTCGGCGGAGGTCATGCTGCGCGTACCGCCCTGAAACGCAATCCGACGCATTTGACGGCAGCGCTCCGGCAAGTAGTTTTTCATTTGTGCTGCCGTTCGCAGGATCGGTTCATCCCGGTAAACTTTGCCGGACAAACCGGCCTGCTGTATGACCTGCGAAATCAAGTCATCTTTCTTGCTCAACACTGTCGCCACCCTTCAAACGTGATAAATGAATGTAAAGGATATTATAACACATTACTATTGTAAATGCAATAGTTAATTCTATATTATTTGAACATTTGTTCTGAAAAGGGACAAAAAAATGCTGCAGCCGAAAACGACTGCAGCATTTGATGCTTGAAAATATTTAAGAAGTTGACGGAATCAATCAGCCTGCGGTGCAAGCTCTGATGCGAAGAAGCCCTCAAGCGTCGTCTTATCCAGGCTCTTCTCCTTGATGAGCAATTCGGTCAGGCGATCCAGCGTATCGCGATGCTCGGTAAGCAGCGATGTTGCGCGCTCAAACTGCTGCTGCATGATTGTTTCGCCGTCCTTGTAGCTGCTCTTGGAGAACATCTTGCTGCCCATGGCATAATCATCCAGCGCACGGCGAATCATCGAGCGAGCATGTTCGATATCCGAGCTGGCGCCCGTGTTATTGCCGGCTACCTGGCCGAAAACAAGCATTTCGGAAGCTCTGCCGGCCAAAGAACAGCATACCTTACTCAGCAGTTCTTCGTATGTAAAAGTGCCTTTGGTCTCATCCTGATCATACTCCATGAATCCGCCGTAATGACCGCGCGAAACAATCGTGACAAATGCGGGAATCTTGTTCAGAATGGCGTTGATCAAAGCATGACCTGCTTCATGATACGCAGTCTGACGCAGATCTTTTTCGTTCATTTTCTTCACATCGCCGAAACGATAGGCATCCAGAGCGTCCATCAGATCCTTCGCCTGCGGCGTCTTATCAGACGTTGCACGCAGGAATATGTCAACGATGATCTCCAGATCTGCGTTGCTCATCCCGCTGCTGCGGCTCGCCATATTACGGACAATCTGTGCATGATCCGCGCCGAAGTCCACGCCATGCTTTTTCAGATTGCGCAGCAGGAAGGTTTCACGCTCGTCCGTGTCCGGCAGATCCACAAAGATCCTCCTGTCGAATCTGCGTACAAATGCAGGATCCAGCACACGATTGGAACCGTCGTTCCCGATGCCGTAGTTGGTTGCCGCAACAACAAACACAGGCCGACGCGGATCTGACACAAAGCCGTCCATTTCAGACAAGAACGTCGTGAGCATATCCTCATTGTATCGATTCAGATCCGAGCCTGTACGCATGCGGCCAATCGCATCGACTTCATCGATAAATATTACAGAGGGCGCATATTTGCGGGCTTTGCTGAATATCCCGCGAATGTTAGCCTCGCCTTCGCCCACATATTTGTTGAAAAATGCTGTGGCCGTTGTGGGGAAGAATGCCGCATGTGTTTCGTTTGCCATAGCTCTCGCAAGCATCGTTTTTCCCGTACCGGGAGGGCCGTAAAGCAAAACGCCTTTCGGAATACGTTTGCCGCCGAGAACAAGGTCGCGCGGATTCTTGACGAAGTTGCAGAAGTCCTGAAGCGCCTCTTTCGCGCTCTTGCATCCGATCACATCGTCAAATGTCACAACAGTCTGTTCGTTGTGAGCTGCCATGGCCGACTGATCTTCGGACGAAATGGCAAGGCCGAGAGACAGACGATCCACGGTAATCTGAACCGTATTGTCATCCAGGAGGAACTGCCAGCAGTTATAATTCAATACCTTGCGGCTTCTTGACAGGGAGAACGTGTTGTTGTTGATGCGCACACTGTAGCATAGCTGTTTGATATCTGCCTCAAATTGATCCATCGACTCCTCATTGACAGCTACGACACCTCTGGCGCCCTTAATCAGCAGAGAGCTGAAAGCATCCTTCCCGCGCAGACGCGTATCAAGAAGATAAACCGGAACCTCCGGATAATACTTGCGCAGATACTCAAACAGTTCCACGCCGTCAGACCGGATATCTTCAATATCGTACGGCATATTCTCCATATCATGCAGACCGCATGCAGGATCCAGCAGAACATAGTCCACAACGCCTCTTGCGCGCTTCTTGCAGGCGGACATGTCACTGAAAAAGCTGAATTCGGACCGATCCGCATCGAAGTGCGGCATCAACTGATCCTTGAGGAATGCGTCCGCAAACGTCAGAACCTGCATTTTATCCTGCGGATTCAAGAAACTCCGTGCATCCTCGTCCGTTGTATCTGTGTTCAGGCAGATACGGATTTTTTTAAGCTGTTTGACGTCATCGCCGTACAAAACACTCGTCTGAAGAATAGCATCCTGTAATTCTTTAACCAGGAAGTTTTTGGCTAAACCGCGCAGAGTTCTGGCGTCCTGCGTTCCACCGGCATGATAAAGGATGAGTGCAGAGATTTCTGTCGGATTATATTCAATTTCAACGTTGAACGCTTCTTTAAACCGCTGAACCTGCACCTTCATCTCATCACAAATAATCTGCATGAGTGCATAGGGCTCCAGATGGTTGAAAAGTACAACATGACCGTTTGCAAAACGCGTTGTGATACACTCGGGAAAATATGTCTGTCTGGTATGCGGATTGATCTCTGTGCGCAGCGCCTCCAGAATTGTACTCTTCGACACGCCGGACAAATCGCAGACAGTCGTATCTTCGTACAGAGTCTTACCCGCATTGGACGTAAAAATGATAATCGTTTCTTTAAAAGAAACTTCTTTCTTGATCTGCATATCCATCATGGTTCCGCGCTCGAGGATACGCAGGAACTGATGAATCGTGTTTAAATCCGCCTTCTCAATTTCGTCGCAGATAATGACGCCTTTCGGGTTTTCAAGCGCATATTTCGTCAGAATTCTGTCATCCGACTGATCGCCGTTGAGCTTGCGATAGGACCAGTACTCCGCAAACTGACTCATATCAACGACCAGCGGCTCGCCGCGGTCGAGCGCTTTGGCACAATTCTCGGCAAGGAATGTTTTGCCGACGCCGGACGGACCGACAAAAAGGAAAGTCGCAATAGGACCCCGGCGATCCTCTGCCTTGCCGGAGAAACCGTCGCTTTCAAAGATGGCCTGCACGACCTCTTCGACAGCATGTCTTTGCCCGCGAACCTTTTCAAGCAAAGCTTCACGGAACGTAATAATGTGCTTCGCTTCGTCAAGAATCGACCTGGTGACCGGCTCTTCCGGCTTCTTTTTCTTAGATCCGGCTGCAGCAGCTGCTACATCTGCTTTGCCGGAATAGTTCGGACCGGCGGACGCATGCGCGGGCGCAGACTCGTCTGTACCCGAGGCGGCCGACGGAGAGGAACCGGCAGGTCGCGGGCTGCCTTGTGCAGGCGCGTTTGATCCATCTTTTTCTCCGGTCAGTGCAGCGTAAGCCGAAAGAATCCATCTGTTTTGCGATTCCGTATTGTTCTGATCATCCTTCAGTTTTTTGATTTCCTCGCTTGTAATCAGAGAAACGGAAACATAGAAGGAATCAGAGCTGTAAGTCATCTCCTTGATCCAGGTCGATGCGATTCTCTGTGCAACATCTGCATCATCTTCATAAGGGAAGAAGAAAAAGCAGTGCATCCCGCTTTTTTTATCCATCTTATAATCCGTGAATTCACGTTCGGCCTTTTTCTCAAAGTCCTCCCAAAATGAAGCACCGTTTTTTTGCCTGTAAGTAAAAAGAACATCAATGGACCGGAACATAATGGTCAACTTGTAATACTTCATACCTCACCTCGTAAATACTTTTCGGTAATTCAATCATTCAGAGCTGTATAGAATCTAAGATTTCTATAGAATTAAATATAGCATAATGCATATTTTTTGTCAATAATACGGGAAGATTTATCAATAAAAGCGAAGTCCTGTAAAACTATAGTATTTCATTTTCCATATACAGCGGAAAAAAGGATAGATTTCATGCCTCTTCCGTCTGTATGAAAACGGTAGTTCTGACACATGTCATATCCGGGCAGCGTATTGCCTTCGACGAGAACAGGACCATGCGCCGTAACCGCTACATCCCAGCCGACGTAGCGCACATGCGGCTCGACCAAAGCAGCCTTTGCGCACAGTTCAACCGCCTGCGCATAGAACGGGATCTCAAATCCTAAAAACGCAAAAACGGTTTTCGGGTGCTCCGAATAATACTTGCCGGTGCGATCACAAAACATCGGATGGATAATCTTTCCATTTGCATCCGGCATGGTATACATCCCGCCCGAAGAAACATTGTCCGTTGGTGAATCTCCATCCCCCACACGCAGCAGTGTGTATACAACGTGCGCCTGTCCGTCATCATCCAGCACGGTTACAATCCGCAGCGTATTCACGCATGCGTCACAGAGAAGCTGCATTTTCTCATGCTGCGCAATCGGTTCTTCAATGAGAGTTAAGCCGTCCCGCAGCAGAACCCGATACACATTGTCCACATTTGGTTCGTTTGTCAGGTCGACTTTCCTGATTCCCTTGCCGCCATACGAATCCGGCGTTTTGGCAAACACGACCGGATGCCGCTGTATAAAACGACGAAATGCCTCCGCCCCGTCCGAAAGCTGCATATATTCCCTGCCGATGAATGCACGGAACATGCGGTTAAATTCAATCTTATTCAGAAAAATTGCACAATACGAAGGATCATTCATCTGTCTGGCAAACCGGATATTGTCTCCCATCGTCATAAAGGTCTTTCGATTCTCTCCGTGATTCTGCGCAAAGCCGAACGTCAGATAATCCAAATGGCCGAATCCCAGGCGCATACAGCCGAGCATATCCGCCAGTGTCACAAGTTCCGGCTGTCCGAACCTGTCACGTACTATCCCGATATTTCTGATCATACGTTTCATGCTGCCGAAATCTGCGCGACGCAAGAACAACGCATAGTTTCTCATATAAATCCCCCTCGCAGAATAGTATCTGCAGGCAGAGAAAAAATAATAAAGAAAAAAGCTTGAAATCCCGAAGGATCTCAAGCTATGGTGGACACGTTCGGGCTCGAACCGAAGACCTCTCGCGTGTGAGGCGAGCGCTCTGACCAGCTGAGCTACGCGTCCAACGAACAATATTATAGCACGAAAAATGAAAATGTCAAGACTTTTTTATGAATCAGATTTGGAAGACATGCGCCTTTGCTGCTCCAGCCATGCATCGTTATTGAAAAAAGCGATAATACGCACCTGCGTCTTGTGCGTACCTACAGTAAACGTGGCAATATCACCGCGTTTTTTTCCGATAACGGCACGTGCAAGCGGAGAAGTCTCACTGATCGTATCTTCATCCGGATCAGCATCCGTGATTGTTTTGCTGTCGTAGGACATCGGCCTGTACGGTTTCGCAGCAGAACCGCCGTGAACCTCAACCCATGCCTGAACAATCTTGAATGCTTTTTTCTCTTTCGTATCCAAGAACTCCAAACAAACCGTATCGCCGGTACGGATTGTCCGCACCTTGGACGCAGTTCTCTGTACCTTCTCCTCTGCTTTGCGTTTTTTCTTCTGATGCTCGAGTATCCTCTGCGCATCCTTTTGCTCCTTCATGCGCTGGTAGATGCCCTCTTTTTTCAAAAAGAAAGATAGAATCTGTATCACGATCACCCGATCGCAGTCAAAAAATGTGACGATATCATTTGTGCCCATACCGATAAGCGCGATACCCAAAGGAGACTTTTCAAAAACGAATCCTTCGTCCGGGTATTCGTCGATAACGGTGGCAAGACTTTCACTGCCCGTGAGCGTATAAACTGCCTTACGTCCGGTTTCAATGAATTTAATACAAACGGTATCTCCCTCATGAATCACCTTGCGGCGCATATGGTCAGGAGACTTGGAATCTTTGAAGTTGGAGAGCATTGCGTGTTTCTCGGAATCCGAAAGAGACGGGTCAAGTTCTTCGTCAACAGGAAAAATTACTCTGCCAATAATGTCAGCCGGACGATCCAGCCGTAAACCATTGTATAATACAACAATGCGATCATTGTATTTGGAAATCACTTCAACAATCTCGCCGTTCGCCAGCTTGTACATTTTTCCTTTTGACAAAATAAACACCTGCCTTTCTCCCTTATATATACCTATCTATTTCTCATTATAAACGATAATTATCCAGATTGCAACCCTTTTTTTAGAAAAAACCAGAGTTTTTTTGTCCTGAATTGACAAACGCACATAGATTTGATAAAATATCAAAAATAATTTGAAGGAGTGTCGGATATGAAAGCATACAGATGGATCCTGTGTATCATACTGGTCGGTGTGATCGGATTCTGCTTTATCCGTTTCGGAAACTTTCAGAGTGACGAATCCACCCTGCAGCGCAGTGCTGAAAATGAGACGATCACAGAAGCTGCTGAAGCTGCCACTGAGTTCACATTTGATGCGGATGCATTCAACAATCGTTTGCTTACCGTAATCAATGCATACCGCGCGCGTTTCTCCGCACCCGCATGGACGACAGATACAAAGCTGACCGACGCAGCTATTCTTCGTGCGAAGGAATGCTCCTATCTTGCCAGCAAATCACACACACGTCCCGACGGAAGCGAGTGGTTCACTGTTCTCGGCATCACCGAAAACTTCAATTATTCAGAGATCACGGGAATCAGCGGATTATCCCCTGATGATTTGCTGCGTTCCTGGGTTTCTTCCGAAGCAATCAACAGCGGTTTAATCAGCACCGAATACACCGCCTGTGGAATCGGCTGTGAAGCGATCGGAAATGACGTGTATTGCGTCCTTATACTTTATAAACCGTAAAGGGGTATTTCCATGTTTTTCAGCAAATGGATGTCGTACTTGTCAGACGACGCCAAACTGACGCAAATCGTTATGCCGGGCGCACATAACGCCGGCAGCTACGGCATGGCGGCTACCGCCTGTTGTCAGGACGGTACAATATATGAGCAGATTCTGTCCGGTGTGCGTCACTTCTGCCTGCGGATCGATACGACGCGCAAAGGTATTGTGATGTGCCACGGTCTGTCCAAAGGCGACCTGTTTGAGCATGTGCTGCAGGATTTCAAGCGCGCGATGGAGGAATTCCCGTCAGATGTTTTTATTCTGGACCTACGTGAGTATTACCCGCAAAAGATAGGCCCCTTTACACTGCACTATAAGGCTTTACCGCGCGACGTAGACGCTTTGCTTGACAAATACATTTCACCGAAAGACTATGCGTATTGTGACTTTTCGCATATTCAGGACGTGACAATCGGCGATCTGCGTAAGGCCGGCAAGCGGTATATTCTGCTCAACTATGCGCATGCGTACGCGTATTCGGTGGATTGCCCGCATATCCTGCCGTGGGACAAAAAAATTTACGGATTGCGCGCTGACATATTCATAAAGGAAATCCCGAAAATCTTCGAGCGCGAACACACGGACGGCATTTACTGGTTCCAGACACAGCAAACGCCGAATCCCGGCACTGAGGTCGGATTGACTACACCGCGCAAACTCAACATACCGGTCACGAAACACTTTGCGCAGCTGATGCAGATCATCGCGGACAATCCGCTGTATCTGCGGCAGGCCAACGTCATCGGCGGCGACTTTATGACCGACGGCGTGAAATGCCGTGAGATCATCCGTCTGAATCTGGCGAAAGGCCTTGTGCGGTCGGAATGCCGCGCAGAATTTGAAAAAAGTCTGAAATAATTTTTTATACGGAGGTATTATAATGGACAGCAACAAACGCCCTGACACCATGGCACGCATCAACACAAAAGAACTTGCCGACGCATTCATCGACGAGCAGATTGCAGCGATCCGCGCACAGGTCGGCGACAAGAAAGTTCTCCTTGCACTTTCGGGCGGCGTCGATTCTTCCGTTTGCGCTGCACTGCTGATCAAGGCAATCGGACAGCAGCTTGTCTGCGTACACGTCAATCACGGCCTTCTGCGCAAGGGTGAACCGGAACAGGTCATCGAAGTTTTCCGCAATCAGATGAACGCCAATCTCGTCTACGTCGATGCGGTCAACCGTTTCCTGGATAAGCTCGCCGGTGTCGCCGATCCCGAAACCAAGCGTAAAATCATCGGCGCGGAATTTATTCGTGTGTTCGAAGAAGAAGCGCGCAAACAGGAAGGCATTGAATTCCTTGCGCAAGGCACGATTTATCCGGACATTCTGGAAAGTGCAGACGGCATCAAGGCGCATCACAACGTGGGCGGACTTCCGGATGATCTCCAGTTTGAATTAGTAGAGCCCGTCAAGCTGCTGTTCAAGGATGAAGTGCGTGTCGTAGGCAAGGCGCTCGGTCTGCCCGACAGCATGGTTTACCGTCAACCGTTTCCCGGCCCCGGACTCGGCGTTCGCTGCCTTGGCGCGATCACACGCGACAGATTGGAAGCTGTGCGCGAATCCGATGCAATCCTGCGTGAAGAGTTCGCCAAGAACGGTCTGCAGGGCAAGGTCTGGCAGTATTTCACCGCCGTTCCGGATTTCAAGGCAGTCGGTATTGAAGACGGCAAGCGCACATTTGCCTACCCCGTTATCATCCGCGCCGTGAACACAGTCGACGCTATGACCGCAACAGTTGAGGACGTGCCGTTTGCATTGCTGCAGCACATCACCGCGCGTATCACCGCTGAGGTTAAAAACGTCAACCGCGTCCTGTTCGACCTGACCCCGAAGCCCTGTGCAACCATCGAGTGGGAATAATCACATTCGCGTGTCCGGTGGACACAAAGCGAATGTGATTATTAGGAAGAAACAAGGAGTATTGCGAAGCGCTCCAAGCGAGCAAGACGACTATGTTTCTGACCGCAAACCGATTTCGCGTGTCCTGTGGACACAAAGCGAATGTGATTATTAGGAGAAAATACAGAGCGACACGAAGCGCCCTTGACAAAGGCCGTCCCCTCTGTCGCTTTCGGCGACATCTCCCCGCACAGCGGGGAGTCACCAAGCGAGTGTCGCGACAATATTTTCGACGGCAATCCGTTTTTCGCGTGTCCGGTGGACACAAAGCGAATGTGATTATTAGGAAAGATAAGATAAAGCTCTCAAGGCACTTTGAGTCTGTGCTTTGGGAGCTTGCTATTTTATTATTCTCGTTATGGCTACCTCAACGAACCGTCAGAAGACGCATGATATTGTCAACCGTTTCACGCAGATTGATCTCACTATAATTCCGGCTTACAGATAAAGGTTCCGGCAGACGTCCGATCGGGAAGACAGCCTTGATGCCCGTGTCATACACCTGCGGCAGATCACGCTCTGCACCGCCGACGACAGCGATAAGCGGCACACCCGCTTTCTTACAGTGATGTGCAATACCGACGACGACTTTTCCACCGAGGCTCTGACTGTCCAGTCTGCCCTCGCCGGAAATAACCAAATCCGCGTCCGCTACCTGTTCGTCAAACCGCACGGTCTCCAGCACCGTCTCGATGCCGGACCTAAGTCTTGCGCCGCAAAACGCATACAGGCCGGCGCCGAGCCCGCCTGCCGCACCGCCGCCGGACAATACGGACACGTCGACGGAAAGATCGCGTCTGATCCGATTCGCTGTGTGTCGCAGTCCGGCATCCAGCGTCCAAACCGCCGGCTCATCTGCGCCCTTTTGCGGTGCGAACACATAAGCGGCGCCGTTTTCACCGAACAGCGGATTGTCTATGTCGCACATTGCAATAATTTGCACGTCTTTCGGCAAAGCCGTTGGTTCAATGGACTCGATCTGTGAGAGCGTGCCGCCGGTCGGAATGAATGCAGTACCGTCCGCTTTACGAAACACTGTTCCGAGCGCTGCCGCCGCACCGCAGCCGCAGTCGTTCGTGGCGCTGCCGCCCAGACCGACGATGATCTTTTTGCATCCGCGGCGGATTGCCTCACCGATCAGTTGACCCACGCCGTATGTCGTTGTGCACATCGGATCACGACGTTCTCCGACAAGCGGCAATCCTGCGCATGAAGCCGTTTCCACCACGGCCGTACCATCCGGAAGCAAAGCGTACGATGCACACATTTCTTCACCGAACGGACCCTGCACCGTATGCTCGATCCGCTCGCCGCCAAGCGCGTGCAGAAAGCAGTCAGTCGTCCCCTCTCCCCCGTCCGCGACCGGAATCGTTACAACTTTGCATTGCGGATCATGCGCGGAAATCCGCTCAGAAATGATCTCGCAGATACGCACCGAGGACAGCGTTCCTTTAAAGGAATCGGGAATCACGATCACTTTTTTCATCTTTATCACCTGAAATCAGAACAAAGAAAGCCGCTCCCGATGCAGGAACGGCTGTATCTCTTTTGGTTATTCGCCCAGCAGACGACGCATCACTTCGGCGTATGCGTCTTCCACGCCGCCGAGGTCTCTGCGAAAACGATCCTTGTCCAGCTTCTCGTGCGTTGTGCTGTCCCAGAAGCGGCAGGTATCGGGAGAAATTTCGTCCGCAAGAATAATAGTGCCGTCAGTCGTTCTGCCGAATTCGATCTTGAAATCGACCAGCTCGATCTGCTTGTCCTTGAGGTAATCCAGCAGGAACGCATTGACGCGCAGCGCATAGCCCGCAATAATATCCAGCTCTTCCTTGGTACAGATATCCATCGCGAAGATATGATATTCATTGACCATCGGATCGCCAAGATCGTCGTCCTTGTAGCAATACTCGATCACAGGCATCTTCATCGGTGTGCCCTCCGGCAGACCGAGACGCTTGGACAGAGAACCAGCCGCAATATTGCGCACAATAACTTCCAGCGGCACGATGGTCACTTTTTTAACCAGCGTTTCGCGGTCGTTCAGTTCCTCAACGTAATGCGTCGGAACACCGACTTTTTCAAGCAGACGCATGAAATGATTGGACAAGCGGTTATTGACCACGCCTTTACCGACGATTGTACCTTTTTTCAGGCCGTTGAACGCTGTGGCATCGTCCTTGTAGGAAACGATATACAGTTCTTCATCGTCTGTTTTAAAGACTTTTTTGGCTTTGCCTTCGTAGAGTTGTTCTCTTTTTTCCATGATGACCACTCCTTATGTAAAATGATTTATTGACAGGATGTTTTAAACGTTTTCTGCTGCAGAAGCAGAGGCTTATCGGTGTTCGCAAAAGTAACGGTAACGGGCGTATACTTCGCGGACTTCGGCATACTGCCGGATACAGATACCGTGACAGAATCGCCGGGAGCGAGAACGGTATCTTGCGGCACTTTTACGTGCAGAGCCGTTCCCTGAATACGCACGCCGACAAGACGAATTGCATGCTCCTCGGACAGATTGGTAATCGTCAGATCGGATGCGCTCACATAGCTGCCGCTGTCTTTGAACGAGATGTTCAGACGATCTGCGGGACTCTGCGCATACATGAACTGCGGATAGGCCGGATCGGCATAGATATCCGTCAAAGTATCCTCCATAATCAGCTTGCGCAGCAGCTCAAATGTATACTTATCCCAGTCGCACTGGCCGTGATACTGCCCGTCGACAAACCATGTATTCTCCGGCAGATAACACGCGGAAGCGTCGATCGACATGGACGGCGACAGATGTCGGTGCGTCGGATCTGTGCATACAGAATCGGCAGAAGACGTACTCAAGCGCTTGCCGAAAGGCGCAGTATGTGCGCCGGAAACATTGGCTGCGTCGAGAATACCGTCGCTCTCAAATGCGCCGGAGAACAGCAGCGGACTGCCGGTATTGCAGACGATTGACAAGGGAATGCCTTGCGCCTGTAAAGATCTCAGTTTTTCACCGAGATTCGGCAATACTTCATAATGATAGGCGTCGCTGGCCTGAATCAGAGGCGCGCACGCGGGATCTGTCAGATACTGCGCTTTGAGGCGGTCATAATCCTTTGCGGGAACGAGATCCCACAGACTCCCCCAGTAGCGCGCAATCGGAAGAACGTGCGTGTAAACAATGGAAAGAATCGACTTCTTGAGCGGAGCGAGCGTGACCAGCCTGCCGAGCCACTCGTAATGATACTCGGTCTCCATGTACGCCTCGCCGAACTGAATCATCGTCGCGACCTGCGGGTCGAACATCGAAGCGTCCAGCATGGAAGCGGTAAAGCTCGTGCCGCCGATGGCAGGCGTTTCCATAACCGCTTTCTTGACGTCGCCGCGATCACCGTAATAGTACAGATATGTGCCGATCGTCTGTCCGCCCTGGCTGAATCCGAACAGCGTCACCTGATCTTTGCCGCTGTCGACTTTCACCTGCTGAATAAACGCATCGAGCTGACGGGCAAGTTCAACCTGTCCGAAACGCCAGTCGGCAACAAATACATACACACGGCCGTACTGATTCATAAGCGCCCTGTAGGTGTCCGTCAGATAAACGTTCCGGCTTGACTTGCGGTAGGAAAGCGGCACCTCGCCTTTGCCAGGATAGACGGAAACGTCATATTTGGAAGATCCGTCCGGCAGCATCGTCAGACGCTCCATCTTGTCCAGAACGGGCTTGGCAATTTTCGCCGCAGCATCATTGAGCGTATCGTACCGATGAAAGAAAACCGCCTTGAACAAGCCCCACAGTGTTTGCGGCAAATTTGCCGTTACAAGGTCCATGATGCCGTTTGCCGTCAGATTCCAGACGCGTTCCTTTTCCTCGGACACACCGTCGTCATAGTACAGATCCGCCGTCGAAAAACCGAGAAGAAACACAACCGGATCGACGTCGGCGGATGCTGGCGCAGACGGCTTCGCATTGACGCTTACTACCAGAGCGGAAACCAAAATGCAAACCGAAAGAATAATGCTGATCAAACGTTTCATGCTGTTCGTCCTTTATTTCAGATTCTCCCTGTACCAGTCCACAGCCAAATGCAGGCCGCGCTCAAAATCGTAGTCCGGGTCATAGCCGAGCAGACGACGCGCTTTGGAAATATCCGCATTGGAGTGGCGAATATCCCCGGCACGCGCAGGGCCGAATTCCGGCTCAACGTGTTTGCCGAGCGCAGATGCCAACGCGTGGTAAATATCAATCAGTGTCTCGCGGCCGCCATAGGCGATATTGAAAACTTCGCCTGCCGACTCGGAATCCGCAAGGCAGGCTTTGAAGTTTGCCTCCACAACATTTTCAACATACGTAAAATCACGCGACTGCTGACCATCGCCGTAAATCACGGGCGTCTCCCCGTGCAAAAGCTGCCGGATAAACCGCGGAATGACAGCGGCATACATACCGTCCGGATTTTGGCGCTTTCCGAAAACATTGAAATAACGAAGACCGTATGTATCCAGGCCGTACAGTTTTTTATAGAGCCTTCCGTATTCCTCGCAAACACGTTTGGTCAGCGCATAGGGAGACAAGAGCGTCCCCTCCTGCCCTTCCGTTTTGGGCAGAAGCGGATGATCGCCGTAAACGGATGAGCTGGATGCATAGACAAATTTGCGCACGCCGCACCGGCGAGCGGCCTCCATCATGTTCAGCGTACCCCGGATGTTGACCTGCTCATACTCCAGCGGCATCTCAATACTGCGCGGTACACTGCCCCATGCCGCCTGATGCAGCACAAAGTCCACCCCTTTACACGCATCCAGACAGGTTTGCAGATTGCGGATATCATCTTCGATGAAAACGAAGCGCGAATCCTGTAGAAACGGGGCGATATTTTCGCGTTTTCCTGTCGACAAGTTGTCAAGGCATATTACTTTACATTCAAGTCGGAGCAGTTGCTCACAAAGGTTTGAGCCGATAAAACCAGCGCCGCCTGTGACAAGGAAAACACTTTCCTTCGGAAATTCAAGATGGGAATAGCCCACACGCGATCTCTTCTTTCAAAAACTTATTTCGTGCCGAATATTCTGTCTCCGGCATCGCCGAGACCGGGAACAATATACCCATGATCATTGAGCTTTTCGTCCAAAGCTGCGCAGAAAATGTCAACGTCCGGATGCGCGCTGCGCAGTGCGTTCAATCCTTCGGGCGCGGCAATAATGCCGATGAACTTGATAGACTTCGGACCGCGCTGCTTGATCTGCGTAATCGCGTCGATAGCAGATCCGCCCGTGGCAAGCATGGGATCGAGCACAATAACTTCGCGCTCATGAATGTCCGACGGCAGCTTGCAGTAGTACTCAACAGGCTTCAACGTCTTCGGATCGCGATAGAGACCGATATGACCGACACGCGCGGAGGGAACGAGCTGCAGCACGCCGTCCACCATGCCGAGACCGGCACGCAGAATCGGCACAAACGCCATCTTTTTGCCCGCAATAGCGCTGCAGGTAGCTGTCGTAATCGGTGTTTCAACTTCGACCGGTTCCAGTTCCAGATCGCGCGTCGCTTCATAACAAAGAAGCATGGCGATTTCGCTGATCAGGCGACGGAACTCACTCGACGATGTGTTCTTGTCGCGCAGGATATGCAGCTTGTGCTGAATCAGCGGATGGTTGGTGATGGTTACGTTTGACATATTGATTCCCTCCGAAATTATAATATACCGTTTTCAATATCCTCAAGCATCTTGACGCGGCGGCGATGCCGCTCTTCGTCAAGCGCAGGCGTGTTTAAAAAGATCTGCGTCAGCTCGATCGCCTTTTCCTCGGAAATGACACGTGCGCCCATACAGAGAATGTTAGCATTATTGTGCAGGCGCGTCATCTCCGTGGAGTACGCGTCCGAACACACCGCAGCGCGAATTCCCTTGACCTTATTGGCGGCGATCGAAATGCCGATGCCGGTGCCGCAGCAGAGAATGCCGCACTCGCACGTTCCGTCGGCTACGGCATGCGCAGCTTTGGCCGCATAGATCGGATAATCCACAGACGCCTCGCTGTCCGTGCCGAAATCCATATACGCACGGCCGATCGAATCCAGATACTTTTTCAGTGCTTCTTTGAGCGGGTATCCCGCGTGGTCGCAACCCAATGCAATCATGATCTCTGAGCCTCCAATTTTTGTTTTCTTTCGCGCTCCGCCTGAGACGGACGCAGGTATGATACAGATAAAGCAGCGGCAGAAACCGGCTGCAGTGCGGCAAGGTTTTCCCACACGGCAAGCGCGACGCTTGACGCGCGCTGATACCGCACGGCTTGCGGCGCAATACGCACACGCGGGAGCGTATCTTTGAACGCATCATAGCAAAGCTGTGCGCCGTCGCCGACAAGTATGATTTCTTTGTCGTGTGACTTTAATTGTGCACAAAGATCGTCGAGCGAAACGGCGTTATCCTCAGTCAGTCGCCGGATCTGCCCATCGTTTTCTTCAAACAGCGCCGTATAAACCTGCCGGCACCGCGCATCCATCGCGCAGCAGATCAAGGCGTCTGAACCGCGCAGATTGTGCGCCATAGACAAAAGTGTCGAAATGCCGATGCACGGTTTATCAAGCGGCTGCGCCAAACCTTTAACGGTGGAAACGCCGATGCGCACGCCCGTGAACGAACCGGGTCCGTTTGCGGCCGCGAATAGATCCACGTCACGGATCGACACGTCCGCATACTGCAAAAGCGAACGGATCATCGGCATGAGCGTTGCGCTGTGCGTCAATCCGACGTTCAGAAAGAACTCGCCCAAAAGCTTTCCGTCCTCAACCAAAGCGGCGCTCGCGGCAACCGCAGAGGATTCAACGGCCAGTATCTTCATCTTCTACCGTCAGTCTCCTCTCGTTTTCATGCTCTGTGCGGCAAATGCGGATTTTGCGCGCGTTCTCCGGCAGATACGGCTCGATATTCTCCGACCATTCGATCACAACGATCCCGCCGCTTTCAAGATAATCAAAAAAACCGGTCGAATACAGATCGTCAAGATCGCGCACACGGTACATATCAAAATGATAGATCGGGTACTTCCCATCATATTCATGTACAAGCGCGAAAGTCGGGCTGCTCACTTCGCTGCTGCTGTGCAGCCCCGAAGCAAGCCCGCGCACAAACGCCGTCTTGCCCATTCCTAAACCGCCGAAGAGCGCAATTACATCACCCGCATGAAGCGACTGGGCATATTGCGCGGCAAACGCCTCGGTATCCTGCACGCTGCGCGAAACATAATTCGACATGGTGAGAGGCGTTCCTTTCTTTCCGGTATAATTCGCTATATTATAACACATATTTCTGCAAATTAAAAGTCTTTTTACTTGAAATCTTGTATTTTTCAAGATATAATAAAAGAGATTCGGGGGGTGAACCTTTGAAAATACTACAGTACTTCAGAAACTTTTTGCGGGAAACAGATTTTATGCTGCTGATTCCCTGCTTGCTTTTATCGGCATTCGGCGTGCTGATGGTACACAGCGCAACGCTTTATAAAATATCCTCCGGCACAGTCATGCACCGCGACACGCAGGTCATGCTGATTGCCGTGCTTGTCGGCATATTCTTAGCTTTGCTCATCTCCATCGTGGACTACGAATTCATCATACGACTATGGCCGGTCGTTGCTGTTGTCGGATTGGTGCTGATGCTGGCGCTGTTTAAATGGGGCGTCAGCCCGGACGGGCGCGACGACGCCTTCACATGGATCAAAATACCGAAGTTGGGTATTATGGTACAGCCGTCGGAAATACTGAAAATTGCGTTTATCATCACGTTTTCCATGCATCTGGACATGCTGCGTGATAAGATCAATGAGTGGAAAAGCATTTTGCTGCTGTTTGTCCATGCCGTAATCCCGATTGGTCTGGTCGTGCGCACCGGCGACGTCGGTTCTGCGCTTGTCTTCGTTTTCATTTTCGTCGGTCTTTTGTTCCTCTCCGGCGTCTATCTGCGGTATTTTGCCGCTGCTATCGCGTTTGGCGCGGCTGCGGCGCCGATCCTTTGGATGATATTTTTCTCCGACTTTCAAAAGGATCGTTTTCTCGCGGTCTATAATCCGAATGCGCTTGAACCTTCGACCTATGAAACCATAATCTACCAGCAAAAGCAGGGCATCAATGCCATCAGCAACGGCGGATTCAAAGGCGCCGGGCTGTTCAAAGGGCTATATACGCAAAACGGGCTGGTTCCGGAAAGCCGTAACGATATGGTCTTTACAGTAGTATGTGAAGAATTAGGATTCTGGGGCGCAATTCTGCTGCTTGGTCTGCTGGCGTTTGTCGTCGTACACATTATCTTTGTGGCAAAGAATACGCGCGACAATGTGTCCAAGCTCCTGTGCTGGGGGTCTGCGCTGATGATCGGCAGTCAGGTATTCATCAACATCGGTATGTGTCTGAAAGTTCTGCCTGTAATCGGTATCACACTCCCCTTCATGAGTGCGGGCGGTTCGTCCAATCTGTGTGTATATCTTGCCGTCGGACTCGTCCTGAGCGTATACAGATTCAACAAGGATCGCGCGCCGGTCAACTTCCGGCTGCTGCACGTGAGCACCCCGTTCTCCGACTATTGATCCGAAATATGCATCAGCGCCCTTGGCCAAAGCGGTCAAAGGCGCTGTTTTTATACTGTGTAGAATTAAAGATAGTCGCGCAAATCCACCGCAAGCTGCTCCTCGATCCGAATGAGCTTTTTGGCGATATCCTTGCTTTCCTCGTCTGCCGCAGCATACTGGTTCAGATAGCGTGACAGAGACTTTACGCCCATGTCGCAGCCGTCAGTCATCAGATCCGCAACCGTTTGATCCGAACCGTCGAATGCCAGCATAACGTTCGTCTTGATCCAAGACATGCCTTTTGCAATCGCAGGCGGAGATTTTCCCTCGTCACGGTAACGCTGCAGCGCCTCGTCAATCGTTCTGCCCAGACGTTCATGCTCGTCGCGGCTGTCCGTTAAAAGCTGACGCAGCGACTCGGCATGCACATTATCCAGTACATCGCCGATGGACGCTATGCCCATGCGCACGCCTGCGTCGCATTCACGCAGCAAACGGACGGTGTCATTTTCGATCATCGTATCGACCTCCCTTTACAGTTTGGCCGATACGACTTGCATTATCCGTATATTTCAGTTATTCTTTTCAAAGCGGTAAATATCCTGCGACTCGATGTCGATCGGCGGAAGAATAAGCGGCGCAATACCGGAGTTGGCCGTTACGGTCGTCACGATCGCCCTCGCATACGGGAACAGTTCCTTGAAAGACAGCACATGCACACGCTCTTTTTCAATACCCTCGGCATACTCAAAGAAACCGACCATCACAAGCTTGACGCCGAATTTTTCCGGACTATTCTTGTCCTCAACTTTGATGCTGAATTCACCGCGGCACGTATGATTCGACGCATAGCTGACGTTATACGAATAGCTGTTACCCAGCTCGACGCGCGTTCCGTTTTCGAGCTTGCTGACAAACTGTAGTTCCGATACCTTGTAACCTTTTAATGTGACCTGCATAGTCAGACCCCTTTCCTGAATCTGCTTTCAGTTTAGCATATTTGCCGTGCCACTGCAAGATTTTTTTGCTGGAAAGACTTGCCAGCACGACCAAACCTCCGAACAGACGGCGCTCCAAACGCACGAACCTGTCCTCATGTACATACCCAAGAACGAGCAGAACGCTGCACACAAAAAAGATGATTGCTTCCATATCCGTCACTCCTTTCGTTTACACCATCGTTGAATGAAATCGTGAAGGTACTGTCAGTAGTACTGTAGATTTCAAACATTGATCTGAGCGCATTCTGGCGAATCTGAGAGGGTGTTGTTCTCTCAAAACGCCCAAAAAGCGCATTGTGTATATAAAACAGAACATAGCAAAGCAGACGACGCTACGAATTCTTTTGCAAAAGTGAACGTCACCCCGCCGAAAAATGTATTACGGTCACGTTCTGCTTTGTTTTGTTAGTGTCGGTTATGGGGTCGCCGCCCTTGACTGAACCCGAAAGAAATGCTTTTCTGATTTTGCCGACGGCGAAAAACTCAAGAGCAGAGTGTTTCTGCGCACGTCGGATTGCTGATGGTAACATTTCTTCCGGAACCCGTCAAGGGCAAGCCTCCTTCGGAGGCGGCTTGTGTGCCTCCGGCTCAAAATCTAAGAACAGAGTAATTCAGATTTCCTGTCTGCGCA